>NZ_JBIXLP010000001.1:0-156385 GCF_053543535.1 Providencia sp. AGC89
CAGCACGTAAACCCCCCGGTTCGACCCCGATAGCCATTGACTGAAAACCAATTGATATTGGTATCTGCCACATGGTTATACCCCAATAAATTCGCCCCCACATAGGCGATGTTCTCTTTCGGTTTCTCGTCAGGCGAACACCCTAAAATAAAGAGTGGAAGAATGAAAAAAGCTAAAGTACACACTCTCATGTACAGTTCCTGTTCATTGGAAATAAAAAATAGTATCGTACACTTAAGGTAAATTATCTATTATTGAATGGATTTAATTCAATTTTTTTCTCGTTTCTTATAAGCAAGATCCATTATGTTAAACGGGTGAGTCAGTTAGTTAAAATCGCCCGCTCCCCCCAATCAAAGCCACTCAAAACAATTTTAAGACACGAACACCCTTAAACTATGCTGAAAGTTTAGAACGGTCTTGCGAGCTTCTGAGTGCGTTTTTAACATCATGTAAACTGACAGGTAAAACGATGAGAAATCGCTAAAAGGCACAAACTTGTTTTGTGACTTTTGCCGATTTTACCAACCGAATAAATGAGGGCGATAATATTTATAAAAAAAGCCACTTATAAAAAGTGGCTATAATATTGCATTATGCTGTTTTTGCTTCCATTTCCGCAGGGTCTTTAATAGGTTCGTTTATAAAGAAGAAATAAATCAATGAATGAGCCCGATATAACAAGGCTTAGAGGTATGTCACTTGATTTTATAATGATAAAAAATGACCAAACTTTTTGTTAGCTATCCTTGCTAACAAAAAGTCAGATGTGATGATAAGTTATAATGTAACCCAGAAAACGCCTTCCGAGCGCAATTGAGTAAACTGCTTTTGAAAATCCGTTAAGTTCTGCTCTGGGTTTAACTTAGTAAATATCTCAGGGTGCATAAATTTTGCCATTGCTTCAATAGCAAATATATTCATCGGGTTATTGTAAAAGTTGTGGTAAATCGCCATCACCCGTTTTTCTTTTACCGATGTTAATGAGGAGATGCCTTGCCTATCGACTAATACCACCAATTGCTTTTGTGCATCAGATTTATTTGCACGGTATCCTAAGCTGACTGCAATTGAACGGCGGTTAAAATTATGCCAATCCGCCCCTGTTAAGAGATAAAAATCAGGGTTTAATGTAATAATATTCTCAATGGAACTTTCTGCCCCTTTAGCTGGAAAGCTATCAGCAACGAGGTTATTTCCCCCCGCTAACGATGCCAAAACGCCATAGCCTGAACGACCATATAGCTGACAGCAGTTATCTGCAAATAGCCCTGCATTCGCTTCAATTAACACGGAAGGAAACGGCTGAACCAACTGAGACTCTATCGCCTTTAATTTTTCTTGGTACAACGTTGCAAACTGCTCTGCTCTTTCTTGCGTACCTAACAATTGCCCTAATAATAAGATACTTTTCGGGGTGTTTTTCGCAATATCCATTCGAAAATCAATAAAAATAACCTTAATACCCGCGGCTTCTAATTGTGGTAAGAATTGGCTATCACGCATCGACCCATAATTAGCCTTATGCATAATCACGACTTCAGGCGCGAGTTCTATTAATTTCTCAATTTGGATGCCCGCTTCTCGTGTTTTTTTCAATGTTGGGATATTTTCGAGCTCAGGAACCGCCGCAAAATAAGCTTGTTTTAAGTCTGGCGCATATTGTGTTAATGAATCACTCCACCCCGAAATACGTGAAATGCCCTCCTTACCACCAGCAATATCAATTGGCAAAATATCGCGACCATCAACTAGAAATAATTTTTCAACCGGAAGATTTACCATCACCTCTCGGCCTTGTAGATCGGTGATCAGCGTTGGCGTTTTAGCCTGTACCCAAACGCTAAATAAGCACAATAACCCTGCCAGAAATAATTTCATAGGATATCTCTTTACCTTAAATCTGCATCATTCTATAAGCATAAAGCCACTCTAAAGTGGCTTTATGTCAATCATTTAAAATGTCACGCTATAATTAAGCGCAAAGGTTCTACCGCGACCTTTATAATCATAAAGGCTCGGAGCTCCGTATTTAGGGCTATACAATCCTTGAGCACGCTGCCCCCAAATTGTAGAGTAATTTTTGTCGAGTAAGTTCTCTACAGCAAAGCTGACCTTACCGACTGGCAACATATAACTTCCTAATAAATCAACGGTATTATAACCATCTAATTTTTTGCCTGCTGCATCCGTTAAGTTAAATGTCTGCTGGCTTTGTAAACGTAATGCCCAGTCATTTGGCTCCCAGCCAACGTAAGCGTTAACCTTAGATGGGCTAGCAAAATCAACACTCCATTTTTCCCAACTACCATTAACTTTCGATTCTGATTTTTGTAGATTGAAGTTGCTTCCTACACTCCAGTCTGAATCATCAAAGAAGTAATCAACGGCACCTTCTACCCCATAAATACGACGTTTATCGGTCTTCATATAGATGGTCATATCATCTTTATTGATACCATAGCTTCTATCAGATAGGGAATAATAGGTGGCTATTTGCGTGCGTAAGTTTTCACCGGTATAGCGCCAACCTAACTCAAAGGAGTTAACCTTGATACCTTTAACTTTGGTATCATTAATATTCACACTATTCTTTAAATTCCAATGGCCATTTGCATCTGGAGTAGATGAATAGGTACCTGTACCATAATATTTAGCAATATCAGGAATTTCAAAACCTTGTGAGAAGTTAAACCATGTTTGTTGCTCTTCCGTTAGGTTAACTAAAACCCCCGCATTAAACAGTAAGTTGTTATAATCCGTTTTCCCGCCCGGAACCGTATCTGCGGATTTACCGTTACCATTCGCAATAGCTTCTTGCTGTGAATAACCAATAAAATCATCCACTTTATTTTCAGTATATTGGTAACGCACGCCACCGCTTAATGTAAACATTGGCGAAATGTCATAGCTGCTTTGTAAAAATGTCGCCATGTTCGTGGTGGTATAACTCGGATATCGGCCAATTTGGAAAGCTTTGGTTAAATCCATTCCCCCCGATTCTTTGGCTTTGTCTAAATCAAAGAACATTTGATTGGCACGGAATTGCTCATGTTCTGCATCCACACCATAAGTTAACGTTAGCTCATCCATTGGTTGGCTATTAAATGTCAGCTTAGTTCCATAGAAATTGGTTTGCTGGTCGGATGAACTAATGCTTGTCACCTCTTTCCCTTTGAGGGTTGGGAATGGATAAAACTTTTGTGATTCATCACGATAATAAACTTGCGCTACAAAATCTTGCCCGAATACATCCGCATTTGAATATTGCAAATTAAGTAAGTTACGCTCAGTACCCGGTAAACGGTCAGAATTTAATTTACCGCTATTGTAGGCATCACTTTGCCCTTTTACCGCAGAAAAATCTTTCCCTAAATATAGGCCATGTTTACCATCCGACTCACTTTTATAATGTTGATATACAGCTTGAATCTGCTGTTTTTCATCCACATTAATCGTACCTGATGCCATGATATCTAGACGGTCAGAAAATTGCAGACCTGTTTGCGTATTATCGATATTGATCGCATTCCCTTTTCCATCATACCAACCACCATAACGTTGATAAGCTACAGCAACACGTCCATGAGCGTTTTCATTACCACCGCTGACAGCCGCTGCAACATTTTCATCATGATCTTTGCCATTGTTAAAGCCTGTTTTTCCACCTAACTGAAGAGAAACTTGTTTTTCTTCTTGGCCTTTTTTCGTGACAATATTAATCAAACCACCGCTGCTACCACCGCCGTACATCGCAGTAGCGCCAGAGATCACTTCAATATGATTGATATTAAAAGGGTCGATAGAGTCTAGTTGGCGGCTATCACTACGAGAAGAGTTTAAACGCACGCCATCTACCATGACAATCATCGAACGACCACGCATGTTCATACCATAATTCGTACGACCTTGGCCACTAACACTCATCCCAGGGATTAACTGAGCTAAAATATCTTTTAACTCCTTCCCGCCCTCCGCTTGTTGCTCAATTTCAGCATTATCAATCACCCAAGTGGTTTGTGCCATTTCAGAAACAGCCTTATAACCACGAGTTGCAGATACCGTAATTTGTTCTTCTTTTTTATCGGCGGCGAATACTGAGGGGGAAACGAAAGGGAGTAAACATGGTGAAAGAATGAAAAGGTGTTTTATTTTCATTAAATTAGGCCTTTAAATGTGGTCATAAAAGTCAGCGTGATCAATTTACAAACAATTCACAAAGCATGATTAAATCATTGCTTATTATTTTGTATAAAAACTATCATCAATTATAACTAATAATAAAGATGTATATAAGTATTATTATCATTACCAATACTTAATAAGAGAGAGAATGATGACGGAAGGGGTTAATCACGCATCCTTGCGCTTAACGGCTCCTTTTAATTATTTCATGCTAACCACGGCAACGTAGTTTAACTTTCCACGGTTTCGACGAAAATGGCGGAACATCTGCAAAAATTGTGGGCGGTTTTCTTTTTTTAACGCATTTCTAATAATTTTCATCGCCCCTAATAGCCCTTCATCATAGATTAGCCCCTTCGGAGACAATAATGTCATTGGCCCCGTTATCGACATCACATTTTGAAAGCCTGTTTGTTTGAATAAGTTAACCCACTGAGTTTGTGGCAAAGGTTGCGCTTTAACATGAATAACTTGCTGCAGTTGAGCTGCTACTTGCTGGACATCCTGTTCATCTTTCAAAGCAATATCATGGGTTAATAAACGGCCCCCCGGCTTTAATACACGATAGTATTCTTGTAATAGCTTTGTTTTTGCTTTATCACCATACATCGTTAGCATTGCCTCATTAATCACCACATCGAAGCTGTTATCTGCAAATGGTAATTTTGAGGCATCTGCCATTTGAATGGTAATCAAATCAGTTAAACCATGATCCGCAACATTTTTTTTAGCTTGTACCAAAGCTTGTTTGTCCATATCAATACCAGTGATGTGGCAACGAAATTGTGAAGCAATTTCAATAGCAGTTGTCCCCATATTACAGGCAATTTCAAGGACGTGGCTTTTTGCATGTAAGCCAGACTGACTAAGTAGCCATTCAGTTGCTATTTTCCCGCCGGGCCGCAAGCGTTTTTTCCCTAGGCGAGCTAAAAATTTATGTCCAGCCTCATGAGCTGTAAATGATTTATCCATAATCGCCTCTAAGTTAATGTGTACAATCAGTATTAGGTTCGCGTAGCATTACCAGCAACATTTTTGCAGGCTCAGGTGCATCAACTGCATGGGGAATATTTGCTGGCATTCTGACAATTTCCCCCGGCTTTGCGGTGACAGGCTTCCCTTCTATGGTTAATAATAAACTTCCTTCCACAACCATGACGATAGCATCAAAGGGAGCGCTATGTTCTGAAAGTGCTTGGCCTTTATCAAAAGCAAACAAGGTCATATTGCCCCCAGTATTTTTAGCCAGAACACGACTGGCAATCCCCTGTTCTGTATAATTAATTAATGTGCTGATGGTAAGCGCTTCTGATGGAGTTATTGTGTTATCACTCATTGTTTTATATTCCTCAATTTAATAATTTTATTTATCTTCGAAAATAATCACCTAAATAACGGAATGACCCCATGTGTCTGTCGACCTTGGTCATTAATAGCCGTTATAGCCACCGGTAATTGGTAAAGCTTTGCGAGGTTTTCTTCCGTTAGAATGGTTTGAGAACCGCCAAATAAAAAACTGCCACTGTTAAACAGTAGTAAGGAATGGTCGGCAATATGCAGGGCATGCTGAGGGTAATGGCTGGTAAATAAGATGGTCATTCCTCGGTGCGCGGCTAAATCACGCAATACGCTAAGCACATTGTCTTGATTTGCTAGGTCTAAAGCCGATGTAGGCTCATCAAGAATGAGAATTTCTGGCTCACTAGCTAACGCTCTAGCAATCATCACCATTTGTTTCTCGCCCCCACTAAGGCGGTTAAACGGTTGATCAGCAAAGTGATTCAATTCTAAATAGGTTAAACATTGCTCAACTATCTGATGGTCTTTTTTGCTGGGCGAGGAATACCAAGGTAAGTGGCGAATGCGCCCAAGACTCACCATAGTCCGCACTGAATAATGAAATAATGAACTACTAAGTTGTGGCACATAAGCAACAGGAGCATTTATCCGTACTTTCCCTGTCGCACCTTGTTGTAAACTGAGTAATAACCTCAATAACGTGGTTTTCCCGCGGCCATTTGGCCCCAAAATTGCACCAATACTGCCTTTTGGCTGTTTAAAGCTTAAATCAGTAAATAGTTGGCGTTGACCTATCGTGAAATTGAGCTGTTCAACATCGATCATAAGTCAGCCACCCTTTTATTTAGCGTGTGAATAAGTAAGGCAAAAATAGGGGCTCCAATTAATGCAGTGATCACACTGAGCGGGATCTCCGCATTGGTAATACTTCGAGCGAAGGTATCAACACCAACCATATATCCCCCACCAATCACTGCACTCGCCGGAAGTAAGATACGATGATCATGCCCTACCACAATCCGAGCAATATGTGGAACAATTAGGCCTACCCAACCAATCGTTCCAGATACCGCAACGGTTGCACTGGTGATCAAGGCTACACAAAGTAAAACCGCCCAGCGTGTACGGTTAATTTTCATCCCCAAAGCCTGTGCATTTTCCTCACCAAGAGACAACACATTGATGCGAAAACGAAGAGCAAAAATGACCAGAACAGCAACTAGAACTACTGGAAAGATGATGGATAGTTTTAAATAGGACGCGCTAGCAAAGCTGCCCATTAGCCAAAAAACAATTGTTTGTAAGGTATTATTTGGGTCGGCAAAATACGTAATTAATGAGATCAAAGCAGCAAAAAAAGCGTTAATAATCACACCAGCTAAAATCAACATTAATAACTGGCTACCTTGGCGATTCAACCCTAACAAGAAAACCAATACAATCGCCAATAACCCCCCCACAAAAGCAAAGGAAATAGTTATAAATAATGAAGAAAACAGCAAGATAGCTAAGGCACCACCTAACGCCGCACCCGATGACACCCCGATAATTTGCGGGCCAACTAATGGGTTGCGGAAAATACCTTGTAGCGCAGCCCCTGCCACAGCAAGACCTGCTCCTGCGACCCCCGCAATCAAAACCCGAGGTAAACGGACATTTAATACCACATTCTGTTCCGTGCGACTGTATGCTAAACCAGTGTCATTGCCTAAAATGGTGTCATAGAAAATATGAAAAACAGCAGAAAACGAAACAGGATAACGCCCACAACTCAGCGCCAATAAAAAAGTGAGTAATAAACAAATAACTAAGCCACCCCACAGAATTTGCGAATTACGCATCAGGTTTCCCCATCAAAGAAAGGTAGTGCAGGCTTTTTTTGTTCATTCCCATTTGCAAAATACCATCGATTTGTTGCTCTGAAACGTTATAACCGTAAAGTTGCTGATAACGTTGACGAATTTCCTCTCGTATTGGTACTTTTACGGTTTCTGGATGGAAGATCATTGCTAGCCACTGCCAATACAAAGGCGTTTCTTGGTTAGGCGCATCCCAAATGAACCCACCAATCGGTAATTTATAGACTCGTTGGTTTTTCACCGCAGTCACTTCGCTTAGCATCGGATTTTGATACACATCCTCAGGGGATAAACCCTCTTCAAAATTGCCCAATAAAATGATATCTGGGTTCCAAACTAAGATTTGCTCTATATTTAAGGTTCTTGGCCCAGTGAGGTCGCGGTTTAAACTCACACCACCTGCTAAAGCAAAATCTGCATTATTATGTGAAGTTGAGCCAAAGGTTTGAATACTCTGCTTAAAATGAGATAGATATAAAACGCGAGGCTGTTCGGATTCTGGAATTTTGGCGGTGGTTGAGGAAAGCAATGCGATGACGTGTTGGCGCCACTCGATCATCTTTTGCGCTTTTTCATTATGGCCTAACGTTTGCCCCATTAGGCGGACCCATTCTTGGGTATAACTTTCTTGCCCATAATCAAGTGTAGCAACCGTCAACCCTGCATTTCGCATTGGTGAAATAATGTCATCCCCTCGATGCCCCCATTGCCATACTAAATCTGGTTCAACATTCAACAATGCCTCAATATTTGGTGTAAAATTATTCCCCACCACATTAGAGTTCACCTGTAAGACCGGTGAAAACATTTGACCCAGCATGCCCTCTCGTGCGGCGACCTTCGCAAACGGGTGCATCCCCACCAGCTTCTCACTACTTTCGTCCATCCCCACTAGCATCGAAGCGGCAGGGATCGGGATCACCACAATACGTTTTGCAGGGGCAGATAAATGAACTTTATCACCTGACATATCGGTAAAATCAATTGATTGGGAAGTGGCTGGGCTTAGCATCCCCAAAAAAGTTACGAAGACTGTCACTATTCTAAAAGCATTATTTATCATAAGGTTATTCAATTCCCCGCCAATATCTTAATTGATAATGTGTATGATTATCATTTATACTCTGACTATTCTAAGGCGGCAAAAGAGGAAGACCTATGACATTTGTCAAAAATATTTTCCCCCATACACAATCTTTAGACTCGCTAAAAATATGTTCTTTATTTCAATCAGTTGAAGATGAAAAATTATCTTTATTGCTGGAAAATTGTGGCTATATACGGTTTAAAAGTAGTGAAATAATTAACCACGAAGGGGAACCATTCAAACATTGCCCTTTGATGATCAGTGGCCAAATAGAGGTATATCGGCACACCTATTTAGGCGAAGAGAAAGTTTTTGGTTTGTTTGATGTCGGGGAAATCGTCGCAATTGCTGCCGTGTTTATGCCTCACAACCGTTACCCTATGAGCTTACGAGCCAAAACTGATGGGGAAGCTTTATTACTAGATAAACGTGATATTCTGCGCCTTTGCCATGCATGCCCACACATCATGGAAAAGTTACTCATGCGTTTTAGCAGTAAGCTTTATGAAAATATCAATCATATTGATTGGCTGACTTCCAGCTCAGCAGAGCAAAGGCTTGCCGCTTATCTTATTGATTTAAAACACAAACAATTAAGCCTAAATATTGTTCTGCCATTATCTCGAGGGCAATTAGCAGCAAAATTAGGAATACGTTATGAAACACTGAGCCGTTTAGTCTCTGGCTGGCGTCAAAAAGGGTTTATTGGTATCGAAAAAGATACGGTGCACATTTATAACGAAAATTACCTGACACAGTTATCTATTTCTGCGCAGCGCCCATTTTAAGGAAAACGCATTAACTTGCGCTAATGCGTTTATTAATTATCAGAAATTAAAGGTCACTCCACCATTCACATTAAAGCCCATTCCGGGGAATAATGTGCTGTCTCTCGCTGTTACCGTTTGGTTAGCAACTGATGTTGTTGCATAGCGTTCATCCGTCAAATTATCCATTGATAAGTAAAGGGACCATTGTTCGGTTGGTTTATAGCTCCCTTTGAGCCCCAATATCGCATAGTGCTTGCGTTTTTGAATATCAAGATTGTTTTGATGATCAACTGCCATATCCGTAGGCGCCCAATGGATATTCGGGCCTACGCTCCAATCGCCTATCTCATACAAAACCTCGGCAGCAATGATATTACGGGGAATACCTGCGATATAATTGCCATTATATTCTCCCCCCATAAAACGAAAATCATTGTAAGTCCAAGAAACTCGGTAATTAAAATCGCCAGGGCCTGCTCCAATGCGCCCAGCCAAGCCGGCTTCTAAACCTTGATGACGTGTTTTAGCTGCATAGTTGAATACCCCCACAACCGTCCCTGCACTGTCATAGGTTGTTATATATTCATCCTTAATTTGGCTACGATATAGCGCAAGGTTCCACTTCAAGGCTTCTGTTATATCGCCCTCACCACCAATCTCATAAGTAACCGCTTTTTGTGGCGAAAGTTTGGTTAGCTTTCCATTACCCGAGTTGATAATCTCCCAGAACGTCGCAGGCTCTTCGCTAGCACTAATATTCGCAAAATAGCGCTGACTTTCCGTTGGACGCCAAACAATACCGGCCTTTGGTGTCCAAAATGTCCAGTTTTGATCAAGTGAAAGATGGCTTTGCCGCTTTTCAACATCACGACGTGCATGTGTCCCTTTCATATCTAAATTCACTGTCACGGCTGGTGTAATATGGATATCGACACCAACACTGCCATAGATATTTTGCGCACGTCCGTCATATTTACCTATTTTTTTCTTATCCGCTGGCGTACCTTTTCGATTTTGCATCAGTTCTGTTTGCAGCGTCATTTGATCCCACGCTAATGCCGTGCGATAGGTAACAGGCTCAGTTTCAATATTATACGTTAGCTGTAAACCTTCACTGTGACTACGGCTAAAACGGTAATATGCAGGCGTAGTGAAGTTATCATGAGTACGAATATGCCATAGCCCTGCCCCTATGGCTTGGTTACCTACCTGCCAATCGGAACGGTTAGCAACCCGAAATTGTTCAACATTACGATGCGGATCACGTAGCCATACCATCGGGTAGACCTCGGTAGGGTTATCGTTTAGTACTTCTTCAGAAACAGGCCCAGCAACATCAAAACGTAAGTCCGTCCAATTTAACCACGTTCTATTCTCAAAATTATCAGTAATATAGCCAAAATTACTACGTAATGTTTTTCGTTGAGAGGAGGAATGTTTACGATAACCATCAAAATGGTCATAGGTAAAATTAACACGCCCATCAAATAACCCATTATCAGATACACCACCAAAAGCCGTTTGTAGCGCTTCACGCCCATGAGAGCCGTACTCATAGCGTAAACGACCTTGTTCATTTCTTCCGGTATAAGACAGAACATCTAGTTCCCCCCCAAGGCTATTACTTTGAGGGTTAAGGCTATTTGCTCCTCGACGTACACTGACCATGCGTGCATCCCGCATTTCTAGTGTACTAATATGGAAACTACCATCTGCATCAGTTGCTGGTAAGCCGTCTTGTAATAATAAAACACCGCGAGCAAGAGGAGCACTCTGTACCCCAGACCCCCGGATATTTAGTCTTGGCTGATCAATCCCACCGAAAAAATTTTGAATAATTAACCCTGGCTGGTAATCAAGCGCATCCTGTAATGTGGCAAGGCGGGAGTCTTTCTCTATCATCACGAGGTTTGTTCCCCCAGCAACTTTTTCAAGTTTCTCTTTCTCTTGCTGTTCGCTTGGGGTTAAGCGGCTGTGCTGCGTAGAAGAATTGACAATTATTACCTCTGGTTTTGTCGGTTGCTGAGCAGCCACCACTTTAGTAGTCGCTAACGTGCTGATACTGAAGGTTAAAGCAATATAGTACGTTAATTTATGCTGTTTTAATGGATAAGGCATATATTTACCCCATAAATAGTAATGGTTATCATTTTCATTTGTGAGGGTAAAATAATTGAAGGAGGAAGATATCCCTATGACATTTGTCAAAAATAAAAATAAATAAAGCATAATTAATATTGTGAATTTTTTTCATTAATAACTAGTAAATAATTAATATTGCAACAAGTAAAAAACAAACCTTAAATAGAATACCAATTCAATGAACAACCAATAACTATTAATATAAAGAGATACGATGAGTATAAAAATTTATAAATATATAGACTTTAATTTAAGTGGGATTTTAGTTAATTTTAATAATACAGAAGAAACTAATGTTGAGGTTGGTTTATTTTTAAATAAAAATAAAATAGACTCTATAATTACCAAAGAAAATCACCACCTATTTAATATAGATAAATCAGGAGATTACCATGCTGAGGTTACATATGAAACGCTAAGTGAAAGTAAGCAAAAACTTAATTCAAAAGCGATCACTTTCAATATAAACAGTATTCAAACTCAGGTTAAGGAATATAACAGCCCAGTAAAAACAAAAACAATTAATCAAAAAGTAGCGGGGGTAAATAATTATAAGTTAGATATCAAAGTACTAAAAGGCAAGTATACTTTACTTGAAACTAAATTGTTAATAGACTTAATACCTATTAATATTGCCCCAGTTAATTCAACTAATAGCCAGCCCATCAGCCAATATGATTATGTAACTTATGACAAAGAAACTGATTTTGAGAGCCTATTACAACTTGCTAATCTAATTGAAACTTTTGAATATGTTGAATATTGTTGTGTTACCCCAAATACGGCGTTATATACACCTCCGCAGTTACCATTTAATCAGAATCCCCCAGAAAATACCGAGCAGGTAGATAATGTTGATGACATAACACCAAATTTTAATCACTTACAAACTTATTTAGATGCCCCAAAAGGCATGAATATTCGCAACGCATGGAATAAACATGTCAATGGTTCAAAAGCGGTAGTTCGACATTTAGATTTTGGCGTATATAAAAACCATGAAGATCTAAAAGATTCAAAAATAACAGTAGTCTATAGCCGCCCTGAAACTGAAGACTGCAACCATGGAACTGCATCAACAGGTTGTATTGTCGCCACCAATAATGCATTCGGTGTGACGGGGATCGCCTATGATTGCCAATACTACTTTTACGATACTGGAGACCTCGATATATTAACTAAACACGTCGCCCCCGGAGACATTGTTAGCCTAGATATACAATTTAAAATTAATGAGAAATTGCTTCCGGCAACAGCCATTCGAAGTTGGTGGGAACGCATTAAAATCATGGTTGATAAAGGAGCAGTTGTAATCCTTGCTGCTGGTAACGGTGGTTTAGACTTAAATTTACCGGGCGTGATGGCTGACTATGGGGATAGCGGCAGCATGTTAGTGGGCGCTTGTAATCATCTTTCGGGGACACGCGCTTATTTCTCAAACTACAACCAAAAAACCTCATTGATAAATTCATGGGGAGACTGGAGTGTCACCACCACGGGGTATAGCTCATTGCAGAAATTACCCGGTAATAATCGTAATTATTCAAAAGATTACTCAGGGACCTCAAGTGCAACACCTTTGTGTTCTGGCGCCCTTGCATTAATCCAAGACTACGCCAAACAAAATGAAATCGTTTTATCTGCGTGGGGAATGCGAGAAATTATCAAAAAGTCGACATATACCGAGGGGGTTGATTATGGGATCGGTTATCGCCCTAATGTAGATGATTTATTAGCAGAAATTGATAAGCTTAGCCAAATCACTGGGGCCAATTAAATTAACCCATCATTTTGATAATTGACCTAATGTGATAACACGGCAGCAAACTTTCTCTAATAGTGCTCTGTTATGGCTAAAAATAATCATAGCTAATGGGCGCTCTTGCGATAATGTGATTAAACGCTGCCAAATCTGTTTTTGTAAATTGGCATCTAATTGAGCCGTTATTTCATCTGCGATTAAAATTTTAGTTCGAGGGTCTAAAGCACGTAATAGTGCAATCCGAGCAAGCTCCCCACCAGAAAGCTCGTTTGGCCGCCTGTCTAGCCATTCGGGCTTTATTGAAAATTGTGCTAACCAATCAGCTTCTGGTCGCCATGCATCATATAAACTGGCACCGACAGTACGGTAAGGATTAAAACTTTTTTCAGGGTGTTGAGGAACTAGCTGGATTGGGCAATACCCCTGGTTATTTAATGGCTTGCCTTCAAATAGAATATGCCCTTGGGTTGGCTTTTGCCACTTCGCTAATACCCGCCCTAATGTCGTTTTTCCAAAACCACTTGGCGCTGAAATCCCAAGGCGTTCATGATGACCAAGTGAAAAGCTAAAGTTATCCCATAATACTTGGTTACCTTGCTCAATACATAAGTTTTTAACATCTAAAACGCTTTCAATTACACTCATTTCATTGCCATAAATTGGTGTTCAGGTAGTGCATTCCATAGTGATTGCAACCACTTGCCACCACCACCTTGCTTTAATTTTTGGCTACTCAATACTTCTTCCATCTCCCCATTGCGCAATAGTGCAATGCGGTCTGCAAAACGTACTGCCATGGAGAGATCATGAGTGACCCATAAAACACCTCGCCCATCGTGACAAAGCGTTTGTATATTTTCAAGAAGTTGAACAGCATGTTCATCATCCAGCCACGATGAAATTTCATCAGCTAAAATATATTCCGCACAAGATAGCGTGGCGCTGCTCGCTAACACTCGCTTTGCCATTCCGCCTGATAATTGGCTTGGATAATGGCCGACTAACGAGCTTTGTAAGTTATATTTCTGTAAATGGCGAGCCACATCATGCATTTTAATATGCTGCCCACTGAGTATAGCTGCACGCTCTAACTGAGGGCCAATTCTGATCAACGGGTTAAGGGCACTCACCCCCTGAGGTATATAACATAAGGAACTCCCACGATGTTGTGGCTTATTTTTTTCTGTTAGCCGTTTGCCATTAAGATTAATATCGCCACGACAACGCATATTTTCAGGGAGTAACCCTAAAACACTTTGCAATAACAGGCTTTTCCCTTCCCCACTCCCACCAACCAGTGCTACCATTTCACCCGGTTGAATATCTAATGAAATGCCTTTTAATAAAGGTGACCAGCGCTTACGCCCTAACCAACGGAATTGAGCCACATCAATCGTTAAATTGTCTAAACTCAACATGCAACCCCCTTTAACCATAACTGCTGCACGGCTTTAGCGAACTGGTCAAATAACAGTACCAACCCCATTAAAGCAACACCAGGGAATACCACCAACCACCATGCTCCAGTGCTCAAATAACGCAGTGCATCAGAAAGTAAAATGCCAAGAGAAGGCTCGTGGGGGGATAAACCAAACCCTAAAAAGCTCAATGCCGCACTGTGCAACACCGCATGAAGAAACATCAGTAGAGTCCCAACTATCCACTGAGGTAAAATCATAGGTAAATAGTGATAACGCCAGCGGTAAATAGCGCTGTTACCAATACGTTGAGAGAGCATAATGTAGTCTGATTGGCTTACACGCTGCAATTCAGCACGTAAAATTAGCGTCAGTTTTGGCCAATGTGTCAGAGCCACCGCCCAAATCACCCCCATTTTACCGCCACCTAATGTAAAACAAATTAATACCAATAGGAGTAAATGAGGCAAAGCAAGTAAGGCATCAATTATGCCTCGGACAGCGTAATCCATTGTTTTATTTAAAGAGGATAAACCTGCCATCACCACAGCAATTAACCCACTTGAAAAAGCGGCAATCAAACCAATTTGCAAGCTTGTAGCAACACCTTGAAAAGTTCTCTCGAATAAATCACGCCCTAAATTATCCGTTCCAAAGACATGTTGCCAAGAAGGTGCTTGCCGCCTATCGAGTAAGCTCATTTCAACATCATTGATGGAAAACCCAAAAGCGTAAATAGCCAAAATAGACAATAAAAGCAAAGAAATGACCAACTTAAACAAAGCACGATTTGGGTTATATGTCATGAGGTTCTCATCACTCCCTTATTCACCTTTTTTAGCAGTACATCAGCAATCGTGTTACTAAAGAAAATCAGTGCTGCACATAACATAACTATCCCCATCAGCAAGGGGATATCCCCCCGTAACCCAGCGTCGATGGTTGCCTGACCAAGCCCTGGATAAGCAAAGACTTTTTCTGCTAATAGTGCTCCGCTAAGTAACTCCCCTACGGAAGCGAACTGTAAACAAATTGCTGGGGTAATCGCATGTTTTAACACATGAAAGCAGATCATTGACCAACCTTTATCACCCTGTGCCTGTGCATAATGAATAAACTCACTATTCAATACTTCAACAACTTTCGCACGCGTATGTAGAGCTATGTTACCAATGCCTAGCATACCCAAAGCAATAACAGGTAAAACTAGGTGATGAAGCTTCTGTGTAAAAGTGGCAGTTTGTTCATCCAACCCTATCGGCCATGCACAACAAATTGGCGCCCATTGTAGTGAAACCGCAAATAAAGAAAGTAATAAAAGACCAACCCAAAAAACAGGTAGTGACGCAAGCAAGTAACATAAGGTTGAAATCAGCTTATCAGGCCAACGGTTTAAATAACGCCCTGCAATAACCCCTAAAGCAAAACCCACAACCCCAGAAAAAAGCCAAGCACAAATTAGAAGGGCAAGGGAAGGCACAAGGCGGTCTGATATCACTTGGACAACAGGGGTATTATAAAGCATGGAATACCCCATATCCCCTTGTAACATTTGCGAAAACCAGCGCCAAAATTGCAGCCATAATGGTTGATCTAGCCCCCAACGAGCTGCAATTAACGCATATTGTTCAGGGGGGACATGCATCAAATCATTGCCAATATAGGCTTTTATTGGGTCAATAGGCGAGTAACTCAGTAGGATAAAAATCCCCGCTGCAGTGACGGTTAACAAACAAATAAACCGCAATAAAAGCCCAAGTGTGGTTCGCATTACTGGCAAGTCCATGCCCATTCATCAACGTTATTTAATACTGACCAAGAACCGTGAATTTCGGGTGCACTCGCGCCTAAATCCACACAATTATTCAGCAAGTAAATATGTTGTAGATTCATTAACCAAGCCCAAGCTGCGTCCCCTTTAACCCCCACTCCTGTCGTGCCATTCCAGTCAACTTTTTGCCAAAGAGGGATAGCGGCTGTTTGGTCAGGTTGACGAAGCGCGTCTTCAATCAGCTCATCAACTGCGCTGTTTTTATAATAACCTGGGTTATAAAACCCAACACCCGCCGCTTTACTGCTGTAATTATGCACCAATTCCATAGGGTCTAAACTCCCCCACCCAAATAAAGTCGGGTTAGCGTGCATATAACGTTCAACAGTTTCCCAGCTACCTGATTTTAAATCCATTTCAATACCGAGTGGTTTCAAACTTGAACGAATAGCCTGCGCTAAATCACGGCGTGTGGTATCGCCACTGGCATACCATAAAGTCAATTTAGCAACCTTACCGTCTTTTTCTCTTAAGCCATCTTTATTTAGTGACCAACCTGCGGCTTCTAGAATCGACTTAGCCTTTGCTAAATCACCGTCTTTAAATGCTGAGTCTGGGTTATTCCAAGGTAAACCCGCAACACCGGTATAAGCCGGCACAGCAAACCCTTCAAGTACAGACTCTGCTAATAATTTACGATCAAGGGCATAGTTTATAGCCCTACGAATTGCGATATCTGACGTAATATCGTTACCTATAGGGTTACCTTGGGCATCTTTTTCACCTCCTGGTGGAATTGGGAAGGAAATCCCCCTATTTTCCACACTATAGCGCTCAATCAGTTTCATGTTTTTTACGTTATTCGCATTCGTAGCAACCGCAGCAGGAATACGGACAATGTCTAATTGATTACTTTGTGCAGCAGCAAACGCAGCATCTTCATCAAGGAACACAAATACCATTTTGCCAAAATCATTTTTTGGCCCCGCATAGTATGGGTTTCGTTCAACAATCAACTGCTGACCCGGTTGGAACGCAACCAAGCGATAAGGACCTGCCCCAATTGGGTTATGAGCATAGGTTTTCGCATCATATTTATCGGCACAAACAATCCCTAATGAACCGAGGACGTTAACAAAAGTGCTTTGGGGAGAAGATAAGGTAATTTTGACGGTTAATGGGTCAATTTCTTCTGCTTGAGCAAAATTCCCCATATCCACCTTACCCCCACTTGCCGCCGCATTATTATAGGTAAATACCACATCTTTAGCTGTTAACGGTGAGCCATCAGAAAATTTTAAATCTTTTTTTAGTTTTAGCGTCCATTGTTTACCATCAGCATTATGTTGATAGCTTTCAAGCATATAGCTATGCCATGAAAGGTCTGCTTTTTGTTTTAATAACGGGCTATGCAGTAAGAGGTAGCTACCGTGACTCCACCCCAACATTGGGTCAAAACCTTCTGTGGGTTCAGCACCGATTGCTAAACGTAAGGTTTGCGAGTGAATAGGTTCTGCGGCTTGGACTTGCAGGCTTAGCCCCATAAGGCACATTGCTGCAATGATATTTTTAATCATACATCCCTCTATAGACTGGTTTTATTTTTTATTTCATACAATTAATGAGCTTTATTTCATTAATTATTGCTATTGGTGAGATATTCACTGTGTGTAGTGAGTCATATTAAATTTAAAGCCATTATTTTCTACGTTCTATATCAAGAGAACTTCGAATTTAATGAAAAACTTATTAAAACGGTAACACACCTTGGCTATGCCGAATAAATTCGGTAATGGCTATTCTTCAATTTCTTTATCAAATTCAATAGGATTTGAACTCGACAATAAGGTAGTAATAAAAGCTGGGTCATTAGATTGCCTTGATTGCAAACGAAATTGAGAAGGCGTCATATTATATTTTCTCTTAAATACATCACAAAAATAGGCATTACTACCAAACCCGCAACGATGGCTAATTTGATATACAGAGTAATTCGAAAACGTTAAATAATTAAGAGCCATCCCCATTCGAACATCTAATAATAATTGGCGAAATGACACACCTTCACGGTTTAAATGACGGCGTAAAGTTGAAGGGGTTGTAAATAACGCCTTTGCAACATCATCCAAACTCCATTTCTTCTGGGGTTCTTGGGTGATCAAATGGGTAATTGCTTGGTTTTTCGGTTCATCATAATTGAAACGAAAAATAGTAAGGATATCAACACCCTCTTGATATATCGCCATTAAAATAAAATATAGGCTTTGCTTCATCAACAGCGCTTCTTGAGATTCACTTTGTTTTTTCAATGGTAAGCATTGTTTTAATAAACTAAAGTTATCTCTGACAGTTTCAGGGGGTGAAACATGGTAAATTGGCTGATGGCTCGTCAACGGTGCACTAGACTTCATCAAGGTGATCAGTAATAAAAAAACGGCTTGTAACTCAAACTCTGTCATCGATAGAGTATGAATTTCAATCGGTTGATTCACAGTGTTACAAACAATATTACAAGAAACTTGGCTGTATTTAGGCATAATTAATGTGATATCCGATGAAATATCAATAGATTGCCCATTGATCACCACATTCCCTTTCGCGCCACACAGCATGGCAATCATCGCGCTTTCAATATAAAACGCTTTTAGCACCATTTGGCTCTCTGAAAGAAAATACTTGTATTCCATAATCTCAATACACTGCAGTCAACATGTGAAAAATATCCCTAGAAAAAGGAGCGATTGAATAAGTCAGAACATAACATTTTTGATGAACAGTAAAACGCCATAAATTGATTGTACACATACCCTACCTGCTTGCGGCTCAGAATATAGTCCTGTTGCTGAAAAATCGCAATATAGATATACGTTCATTTTTTACTGTTATTTTTATGCTTGTTACTTTTTCTAAATAAATTGCTATTTAATTGAAAGGTAATTTTCACTATAAGGTGTAAAATCGCGCGGCAGATGAATCTACTCCGGTTTAAAGAATCACTTTTCTGGCGTTTATTCACACCCTACCCTACTTGCATTAGCTTATATTCTTAATGATCCAAGTTGTAGCTAGATGACAAGCGAACAGGCTTTTCGTCGCATACTTAAGTGTGTGACAAGGGCAAAAGTACCTCGTTAACGACGCTCAGGCTTGCAGTATCACGAGTATATACTTCATATACACCAATCCTTGAGATTAGGGGTATAGCTAAACATGTTCGCGTATTTTTAGTTGGCTGATTTGCAGGAGAAAGTATGTCTGATTTTTCAGGATCAGGCTGGTTAGCTGAAATTTTTTTACGATATGAATTAAAACGTGGAATAACCCGTTTAACGGATAAACAACATATCGGCCCTTTAATGGTACAGCGGCCATTCTATCCCGAGCAAGGGATTGCACACACGTATTTACTTCATCCCCCAGGAGGTGTCGTCGGGGGGGATAAACTACTTATCAATATTGATGTTCAACCCAATGCTCATGCACTACTTACAACACCTGGAGCGACAAAATTTTACCGTAGTGCTGGTGGCGTTGCGCGTCAAGTACAGACGCTAACTGTCGCCAACGATGGTTTTCTTGAATGGTTACCGCAGGAAAATATTTTTTTCCCGAAAGCCCAAGCTCGGCTAGAAACCCATATTCACCTTGGTTTACAGGCAAGGTTTATTGGTTGGGAAATGCAATGCCTAGGGCGACCAGTATTAAATGAGTGGTTTGAAGATGGCGATATCAGAGGGCGACTAAATTTCTATATTGATAACAAACTAACGCTAACTGAATCCTTATGGATCAATGGTCTACAAAACCAATTAGCGATAATGCATGAATATCCAATGCTCGGTTCATTATATATATACCCCGCAACGGATGAATTGAAAGAAGTTATTCATCAAAGTTTAAACCCGCTTTTCGTTTCAAAGAATAAACCTATCGAATATGGCTTAACGGATGTTGATGGCATTTTAGTATTGCGGTTATTAGGTTCTCAAACTGAACCTATGATGGCTTGCTTTGTGCAAATTTGGCAAGCAACAAGGCAGCACTGGCTAGGTTATTGCCCTGAACCACCACGAATTTGGGCAACTTAAACGTTATTTTTAGGAGCAAAAATGGAACTAACACCAAGAGAGAAAGATAAATTATTGCTTTTTACCGCCGGGCTTGTTGCGCAAAAGCGCTTAGATCGTGGATTAAAACTCAACTATCCAGAAGCGGTTGCGTTGATCAGTTGTGAGATTATGGAAGGCGCTCGCGATGGTAAAACCGTCGCACAATTAATGAGTGAAGGCCGTACCATCTTAACCGCCGATCAAGTCATGGAAGGTGTCCCCGAAATGATCAAAGACGTCCAAGTGGAATGCACATTCCCTGACGGCACTAAACTTGTTTCCATTCATGACCCAATTGTATAGGTAGCAATATGATCCCCGGTGAAATTAAAGTTAACTCAGCTTTAGGTGACATCGTACTCAATGCAGGTCGAGAAACCCAAACCGTCCAAGTCGCTAACCATGGTGATCGCCCTATTCAGATTGGCTCTCATTACCATTTTTATGAAGTGAACGACGCCCTTAAATTTGAGCGGGAAGCGACGTTAGGCTTTCGTTTAAATATCCCTGCGGGTATGGCCGTTCGTTTTGAACCAGGCCAAAGCCGTACGGTTGAGTTAGTCGCATTTAGTGGCAAAAGAGAAATTTATGGCTTCCATGGCAAAGTCATGGGCAAGTTAAAGAGTGAGAATTAATAATGAAAACTATCTCACGGCAAGCTTACGCTGATATGTTTGGTCCAACAACAGGTGACCGCTTACGCTTAGCAGATACCGAGTTATTTTTAGAGATCGAAAAAGATTTCACCACTTACGGTGAGGAAGTTAAATTTGGCGGTGGTAAAGTCATCCGTGACGGCATGGGGCAAAGCCAAGTCACGAGTGACCAATGTGTTGATGTCCTAATCACCAACGCCATTATTTTAGACCATTGGGGGATAGTCAAAGCAGATATCGGTATTAAAAATGGCCGTATTGCCGGTATTGGTAAAGCAGGTAACCCTGACGTTCAACCCAACGTAGATATTGTTATTGGCCCGGGAACAGAAGTGGTTGCCGGTGAAGGTAAAATTATTACCGCAGGCGGTGTCGATACCCATATTCACTTCATTTGCCCACAGCAAGCAGAAGAAGGTTTGGTATCTGGAGTTACTACATTTATAGGCGGTGGAACGGGCCCTGTAGCTGGTACCAATGCGACGACAGTAACGCCCGGTATCTGGAACATGTACCGCATGTTAGAAGCAGTAGACGAGTTACCCATCAATGTGGGCCTGTTTGGTAAAGGCTGCGTAAGCAAACCTGAAGCTATCCGCGAACAAATCGAAGCAGGTGCAATTGGCCTTAAAATCCATGAGGACTGGGGCGCAACCCCAATGGCAATTGATAACTGCCTAAATGTCGCAGATGAAATGGATGTGCAAGTCGCTATCCACTCAGATACCTTAAATGAAGGTGGGTTTTATGAGGAAACCGTCAAAGCCATTGCTGGACGAGTGATCCACGTATTCCATACTGAAGGTGCTGGGGGTGGTCATGCCCCTGATGTGATCAAATCTGTGGGTGAGCCCAATATTCTACCCGCTTCAACCAACCCAACTATGCCGTATACCATCAACACGGTGGACGAACATTTGGATATGTTGATGGTTTGCCATCATCTCGACCCTTCTATTCCTGAAGATGTCGCTTTTGCCGAGTCGCGAATTCGGCGTGAAACCATTGCAGCAGAAGATATTTTGCATGACATGGGAGCAATTTCTGTCATGTCCTCTGATTCGCAAGCAATGGGGCGTGTTGGCGAGGTTATCATTCGCACTTGGCAATGCGCTCATAAAATGAAATTGCAGCGTGGCACCCTAGAAGGGGATACACCGGAAAGTGACAATAACCGAATTAAACGCTATGTCGCTAAATACACAATTAACCCCGCTATCGCCCATGGCATTGCCCATGAAGTCGGGTCGATTGAAAAAGGTAAACTCGCGGATATCGTGTTGTGGGACCCTGCCTTTTTTGCCATTAAACCGGCCTTGATTATGAAGGGTGGCATGGTGGCTTATGCCCCTATGGGGGATATTAATGCGGCTATTCCAACGCCTCAACCTGTCCATTACCGCCCAATGTTTGGCGCATTAGGTAAAGCCAAATACCACACTTCGATGATTTTTATGTCGAAAGCCGGTATCGATGCAGGCGTGCCTGAGAAACTAGGCTTACAAAGTCAAATTGGCCGAGTTGAGGGCTGCCGTAACATCACCAAAGCATCCATGATCCACAATAACTATGTGCCTCATATTGAGCTCGACCCACAAACTTACATTGTCAAAGCTGATGGTATTCCATTGGTTTGTGAGCCAGCCACTGAACTCCCCATGGCACAACGTTACTTTTTATTCTGACCCCTAATTGAAGAGCCAGTGCATGAAAAAATTTATTAAAGTTATAGATAACCATGAGGCACCTGATATGCATTTATTATCATTGTGTTTAACCATGGATGAGCGCACTAAGAGCCGTTTAAAAGTCACCTTAAGTGATGGACAAGAAGCGGGGTTGTTCCTTCCCCGTGGAACAATACTTAAGGAAGGTGATGTATTAGCCACGGAAACTGGGGAATTCGTCACTATCGAAGCCGCAAAAGAGCAAGTTTCGACGGTTTACAGTGATGACCCACTGCTGTTGGCGCGTGTTTGCTATCACTTAGGCAACCGCCACGTTCCTCTGCAAATTGAAGCGGGTTGGTGCCGTTATTTTCACGACCATGTGTTAGATGATATGGCCCGTGGATTAGGTGCAACGGTCAGTGTGGGGCTGGAAAAATACCAACCTGAGCCGGGGGCTTATGGTGGGTCATCCGGTGGGCATCATCACCATCAACATGACTACGATGAACATCACCACCATTAATAACACTGGGGAAGTTTATCCATGTTAGCAGATTTGCGCTTATATCAACTTGTCAGTCCCTCTTTACCTGTTGGGTCATTCACTTATTCCCAAGGCTTGGAATGGGCGATTGAAAACGGCTGGGTCACCACGCCGGATACTCTTGCAAGCTGGTTAACAGCACAAATGACCCACGCAATTGCGACATTAGAACTTCCTGTTTTGCGGCAAATTCATACACATTTGCTATGTTCCGATATAGAAAAAGTCACCTATTGGTGTGATTTTATGATCGCCAGCCGTGAAACGAAGGAGCTACGCTTAGAGGAGCGCCAGCGAGGTATTGCTTTCGCCCGCTTGCTACCTCAGCTAGGGATTGAGCTTGATACAACCACACAGACCTGCGTTAAGCAAACACAGTTAATGGCGTTTGCTCTTGCGGCAGTCAGTTGGAATATTGATATTGAAAAGCTGTGCAGTGCCTATGCATGGGGTTGGCTGGAAAACACCGTCATGTCTGGTGTTAAGCTAATCCCTCTTGGGCAAAGTGCTGGACAGAACATCCTATTTACCCTGACAGAACGCATCCCAACCATTGTCGCGCAATCAGCCACTTGGCCTTTAGAAGATATCGGCAGTTTTACTCCTGCCCAAATTATTGCCAGTAGTCAGCATGAAACCCAATACACACGACTTTTTCGTTCATGAGAAATATACAATGCAAGAATATAACCAACCCCTACGAATTGGTGTCGGTGGGCCAGTAGGCTCAGGAAAAACGGCATTACTCGAAGTTTTATGCAAAGCGATGCGCGATACCTACCAAATTGCGGTCGTCACCAATGATATTTATACCCAAGAAGATGCAAAAATACTCACGCGTGCAGAAGCCTTAGACGCTGACCGCATTATCGGCGTAGAAACAGGCGGTTGCCCTCACACTGCCATTCGTGAAGATGCCTCCATGAACCTTGCGGCAATTGAGGAACTGGCAATGCGCCACAAAAACCTCGATGTCGTATTTGTGGAAAGCGGTGGCGACAATCTAAGTGCAACTTTTAGCCCTGAGCTCGCCGATTTAACGATCTATGTTATTGATGTCGCTGAAGGGGAAAAAATCCCACGTAAGGGCGACCCGGGTATTACCCATTCTGATTTATTGGTGATCAATAAAATAGACCTCGCTCCGTATGTTGGGGCATCATTAGAGGTTATGGAAGCAGATACCGCAAGAATGCGCCCAATCAAACCTTATGTTTTCACCAACTTGAAGAAAAAAGTAGGCTTAGAGACCATTATCGAGTTTATTATCGATAAAGGTATGCTAAGGCGTTAGTCTGTTAGTTTGCCCTATAGTTTTTTGCCTATAGGGCATCTGATTAACAAATACGTGGTAATGGCTCACTGTGTGGTAAATCTAACAGCCTTGAGGCACCAAAAACCCCGACTAATTTCACTTGTTTTTGCTCTGTGACACAACCAATGGTAGCAGCATTTTCGCCTAATGGATGGCTGCGCAACGCGCCGAGTACTGCACTTTCTGCGTCAGGTTTAACCACAATCACCAATTTACCTTCATTAGCGAAGTTAAGTGGCTCTAAACCTAATAGCTCACAAACCCCTCTAACAGCAGAAGAAACGGGTAAATCCCCTTCATTCACCGCGATTCCGCACCCACTGGCCTGTGAAAATTCATGCAAAATAGCAGTAACCCCGCCACGGGTGGCATCCCGTAATGCACGAACCCCCTCAATATTGCGCAGTGGTTCAATCAATGGCGTTAATACCGCGCAATCACTATTTAGCTCAGCTTCCAAACCAAGCTGTTCTCGTAAGTTTAAGATGGTTGCGCCGTGATCGCCCAAAGTGCCACTCACTATTACCTTGTCACCCGCTTGAATTTGCTGGGCCCCCCAACGGATCTCACTTGGGATCACCCCAATACCAGCAGTGTTAATAAAGACTTTATCGGCAGCTCCACGCTGCACCACTTTAGTATCTCCGGTCACAATCTCTACGCCTGCGGCGGCAGCTGTTGCTGCCATGGATTCAACAATAGTTTGTAATTCAGATAGAAGGAAACCTTCTTCCAATATAAAACCGCAAGAAAGATATTTAGGAATAGCGCCACTCACCGCTACGTCATTAACCGTACCACACACGGCAAGCTTACCAATATTGCCACCAGGGAAAAATATAGGATCAATCACATAGCTGTCAGTACTAAAAGCTAAACGGTCACCTAAAGCCGTTAACTCCGCCAATGATAACCGCGCTTGGTCCTCCCTTTCATTAAGTGCTTGATTGGCAAATGCCTGCAAAAACAACTGTTCTATCAGTTGCTGCATAGCCTGCCCGCCGCTCCCATGTGCCATCGTCACCACATTGTTAGCATCACGACTCATTTATGCCTCCCGACGATATTGATAATAAGCCGCACAAGCGCCTTCTGAAGAAACCATTAATGCACCAAATGCTGTTTGAGGCGTGCAACGTTTGCCAAATAGAGCACATTCATTCGGTTTACAACGCCCCGTTAAGACATCACCACAACGAGCTTGCGGGTCATCAGCCACTTGATGAGGCTGTATTTGGAAACGTAATTCTGCATCAAAACTTTGATAAGCTTTCGAGAGCTGAACACCTGAACCCGCAATCTCCCCAAGTCCACGCCATTCGCTCGTTGTTTTTAATTCAAAAACATCACCCAATGCTTTTAATGCCAACATATTGCCATGATCAGATACAATACGCTTATATTGGTTTTCTACTTCACAGCGGCCATCTGCAAGTTGGTCAACAAGCATCGCTATGGATTGCAGAATATCAAGTGGTTCAAACCCCGTTACCACCAGCGGTTTATGAAAGTCATCCGTAATAAATTGATAAGGCTGAGAGCCAATCACCATGCTGACATGCCCCGGTGCTAAAAAGCCATCAATACGTACATCAGGTTGTTCTAACAGGCTTTTAAGCGTTGGGATAATAGTAATATGTTGACAAAATACCGTAAAATTATTGAGCTGACGGCGTTTTGCCTGCTGCAAGGTGATCGCCGTACTCGGCATGGTGGTTTCAAAGCCTAAGCCAAAGAAAACCACTTGGCGTTCAGGCTGCTGTTCAGCTAACGCTAGCGCATCAAGAGGAGAATAAACAATACGTACATCAGCCCCACGTCTTTTGGCATCTAATAATGAGCCTTTTTGACCAGGCACTCGCATGGCATCCCCATAAGTACAAAAAATCACTTCTGGGCGCTCCGCAATTTCAATGCAGCCATCGATACGCCCCATCGGTAATACGCAGACAGGGCAGCCCGGCCCATGCACAAATTCAATTTCATCAGGTAAAAGTTGGTCAATACCAAATTTGAAAATAGCATGGGTATGGCCGCCGCACACTTCCATGAGTTGTAATGGGCGGAACTTCGCTTGTGGAATGTCACTCACTCGTTTACGGATATGGCTTAATAATGCCTGCGCTAACGTTGGGTCTCGAAACTCATCGACGTACTGCATCAGAGTCTCCTACTGTTAACCCACTAAAATCGCTCACTTCATGATCTAATTGGCTCATTGCCGTTAACGCATCTAACGTCGATTGTGCTTCTTCTTCATTAATGATACTCATGGCAAAGCCGACGTGTACTAATACCCATTGGCCTAATAAATCTGAAGTTTCCCCTTCACAAATTAAACCAATATTAACGTCCCGCTTTACACCACACACATCCACTTGCGCCAATTGGTGAATATCTTCACCCACTGCGACAATTTTTCCCGGAATGCCTAAGCACATAACTGAGTCTCCAGCCACGCTAGCCATGCGTCCATACCATCTCCTTGCGTCGCAGAGACTTGGATCACTTGGATGTTTGGATTCACTTGTTTGGCATTGGCAATACAAGCGTCCACATCAAAATGTAAATAAGGCAGTAAGTCGATTTTATTCAGTAACATAATGTCTGCAGCCGCAAACATATGTGGGTATTTTAAGGGTTTATCTTCCCCTTCCGTTACCGAAAGCACTGCGACTTTATGACGTTCCCCTAAATCAAAACTTGCAGGGCATACTAAATTCCCCACATTTTCAATAAATAACAAACTATTATCTTCTAGACCTAAACGTGCGGCCGCATCATGCACCATTTGTGCATCTAAATGGCAACCTTTACCTGTATTCACTTGAATAGCAGGTACTCCCGTTTCACGGATACGCTGCGCATCATTGGTGGTTTGCTGATCCCCCTCGATGACTGCGCAATTTACTTTACCCCGCATTTTTAATAGGGTTTCAGTTAATAACGTTGTTTTACCCGAACCGGGGCTGGAAACTAAATTTAACGCTAAAATATTTTTTTGGTTAAACCCATCACGGTTATGCTCTGCAAGATGATTGTTTTTATCTAATACATCCATTTCGATTTGCAGCATGCGTTTTTGACTAATCCCCGGTGCATGAGTCCCTGCCTCCCCGTGGCCATAATCCAGATCGTGATGCTCCCCCGCAGGTTTAAAGCTTGATTCTAGAGTTTGATAAACATGTTTGTGCTTATGCTTATGTTTATGTTTTTTTGATTTCGCCTCGACGGGAGCCGGTTCATATTGGTGATAGTGATTATGCACATCACCTTGATGGTAATAATGATGATGGATAATAACCGTTTGCCCTTGGTTATCGTCTTGGTGCGAAAGCCCATGATCATGATGATCGTGTCCATGATGGTGATCATTGTCGTGATGATGATCATGAGGGTGGTCATGGTGATGATTATGGTCGTGATGAGGGTCATCGCCCTCGATCTTGCGCTCCCCTGAAGCACACCCACAAGTACTACACATAAGTTTCACTCCCAACAATGAGATTGTTAAATTAGGTTAATACATAATCCATTGAGACTGGTTGATGCACCTCAAGCCCAACCTGAAAAACTATTCAACTTCGAGCTCTTTGATGCGTAAACTGTCGCCATTCTCAACCTTTAAATTAAAACTCTGACATTGCGGGCAGCCTGATTGGTGGCTTTCGACTTCCACCATTTTACTGCAATCCCAACACCAAGCCTGCGCAGGAGTATGGATAACATGAAGTTGACACCCCTCCGCCACCGTACCGCGGCAAGCAATATCAAAACAAAAGCGAAAAGCCCCCTCTTCAATACAAGAGAGCGCTCCAATTTCTAACCAAACCCCTGAAACTCGTGTTACCGCATTTAGCTTGGCTTGCTGCTCAATAATGTCTACTGTGCTTTGGCACAGAGCAACCTCATGCATTATGCCCCCTTCAAATGACGAGCAAATAAAGCGCGACGTGCAGGTGATTGCGGAATATTTGGGTCGCTAACAGGCAATGACAGCAAAATCCGGCGGCAATCATCCACAAGGTGAATACCTTGCTCAATGCTCAAGCCTTTATCTAATGGTGACATTAAAGAGCAAGCCAAATATTGCGTTAACCCCTCAAGTTCCCCTACGGTGTAAGTCATTTCACCGTAAGGCAGAATTAACCCTAATTTGTCCCCCACACTACGCCGCTGCCAATATTGTTCAGGGCCGGGCAAAATAACAGCGCTTAACATCCATGGAGTGATAACAACGCCTACCCATTGATGTTCAAACAAGACAAAATCACTGGCGTAAACAGGCATAGTCGGATGTAAAAAAGATAAATCATGCATCGATTGCTCTACAACACGCTGAAATGCGGCCTCAACAAGAGGCCGGGGATTGGCTTCATAGCCTTTAATATCATCAGACATGTAAACTCTCTTCTTTGGCAATCACCTCTAGGCCTTCGCTGCGCAGCACTTCAACCACTTTTCTCAACGCGGGCTCAAGGGCAGCTTGCCCCGTTAACGTTAAGCCAATATGCGGTTCAAGGGATTCAGGTACCACACCGACTAAGGTTAGACGTTGGGGGAATTCATCCGTTAAATGCAAAGCCGATAGCACATCTGATAGGCCAAGTTGATGAGGGGAAATTTTTCGGGTAAATAATGCGGGCACTTCGTCATCGCGTAGTACTAAAATTGAGCCAGCCTGCTGGCTCGATAACACCACATCCGCAATAATCAAATGGTCACGGTCGGCCATTGGGCCGATCAATTCCATACCAGCAGTACCACCATCTAGCACTTCTACACATTCGGGCAAGTGATAACGTTCTTCTAACGCTTCCACTATACGCACACCTATCCCTTCGTCACTCAATAAGATATTGCCAACACCCAAGACTAAAATACGCATTACAGCACCTTAACCTTAGTGACTTCACCACCTTCAGTGTCCACAATATGTACAGCACAAGACATACAAGGGTCAAAGGAGTGAATGGTCCTGACTACTTCTAAAGGTTTTGTTGGGTCAGCAACGGGTGTTCCCACAAGGGCTTGTTCGTACGGACCCGGTTCATCGTTAAAGTTACGTGGGCCTGAGTTCCATGTCGATGGCACAACGGCTTGGTAATTTTCAATTTTACCGTCTTTGATAACCACCCAGTGGGAAAGTAGCCCACGAGGTACTTCCCCAAAGCCAACCCCTTTGATGGTGGCATTTTCTGGGAAGTTCGGTTTAACAAAGGTGGTAAAGTCCCCTTTGCCGATGTTATCCACCAGCGCTTGCCACTGAATCGACAACGTTTCATTCAATACACAGCAACGCACGCTACGACCAATAATACGACCTAATGTGGAATGCAGTTGGTCGATGCTAATACTGTTACCTGACAGAGTTTGGTACAGGTTCACTACATCGTTAAAATGTTTTTCCGTTGGCTCATGTTTTGCTGCCAGTTTGCACAGTAAGTCTGCCAACGGTCCCACTTCAACAGTTTTATCGTAGAAAGTCGGTGCTTTTACCCATGAATATTTACCGTCATCATCCCAACCAGTGTAGTCAGGGTTAGTGGTTCCTTCCCATGGCGCTTGTGGTTCGTTTTCTTTGTACCATGCATGTTTGCTACTTTCTTTAATACCATTGATCAAATACTCATCTGTATGGCTGGTAATTGGGCGATAAGTACTAAAGTCACTATTTTCTAAGTAACCACCGGGCAATAAGAAGCTACCATTTTTACCATCCATTGGCATTTCAGGCATACACATATAATTTTGAGCACCTTGACCAACTTCTAACCACTCTGGATAACCCGCAGCAATAACAGCCGCATCGATTTTGTACACTTGCTCAATAAAATCCCCCAAACGATCGATAAAAGATTTCACATACATCAAGCGTTCAAGGTTAAGTACACCAACCCCATCAAGGTTGATTGGGTTTGCCACACCACCAACAGCAAGGTTTTGAATATGCGGTGTTTTCCCCCCTAACAATGCCACAATACGGTTTGCATCCCTTTGGCACTCAAGGGCTTGTAAATAGTGAGCCACCGCAATTAAGTTTACCTCTGGCGACAATTTCATCGCTGGGTGCCCCCAATAACCATTAGCAAAAATGCCTAATTGACCACTTGCGACTAATTTTTTAATTTTATCTTGCACGCGTGTAAATTCTGCGGCGCTATTGAGCGGCCAAGTTGAAATACCGCTTAAGATTTCAGCGGCTTTATTTGGGTCGGCATTTAATGCGGAGGTGATATCCACCCAATCTAATGCAGATAACTGATAAAAATGGACAATATGGTCTTGAATAGTATGCGCGGCTAAAATCATATTACGGATGTACTGCGCATTAACAGGTACATCAATATTCAAAGCGCTTTCAATCGTGCGGACAGATACAATACCGTGGACAGTCGTACAAACCCCGCAAATACGCTGCATGATCATCCATGCATCACGAGGGTCTTTCCCTTTGACGATTTCCTCCATACCGCGCCACATAGTGCCTGAAGCCCAAGCCTTAGTGACCTTTCCATCTTCAATTTCACAATCAATGCGTAAGTGACCTTCGATACGAGTGACTGGATCTATTGTTATACATTGGCTCATGCTTTACCTCGGGCCTGTGAATGGCTCATCGTTGTTTTTTTCAATGCTGGGATAACAGGTAGTAAGCGGACCAATAAGATATAAGCGCATACCTCAATTGCCACAAAACCTATTGAAATTAAAAGTTCTTCTGTTGTTGGGAAGTAGTCGTAACCGCCCCCCGGATTGAACGCGACAAGGGAGTAGCTCATCCGCCACATTGCCGCCCCGATTAACATGCTCAACCCACTGATATATAACCAACGCGAGTCATTTCTCAGCGATGGAATACGGAAAATAACCAGAGGGATCACCATTAACACGGTTTCTATCCAGAACATCATGGCGTAAAAATCGCCATTAAAAATGTGATGTAATTTTTCGCGGTAAATCAACTCACCAAATCGGCAGGCTAAGAACAATATCAAGAGCACTTGCAGAATTTGCGTTAATCGCACAAATAATGGTCGTTCGTCAGCCCCCTGCCCCTTTAAGGCAGCTTGCAGCAATGAACCTTCAAAAATAACAATCGAAAAACCCATAATGAACGCGGTCAACAGCGAGAGCAGCGGCAGCATTTCATAACTTTGCCAAATAGGATGAACTTTATATCCCGCAGAAATCATCAATGACCCCATTGAGGATTGGTGCATCATGGGTAACAAGGCTCCTAATGCAATAATGAAAAACATGACTTTATTCAAGCGTTTTAACGAGACCTTCCAACCAAAACGCTCACACAATGCTGGGGCAAACTCTAAGGCCATGACCCCGATATAAATCGTCATGCATACTGCCGTTTCAAACAGCACCGAATTGGTATTGAAGAAGCCGGGAATATAGAAATAAGGTAAGTTCCAGTAACGCCCCACATCGATAGTTATCGATAAACCACCAAGCGAATAACCGAACAAACTAGCGAGTAATGCAGGACGTACCAACGGATGATATTCTCCGCGATTAAATACGTACACTGCCCAAGCCAGTGCCCAACCGCCACAAGCAAACCCTGTACCAATCAGCAGATCAAAAGCAATCCAAATTCCCCATGGATAGCCGCCATTTAAGTCAGAAACGGAACCGAGTCCAAAAACCAGACGTTTTATAATCAGAATGACACAAATTAGAACCAACGGCCCAAAGACCATTATTGGCCAACTGACTAAACGCCCACCGAGCGGCTGTTCTTTATGATGCGTCGTCATTTGAGTCATCTCCTTCGTGTTTGTCATTCTTGGTATTGCGGTATACCAAGAAGCTCAGCCCTGCTAGTGCGGCTAATGGCAACACCATGCCTTTATAAAGGGTATGCTGCACATATTCAGAGCGAGCGCCGGTAGAAAGCTGGTCTAGTTCAGGTAACCCAAGATTCTGATAAGGCACCCCTGAAAGCACTATCACCTGCGTACCGCCACCTTCAAGCTCGCCATATATGTGCGACTCATATTTAGGTACTTTAATGACATTCGGGTCATTACTATGCAAAGTTTGGCGAGGGTAACCGTATTCATCCCCTGCTTTGAGTGTTAAACGTTTTTTTGCTTCTGCCAGCAGTTCTTCACGCGTACCGAAAATCACTGCTCCTGTAGGGCAAACCTCTACACACCCCGGTAACCCCCCTTTATCTAAACGCTCTACACCTTTTTGGTTACATAGCTCACATTTATGAATTGCACCAAATTTGTCATCGTAGGCATATTTAGGAATATTGAATGGACATGCCACCATGCAATAACGGCAACCGGTACACACACTAGCGTCGTAATGGACAATGCCTGTTTTCGGATCTTTCTTTAATGCTTGAACAGGACAAACCGACACACAATTAGGGTCAACGCAATGCATGCATTGTTTTTTGATGTAAGCGTAGCCGTCTTTTTCCTGATCTTTATTAACCCCAGTCCCGCTACTCCAGACCTGAATAATATTATTGGTATAAGGGGTCAGTTTGTCGTTATTTGACCACGTTTGCTCCCCAACAGGGTTGCGCTCAGGGTGGTTAATATCTTGGCACTTAGTGACACAAGCCTGACAACCAATGCATAGCGTCGAGTCATACAGCATGCCAAGAGAATTCGGAATTGGCGGCCGGTTCTCTGCCCCAGCTAAACTAGGCGAGCTACCAGCTAATAGTGCTCCCCCAGCGGAGAGTTTAAGAAAATTTCGTCTATTCACGGTTATTCTCCCCGTGAGTCAGTATCTTGTTGGCGTTTTTGACGACCTAATTCACGCACAGCCATCACACTCACACCAGCCACTAGCCCTACAACGCCACCAATTAACCCCACTGCGGTTGATGATATTTGCCCACCTTCACGGTTATTCACATCAGGCTTGTCCGCACGCGGTGTTGGGTTTTCAACACTCGCAAGTTGGTGGATAGCTTTATGAAAACCCACATTTTCCTCATTACAACCATAGCAAGGATGACCAATTGCCACTGGCCACACGCCACCGACATCACAAAATTGTAATGTGGAGCAATTACCGTAAGTTTCGGGCCCTTTACAACCTAAATGGTATAAACACCAACCTTCACGGTGACCATCATCCCCGAACTCTTTTGCGAAGCGTCCCGCATCAAAGTGAGGACGACGTTCACAGTGTTCATGAATTAATCGACCGTACGCGAACATTGGGCGATTTTTACTGTCTAGTTTTGGAGGTCTGTTAAAGGTAATTAAATGAGCAACTGTCGCAAGGAAGTTATGTGGGTTTGGTGGGCAACCAGGGATATTAATAACCGTTTTATCTTTAATTACTTGGTTGAGGCCAACTGCACCTGTTGGGTTATCCCCAGCAGCCGCAACACCGCCCCATGATGCACAAGAACCAATAGCAATTACCGCCGCCGCATGTTCAGCCACTTCACGGATATGCTCAACAATCGGTTTTCCTGCAACCATGCAGTAAATACCACCATCTTTCAATGGGATAGAACCATCAACGACTAATACATACTTGCCTTTATACTTCTCTATCGCAGCATGCTTGTTCTGTTCGACCTGTTCTCCAAAAGCGGCGGACAATACCTCATGGTATTCCAGTGAAATCGTATCAAGAATTAAGTTTTCCAAGGTGGGGTGAGTAGAACACAGCAAAGACTCTGTGCAGCCCGTACACTCTTGAGCCCCAATCCAAATAACGGGGGGACGTGATGGGTCACTAATAGATTCAGCAATTTGAGCGGCCGCATTCGCGCTTAGCCCCATTGTTGCTGCCAATGCTGTACATAACTTCATAAAATCACGGCGGTTTATACCATGAGAAGAAATAATAGAGTTATCTCCTATCATTCTTTTTTCCTATTATTATGGGTGGCTTAGAACCTATTCATTAGGCAAATTTTTTTTATTATCTTGAGGTTATAAATACCACCACGCCTATGCCCTAATGTGCATACGCCTTTGGCTAGTATTGTTACCGTAAGATTGAAAATAAAACCATGCCTAATGAAATAAGTTCTTATTTAAGTAACCTGATGCATAAATATAAAACAAGATCCTATTCCTACTTGCTTTTTATCGCTTGATCTTTATCAAGAGGTAATAAGAAAATTTATCTTTTTTATATATTTGTTAGAAAAATCGATTCAGTTCGTGAGGATTAAAAAATATAACCATAGAAACAAATAGTCTGTTTAATTCAATATTGCGCTACATATCACATTAATTTAAATATAAAATTTATTTATTTTCATAAGGATAATGAAAACCATTATTTTAAATTAAATTAATTAACCGAAATTTGCGTATTAATAAAAAGCCTATTTTTAATACAGAGAAATAAAGTAAATAAGAATCAATATCAAAAAATAATAAAGATAATAATAGAATATGGGTGTATAAGAAGATATTACCATCCACTTATATAATTTCATTATCATCGTATCTATATTAAATTAAACTTTTAATCTTGCTGCTGCAATAGCTACTTGCCCTAATGATAACCCCCCATCCCCCATGGGTAATTGTTTAGCATACAGTACATCAAATTCGTTCAAATTACTGACCAGCAACCGCCTTAATAACTGATTATGAATAACCCCTCCAGACAGCACTATCCGGTGAATACCATATTGGTGAGCTGACTTTCTAGCAAGTTCGGCAAAACCTTGTGCTAGAGCAACATGAAATGCATGGGCACGCTGCACTTTAGGGGCTTGATAAGCAACCCATTGTTGCCAAAACGTTTTTAAATCCAATTGCTGGCCAATTAAAGGCATACTGACTGGGTGCGTCATAACATCACATTGCGAAGCTAATGCTTCGAGCTGACACGCAGCTTCCCCTTCCCAACTGGTCGCCGCCGTACAAATCCCTAACGCAGCGGCAACTGCATCAAACAACCGACCTACCGATGAAGCTACGGGGCTGTTAACTCCTCGTTGAATCGCTTTTTGCAAACCCTGCCAAGGAAATTCCTTTAACTGCAATGCCATTTCCTGTTGCTGCCACTGTGGAACAAACTGTAACCAATGGGCCAATAAATTGCGCCAAGGCTGCCGCGATGCTAATTCACCTCCGGGTAGCGCTACTGGCGGTAGCCCCCCTAAATGCTGGCTAGTGTTGTAATCGACTAATAAACATTCCCCTCCCCATAGTCGATTATCATCGCCATAACCTAAGCCATCTAGGGCTAAGCCAATCACTTTACTACCATCTAACGGCAAGCCATGTTCTACCATTACAGCAGCGATATGAGCATGGTGATGCTGTACCTTAATGAAGGGAATTTGTCGTTGTTGCGCCAATGTTTCTCCGTAACGGTAACTCACATAGTTTGGGTGCATATCCCCCACAATGACACTCGGTATAAAGCGATAAATTGACTCAAATAAAGTAATCGTATCTTGATATTGTTGGCAAATATCCATGTCATCAAGATCGCCAAAATGCTGGCTCATCACTGCACTATTGCCCCGCAACAAGCAAAAAGTATTTTTTAGATCCGCACCTAAACCGAGTATTGAGGGCGCATTTTCAAACCCTTTAGGTAAGGCCAATGCATCAGGGACATAACCCCTTGCACGCCTTAACATTTCAGCCTGCCCATCGTGGTAACGGACTAAGGAGTCATCAGCTCGCTGCACAATGTCTCGGTTATGTGTCAACCAAAAGTCAGCGACATTCGCTAAATCAGTAAATGCATCTGCCTCAGTTAATACGGGGGGTTTTCCAGAGGCATTACCAGAAGTCATAATTAATGGCCGTTTCACTTTTGCCATCAATAGGTGCTGTAAAGGGTTGGAAGGTAACATCACACCTAACTCTGTCAGTTCAGGAGCAACCGCTGCACTCAGTGAGTTATTCGCCCATTTATGAATTAAGACAATAGGTGCCGCAGGACTTTTTAATAATGCCTTTAACCCATTGTTAACCTTTATATTTTCATCCTCTAGCCAACCTATGGACGGGACCATCACTGCAAACGGTTTTGTAGGCCGCCGCTTACGTTGGCGTAATTGTTTCACCGCGTCATCGTTCGTCGCATCACAAGCTAGATGAAAACCGCCTAACCCCTTTATTGCAATAATTTTGCCAAGCAATATTTGCTCCGTTGCCAATAACAGAGCATCCTCTTTTTGCGCTAAAGTTTGCCCTAAACCATCGCAAAGCTTAATTTCTGGACCACACTGCGCACAAGCATTGGGTTGAGCATGAAAGCGCCTATCGGCTGGTGATTGATATTCAGATAAACAATGTGCGCATAATGGGAAGTTAGCCATTGCCGTGTTTGGTCGGTCGTACGGCATATGGCGGATAATGGTAAACCTTGGACCACAATGGGTGCAGTTAGTAAATGGGTAATGAAAACGCCTATTTGAGGGAGTAAAAAGTTCTTGCAAGCACGCATCACAAGTTGCCGCATCGGGGATCACTTGTGTATCCATTCGACCTTCGCCACTACGGCGAATAGTAAAGCTCTCAGGTAATATCTGCCATTGAAATGAACTTGATTGTACGCTTTCAATGTGTGCTAAAGGCGGGCAGTGTTGATGTAGTAATTGTATGAACTCGCTTAAATTAGTGCCTGCACATAAACGAACTAGCACCCCTTCACCGTCATTACAAACATCACCATAAAGATGGCATTGATGAGCAAGTTGCCAAATATATGGCCGAAACCCTACCCCCTGAACCTTACCTTTTATACGAAGCTGTATTCCGTTTTCCACTTACACACCCTCTTTATTACTAAGGGTATATTTTCACGCTAATAGTTAAAGAAAACTTCACTTAAGATCAAAAAAGTATAGGAAAATATTAACAATACACGCTCAATAGAAATAGCCACAAAACAACTTTTGTGGCTATTTTAGCTAAAAAATGAGTTTACTTATTTAATCGCTGATAAAACCATCTTCCATACGGTTGAAGTTATAGAAAAACTCGGATGGGTCGACAACAGCAGGATCACTGTATTTTCTCGCTTCATCCCACCATAATTGCTGTAACTCTTTCAATTTTTCTGGGTACTTTTTCGCTAAGTCGGTTGATTCAGAAAAATCTTCAGCTGTATTAAACAACTGCCATTGGTCATCATCGTAGCTAGTGTTATAGCGGTGTAATGCAACTGCACGCCAGTCACCTTGGGTGATCGCTCTTTGACTACGTAATTGGAAATACTGAACATCACGTGTTTTTGCATCAGCAGAATTCAATGTAGCTAAGAATGATTTTCCAGCAACAGGAACTTGTTTAACGCCATCAATTTCAGTGGCAAACGAGGTTCCAGCAGCGTCTAAAATAGTAGGCGCAATGTCAATCACACTGACATATTGGGAACGAATACTATTTGGTTCTTGGATCTGACTTGGCCATGAAACAATCAGAGGTGTGCGAACCCCTCCTAAATAAGGCCACAATTTATAACGCTTAAATGGCGTGGCACCCGCATATGCCCATGGGCGTTGATACAACATATCCGTTTTTGGTCCACCCGCATCGTTAAGGTTATCATACATTTCCTTAACCGTGGTTTTATCCATATATGCTGTTCTAAAACCGCCATTAACTCCGCCTTCTGGTGCGGCTCCATTGTCAGATAATAGAATAATTAGCGTATCATCGTATTGACCTGTTTCTTTTAAGTGACCCACTAAACGGCCAATTTGTTCATCCGTATGCGTCATGAAACCTGCATAGGTTTCCATAAACCTCGCATAGACTTTTTTCTGCTCAGCATTTAATGAATCCCATGCGGCATCCCCTTTTTCCCTTGACGGCAAAATTGTATTTGCCGGGATAACACCGAGTTTTTTCTGTTTCTCAAAACGGTCTAAACGTAGCTTATCCCACCCTTGATCATACTTGCCATTGTAGTCTTGGATATATGATTTTGGTACATGATAAGGTGAGTGAGCGGCTCCTAAAGCCAAATAAATAAACTTCGGCTGCTCTGATTTTTGGTCAATACGTTGAATCGCATGATCAACTAAATCAACCGACAAATGATATTCAGGGTTATTAGGTGGTGTAATCTTTTGATTATTTTCAACTAGTGCTGGTTTATACTGATTTGTATGGCCACTTAAAAAACCATAAAAATAATCAAATCCCCGCTGCCTTGGCCAAAAACTTTGACTACGCGCTAAATCATCTTTATAGTTTGGTGCTAAATGCCACTTGCCTAGCGCATAGGTATCGTAACCCGCAGACTTCAGCGCTTGTGCAATGTTTTGTGCATTTTCAGGAATTTCCCCACTGGTGGCAGGTCCTGAACCTTTAGGTGTTTCTTTCGATGGTGCATTGACGTTATCAGGCGGTAAATCTTCCATATTAACGGTTTGGTTATTACGCCCAGTCACAATAGCTGCTCGTGTTGGAGCACTGATAGCACTGGTATCAAAACGGTTGTAACGAACCCCAGATTCAGCTAATGCATCAATATTTGGCGTTTTAATCTCTGAACCAAATGCCCCAAAATCAGCAAACCCAACATCATCAAGCACAATTAGAATCACGTTCGGCTGCTTTTTAGCCGCCACAACGTTATCCGTAGCAGCGCTGGCAGTAACTGATGTTGACAGTAGCAATGCACCACCAAATGCAGCACTCACACACTGACTAAGTATTTTGTGCTTATGTGGTAGCCGCGAAAGAAACTGTTTCTTAATTTTTCTTTTTTCTTTGTTAAACATAAAACCTCGCTTATAAGACATTCGCTAACGAAAAGTGCTAACTTATATTTTTAATGAAAGGTATAAAAACAAAAAAACCTGAGACCTATAACTGCAACGCTATAAGTCTCAGGTTTTTGCCTAGTCAAGCTAGTAACACACCCAAAGTATATCTATCTAATCAAAATAAATTAAATTCACAATCTATAATTTAGGTTTTTGTGAACAACATCAAGGTCTCATATAACCAAATTATTTAAATAAGAATAATTGTGATTAGTGTCAAATAAAACCTACTATTTACCTAGAAACGAATATAAAAAAAATGAAAATAATTAAATATAAAAAATAAATTCATGTAGTTACAATTAAATTACTGCAGATTTAACATAGCAGATATATTTATAAAAACAGGTATCAGATCACAGTTCTCATAAATTAATATTGTAAAAAAAATCAACCCGTTTTAAATATATAGCGAATGGTGTGTTACTAGCTTGACTAGGCAAGAACCTGAATTTTTATGCGTCTTTAAAACGTATAAAAATTCAGGTTTTTTTTTACCTAAAATTTCTGCTCAGTAACTCAATGTCAATTAATCTATAAAAATAAAATTAACAATAAAAATTAAATACTAATAAATAAAGGTTGGTATATGAAAATAAGTCGACTACTAAAAGGCTCACTACTCATCCCTATATTATTTTCCTCAGTATTAAAAGCCCAGGAATATAAGCTGGCTGATACCCTAAATGAACCATTAATAAAAGATAGCAAACTAGAGTTATTCCTTCGGAATAGACTAAAATATCTGAATGAAAACGAAGTTGGTCCAACGTATATTCATACAGCTTGGGCTCAAACCATCGGGCTAAATTATGAATCAGGCTTATGGAAGGAAACTCTGGGTTTCGATATTTCCTACACTACTGTGACTAAATTAGGAGCCAGTGATTATTTTGCTAGCCGCGACCTATTATGGAATGATGGCCCTGGATTTAAATCATCAAATGCCAAAGGTTTCACAAAATTTAATAAGCGCAATATCAAGTTGCATTTAGGTGATGAACAAGGGATAAATTATAAAGCAAGATATGGCTGGCAACCCGCACATATGTATACGGTATTAAAAAGCCCTTATGAATCGGCACAAAATAGCTATTTAGGTTATACGGGCACGCTTACTTACCATGATTTCTCAATCGATACATTGTACGTTGATAGTGTTATGGAACGTTTTTCTCCTAACAAAGAAAATCTTCGTAGCAGAAATAATGAATCTGTTGAGTATATTGCAGCAGGTGGCCTCAACTATAAAACTAAAGCACTGAAAGCGACCTATAATTACGGATATGCTAAAGACTATATCGATCGCCATTTTATTGATTTTAACTATATGCCATATTCCGACATTACTCTTGGTTTTCGAGCCGTTGGTAATGTCCCTCAGGAAATGTATAAAAATATGCCGGCATCACGACAAGCTGCAAATGGCAGCTCGTGGGTATATGAAGGAACCGTCAAATGGCAATATGACAGCCTAGGCATGAAAGTTGGTGTTGGATACACCGATGCGGCTAAAAATAATGGTTCGCTTGGTTATTTTGACAGGCATCCAGTTAAAAACGCTCGTTGGCGTTTAGACCCTATGTCTTCAGCCGCTTATCATTACCAGCGAGATGGTGAACTCGCCCTCACTGGCCTCATTGACTATAAATATGCTGAAGATTTTTATTCTGCAATACAATTAAATTACGGCCAGTTTGATTTTAAAAATAACAAAATTAAAACTGGTGAGCTTAATCTTATTAATGCATGGCAACCGAATGATCCGAGTTTAAAAAACTTTACGGTATTTACTAAATTAACTAAAGCTTGGCTATACCAAGCTGAAGGAAATAGAGTTCAACCTGTTTTTGATGATAACGGGCACTATATTCGTAGAAATGCTATCGCCGTAGATATTATTTTTGACTATAAATTTAATATATTTTAGTACTGCTGAACACACATAGAGGTAAAAATGAAAAAAACAATTTTAGCTATTAGCCTATTATCTTTATTTGGACTTCAAGCCCAAGCTAGTAACGATAAAATGCGTATTCTATTAGTTAATGACGACGGATGTGAAGCATTTGGTCTCACTGAATTAAAATCGCAATTAGATGCAAAAGGTTATGATGTTTGGCTAGTTGGCCCTTCGACCAACCAAAGCGGAATTGGTACTGCAATTACATTTAAAGCAGGCAAAGAGTTCGATATAAAAAAAATAAATGAGCGCACTTATTGTTTCCCTGGTACACCTGCTGATTCACTGGATTTTGGTTTACAGGCGTTATTACGAGAAACACCGCCTGACTTAGTTATTTCAGGGGTTAATGATGGGCCAAACACGGGAACATCACAATTAAATTCAGGAACGGTATCAGCTGCATCGCGTGCCGTACGCTTAGGCTACCCAGCCATTGCGGCTAGTATTGGCTACATCATGACTGAAGAAGAAATGAAATCAGGTTGGCCTAGCACTCAGAAGTATTGGCCTGATTCAGTCACTTATGTTGTTGAGCTAGTTGATGATTTAAATAAAAAATGGATACCTGGTGAGACAGTGCTACCCATTAGATCTGGGTTGAGTATTAATTACCCCGCATTACCTAAAGATAAAATTAAAGGCGTAAAATTTGTTGAAAACGAGTATGCGGTTTCACCACAAATTTTATATGAAATAACTGCTGAAGGAAAAGCTAAACAAGTTATTAACCCTGAAGCATTAAAAATGAGAAATGATAATTCTGATACTGGATACCTTGATAAAGGCTATATTACCTATACTGTATTCGATGGTGATTGGAATGCACCTGAAGAAAAAGTGAAAGAATATAAAAATATTCTCAACAAAAAATAATCTTATCATTTTAATAAGTAGAGGCGTAAGGCATGAGTAATGCAAACCCAAATTTCCAATTAATGGCTAAACCTTCTGGTTCAGTGTGCAATATTGATTGTACTTATTGCTTCTATTTAGAAAAATCAAAACTTTATCCTAATAGAAAAAACCAATGGCGAATGAATGATGAGGTTCTAGATCAATACATTCGCACTAATATTGAGCAGCAACCTACTGATGTAATTGATTTTATTTGGCAAGGTGGCGAGCCGACTTTACTTGGACTAGGGTTCTACAAAAAAGCTGTTGCACTTCAGCAAAATTATGCAGGTAAGAAAAGGATCAATAATTCATTTCAAACAAATGCTTTAAACCTTGATGATGACTGGTGCCAATTCTTTAAACAGCATAATTTCTTATTAGGGGTTTCCATCGATGGCGATCAATCTTGTAACGATCAATACCGACTAACACGATCAGCAAAAAGCACGTTTGATCGCTTAATTGCCAGTATCGAGAGACTCAATAAATACCGGGTGGACTTTAATACGCTAACCGTTGTAAATAACTATAACGTAAAAAAGCCGATTGAAATTTATGAGTTTTTAAAGAGTATTGGCAGCTATTACATGCAGTTTATCCCAGTAGTTGAACGGCAGGCACAACAAACAACGACGGAAGGGCTATCACTCATTTCCCCTGAATTTACAGGAAATGCGGAAGTGACAGACTGGTCAGTCAACGCCGCAGAATATGGCCATTTTTTAAATACCCTGTTTGACCACTGGCAAAAAAATGACATTGGTAAAGTCTTTGTCATGAATTTTGAACAGACTATGAGCCAAAGCCTTGGATTCCCAAGCAGCTGTGTCACGAGTGAAACTTGCGGAGCAAATTTAATTGTCGAGGCCAATGGCGATATTTATTCTTGTGATCACTTTGTTTATCCTGAAAATAAAATTGGCAACTTGATGGTCGATAGCATTTCTCATATGTTGGGATCAGAAAATCATCAACGTTTTTCATCGCTAAAAAAAGAGAAGATCAGCCAAGACTGTTTAACCTGTAAGTTTAAGCCACTATGCCATGGCGGTTGCCCAAAGCATCGTTTTTTAATTGACTCGAAAGGGCTTCCTCGAAAAAACTATTTTTGTGATGCCTATAAAATTCACCTATCGCATTCGTTAGGGAAAATGAAAGGGATACTAAAAGAAATTCATGGAAATTAAGAAATAATAAATTAGAGTAAAATTAAAAACCGAGTGGCAACGCTAAACTCGGTTTTTAATGAAAAAGAAACCTTATAGGGCATATTTTTCTATCGCCCTTGCAACCCCATCAGTATCATTACAGCTTGTCACACCAGTAGCCCGTGACTTTAATTCATCGGTTGCATTTTCCATCGCAATACAAGTTCCAGCCACATCAAACATAGGCAGATCATTATTTTGATCACCAATGCACATAATTTCATACTTATGTAAATCCAATTGTTGTGCCAGTGCTTGTATTGCCAAGCCCTTATTCGCATTTTTATTTAACACTTCTAAAAAATACGGGGTACTTCTGACTAAAGTGTACTGTTGAAAATAAGAAGATGGTATTTTTTTGATAATACTCGATAAATAGTTCTCTTCAGAAGAAATCATCAATTTAGTAAATAAGATATTAGTAGGCATTTCATTCATTGGGACATAATGGATTAACGTATTCGAAAGATAAGCTTCATGTGTCGTATAAAAACCAATAATCTTATTTGCAGTGAAGATTTTATTATCTCCAAGAGCATGTAATGAAAGATCTAACTCTTCAGTTTGAGCATAAATTTTTTTATAATCATCAATATCTAATAAAAAATCGATAAGGTGGTTACCGTTAGAAGCATCGTGAATAACACTACCATTGTTACTAATACAGTAGTTACCAGGCTTATCTAAAGCTAACTGTTGTAAATAAGGTTGTATTCCTGAGTAAGGCCTGCCTGATGCAAGGATAATATGTATATTATTTCTTTGAGCTTGTTGAAGAACATTTTGAACATTATCACTAATTTGATGATGAGTATTTAATAACGTGCCATCAAGATCGATAGCAATGAGCTTTATCGCCATACAATTTTCCTTTTTTATTCCCATTTTTAATGGCAATAAAAGTTTTGCCAAGGGATAATTCCAATTAGGTTAATGCCTAGTTTTGCTAGTGACACACCCATGCTAAATAATAGTTAAAATTCAGCCCTAAACTGCATTTAAAAGTCTTTCTATATGTAATGCTAAATAAATAATTTCCTCACGAGAAACTGGAAGGTTATATTCAGATTGTATCAATTCCGCTATTTTTTTTGCACATACAAAATTTTTCATTAATTCTTTCTCTACCAACTCTTCAAGAATAGAATTAAATTGACTACTTTTGTCATGATTTGCCTGACAGCGGATCAATAAATATTTTAAATGATTAATAAATCTAGAGAAAATATCCGACTCAGTATTGACTTGGATATGAAATGAGTAATTTACAATATTAACAATTTTATAAACTATCTGTGTAAACCTGAGTGTATCTCCAACACTTTTGTTATTTAATTTTGCATTAACAAAATGAAGTGCAATAAGAGATGCTTCACTTGCTGGTAAACTTACATCAAATTTTTCATTAATATAATCAACTGCAACCTTTCCTGCAATAAATTCAAGATGATATAAATAAGGCACTTCATACAGAGAAACATTCATTTCCCGACTTTTGCTTCTCTCAATGGCAAAAGTTATATGTTCAGAGAGTGTAATAACTAAGCTATCACTTAAATCCGCATTTAAAATGGGCTTACATTTATTGATAACTTCAATAGTCAATTTGATAATATCAATAGGAATATTATCAAGAAAATTATGGATATCATGGTCTTGAGGCTTGATAAAAAGCTCATCGCTTTCATTACAATGGTAGTTTTGACCTGCTTTAGAGTTAAAGCCTATGCCTTTACCAATAATAACAACCTCTTGTTGGGCTTCGTTGTCTACAAGTATCACATTATTATTTATAACTTTTTTTATTAGGTACATATAGGCGACTTCCATTATTATACGTTATAAACGAAAAAAAACCTGAAATGACATGAAGTAATACTTCAGCATTTTCAGGTTTTTGCCTAGTCTAGCTAGTAACACACCAATTGATATAGATATATCTTTTCTACAAAAAAGGCAAGATTTATGCCTATTTTTTGTGATCAATACCGAAGTAAGCAATCGGTTCTTCTTGCTCTCAAGAACGGCGATTATTTTAATAGCACTTCATTTTTGAATAAAATAAAAACTAAATAATTTTTTATTTCTTGAATCAAAATGATAACGCAAACTTAAGGCAAATGTATATCTCTGTCGTACAGATCACAAATCCATTATTCTCACATTGTCTTTCAGGTATAAAAATTCTATAAAGTAATGGTAGGTCTGTAACTAGTTCGACTAGGCAATAACCTGAAATGTATTGAATTTTATTATTCAATAGTTTCAGGTTTTTTTATGTCTACATTTTGAGTTACAGACTCTGGAATCGTGAATAATAATGCTTTTATATGTAAAAACGTATTATTATTCATCAATGATTTTAGCATTACTCATTGGATTATTTATAAAATAAAACAAAATAAGTCAGGCATAAACTTCGGCTTGAAATATAACAGGTGTGTAACTGGCAAGACTAGGCATTAACCTGAACAACACTTCCAAAATTAAATTGGAGGCCGTTGTTCAGGTTTTTTTATAGGTATACTTATGGAAAGTAGACAAGTCGCAGAACAAATTATCACTCTTATCGGTGGGAAAAATAATATCAGTCAACATTGGCATTGTATTACACGCTTGCGTTTCAATCTTCATAACAATGAATTAGTTAATGTAGATAAACTCCGTGACATCCCATGGGTACTAGGTGTTAATTTCCTAGGTAATCAGTTACAAGTTATCTTAGGCAGCCACGTTACACATGTTTTCACTGAGCTACATAAAATAGTTGAACCTCATGGCTCAGCAATAACCAATGAGGCGTCACCACCAGAAATATCAGAGACTAAACAAAATATTGTTAATACATTTTTTGATTTTCTGTCGGGTATTTTTACCCCAATATTACCGGCTATCATTGGAACGGGGTTACTCAAAGGGTTGCTAGCTCTATTTGATATGTCCGGCCTTATTCCAAATGGGAGCTCAGAGTACCGAATCCTTTACACCATTTCAGACTCGGCCTTCTATTTTTTACCTATTTTGCTGGCTTTTTCCGTTGCTCGGAAATTTAAAACCAATGAATATATTGCCGTAACCCTAGCCTTCATTCTGGTTTACCCTATATTCCAAGGTGAACCTACGCTGTCTTTCTTTGGTATTACTATTCCTAACATTACTTATAACTTTACTGTTATTCCAATTATTCTTGGGGTTTGGTTATTAAGCTATATCAATCGATGGGTTGAAAAAATCATCCCCGCGAGTATTAAAATTATTTTTGTGCCGCTATTGGTGCTGATAATCTCTTCAATTATCACCCTTTCACTACTCGCACCGTTAGGCTATTACGTTGGTGAATATTTACAGCAAACATTCTCAGCTTTATTTAATATCGCAGGCCCTGTCGCAGGCTTTATTATGGGGGGCTGTTTATCATTATTAGTGATAACTGGTATGCACTATGCCTTTTTCCCGGCCACATTTTCCAATTTTAAAACATTAGGTTACGACTTTGTTTTATTACCTATTAGCCTATCCAGTAACCTAGCCCAAGCAGGGGCAACACTGGCTGTCGCTATCAAAAGTAAAAACACAAAATTGAAATCTATTGCGTATTCCTCTTCCCTTTCAGCCATTTTTGGTATCACTGAACCTGCAATTTATGGTGTCACCATGTGCTTGAAGAAACCTTTTTACGCGGCATTAATTGGTGGCGCAGTAGGGGGCGGAATCATAGGCTCATTCGCCGTAAAAGCCTTTGCGTTTAGTATTCCGGGGATCACTGCCTTGCCAACCTATGTTGAAGCAGGCACGAATAACTTCATGTTTATCTGCCTTGCGGTGATATCTAGCTTTACTTTGGCCTTTATTATCACCCTATTTCTAAAACTAGATGAGTCAGGACTTGAGCCGAGTAAAGATAGTTTGCCAACTTGCCGCGACAACACGCCACCTCATCAAGAAATACCAGAAAAAACACAATCAAAAGAAACAAACCATAATAAACAACCACCACATTTATGTTTATTCGCGCCAATTTCCGGGGAAACTTTACCGCTTGAACAAGTTCCCGATACCGTTTTTGCCAATAAAATCATTGGTGATGGCGTTGCCATCATCCCTTCAGATAACAAAGTTTATGCACCTATCGATGGCACCATTTCAATGGTCACGCCAAGTAAACACGCCATCGGAATTACAACCCCAGATGGGTTAGACATCCTTATTCATGTAGGCATTGATACTGTTTCATTAAATGGTGAAGGATTCACCCTCCATGTTAATGAAAAGGATAGCGTTAAATCCGGTGACCTACTCATCGAGTTCGATATTGAAAATATAACTAAACATTCATTATCAACAATCACCCCGGTTTTGATAACCAACTTTGACGAATTCAGTGAATTACAAGTGATAAATCAACCATATGTCACGAGTAATAAAACCACACTGCTCACCGTTAATTGATTTAGAAAGAGGAAATTATGAAATTAAATACTAAAAACACAAGTACAATTGGCTTTCCTGAAGGATTTTTATGGGGCGGTGCTACTGCTGCAAACCAAATTGAAGGGGCTTTTGACCTTGGTGGAAAAGGGCTTTCTACTTCAGATGTTGCCGCTTATAAAGACCCTTATGCAGATGGCGGAGTCAATAACTTTACTTTTAACGTCACATCAAAAGAACTTGAAGAGTATTTAAAACCTGAATGTAAAGCGTTATTCCCTAAACGTTGGGGTATCGATTTTTATCATCGTTATGAAGAAGATATCGCATTATTTGCTGAAATGGGCTTTAAAGTATTTCGCTTATCTATCTCTTGGGCGCGTATATTTCCAAATGGTATTGATGAGCAAGCCAATGAAGAAGGCTTAGCATTTTATGATCGCGTTTTTGATGAGTTAGCAAAATATGGTATCGAACCACTTGTTACGCTATCTCACTATGAAATGCCATTAACGCTAACGCAAAAATTCAACGGTTGGCAAGATCGCAGATTAATCGACTTATTCGTTAAATTTGCCACAACTTGCTATAAACGCTACAAATCGAAGGTTAAATATTGGATCACGTTCAACGAAATGAACATGAACCTCAATAGTTTATATACCGGTGCAGGTACGCTACCAGACACAGTCAAAAATGTCGAACAAGCGGCATACCAAGCCTCTCATAACCAGTTCGTCGCCAGTGCAATTTCTATTAAGCTAGGCAAACAAATGATGCCTAACGCAAAAATTGGTTGCATGATTTGCCGACTAGAAACTTATGCAGAAAGTTGTAATCCAGAAGACCAATTACAAGCATTGAAAGAAGACCAAATCAATCTGTTCTATCCAGATGTCAGCGTCCGAGGTGTATATCCGACTTATATGCTGCGTTATTTTGAAGAAAATAATATTCATATTCAGGTAGAACCGGAAGATTTCAAAGTGCTTAAAGAAGGTGTAGCAGATTTTATCTCGCTAAGCTATTACATGACTTATGTCACCAAAGGCGGACCTGATGCAAAAGAATTATCAGGTCACTTAGTGAGTAAAATCAAAAACCCATACTTAAAACAATCTGAGTGGGGCTGGCCAATTGACCCAACGGGATTACGCATCACACTGAATAAGCTGTGGGATCGCTATGGTATCCCCCTGTTTGTTGTAGAAAATGGTTTAGGAGCTCGTGATACGCTCAATCCAGACGGTACGATTTCTGACCCATACCGTATTGACTATATTAAAGAGCACGTTATAGCGATGAAAGAAGCAATTCGTGATGGCGTTGATTTAATCGGATACACCACATGGGGCTGTATTGACCTGATTAGTTGTGGAACATCACAAATGACCAAGCGTTACGGTTTCATCTATGTAGAACAAGACGATGAAGGTCATGGTTCGCTAAAACGTATTCCGAAAGAATCATTCTATTGGTATCAACGCGTGATCGCTTCAAATGGAGAAAATCTTGATTAATCAATAAATTGAAATATAAATGCACCTTAAATCATTAGTGATAACAATTAAGGTGCACTCTTACTTTTATAAGCCATGAGTTTTAAAAATCATAAGAATTCAAGTTATACGCATTTATTTTTCAGGTAGTTGCCTATTAAGAAAGCGAATCAAGAATGTTGCCAATTGATCAGTTTCTCTGTCTCCACAAGGTGAGATCGATTTTACATTCTTATTATAAGTGAACTATTTTCGATCAATGAGGAAGCATGTCTATGAGTAAAATTAATGAATTGACACGCCGAGATTTCCTATTAGCGACTGTCTTAACGCCCATGATAGCTCCTGCAGTAATGGGGTCAATTACTTCAGCTCAAGCGCAAGGGACCACGTCGAACAATAAACGTCCTAATTTTTTATTTATTCTACCAGACCAACACCGCTTTGACTGGATAGGCGCAAACCCTAACCTCGAAGTTAAAACCCCCAATTTAGATTCATTAATTGCTCGGGGAACACGCTTTCAGCAAGCGTTTGTTCCTTCCCCTGTGTGTGGCCCTTCTCGTGCTTGCCTTGCCTCTGGTCGTGAGTACGACCGGTGTGGCGTAGGTGATAACTTTACTGTTTATCCAACAACACAAGCGACCTATTATGAAAAACTACGCGATGCCGGCTATTACGTAGGGGCTTGTGGGAAATTAGATCTCGCGAAACCGACATTTGATAACGGTATTGATGGCCGCAACCATATGTCCGAGTGGGGCTTTTCAGACATGGTGAACTGTGCAGGTAAAGGTGATGCCGTATTAGAATGGGATAAATTTAAAACACCATTTGAACCTTACATGGCTTACATGCTTAAGCGTGGTGTTGCAGATATTCATGCTGCAGATATCACCTCTCGAGGAGGTGGACGAGCAAAAGGTCCAGAAGCGTACGCAAAAACTTACCCGACACCTATTGACGATGAAGACTATGCTGATAACTGGATTGGACGTACTGGAATTGAAATGATACGCCGTTTTCCTAAAGATCGGCCATGGCATATGGTAGTAAATTTTGCAGGCCCTCATGACCCTGAGGATATCACTCAAAGAATGGAAAAAACTGTTCGCGGACGTAAATTTCCTCAACCCTTTAATTCAACCCAACTCGATCCAGAACAACATGAAGCTATTCGACAAAATTACACTGCAATGGTAGAAAATATTGATCGCTGGTTAGGGATCTACCTTGATGAGTTAAAACAAAGGGGGGAACTTGAAAATACAATCATTGTATTTTCAAGTGATCATGGAGAAATGCTCGGTGATCATAACCGATGGGGTAAAAACGTCCCTTATGATGCATCTGTTGGTGTTCCATTAGTCGTTGCAGGGCCTAATATTCAACACCGCACTAGTGATGCATTAGTTAGCCTTATTGATATTGCCGCAACATTTTTAGATTATGCTAAGGCAGAGATCCCTGACGGCATGACAGCCCTCTCTTTTAGGCCTTTATTGGAAGGCAGAACCAATGATCACCGAGAATATGTAACTTCTGGCCTACTTAATTGGCGTATGGTACGAGATAAACGTTATAAACTCATTGAGGGCTTTGACCCATCCTTAATGAAAAGCTATGGTAGCGTGCCTAAAGGTACCAAGCGCCCCATTGTCCTATTTGATCTTCAAGAAGATCCGAATGAAAGTAATAATATAGCAAGCCAGCAACCAGAAATAGTAGCGAGTATGAAAAAGCGCCTTCCGACTCGTAATAGTGACCCTAGTTATGGATTTCCTAAGCCTGAAGACTTCGCTAATTATGGTAAACGAAGCTAATAACACTAACGCTTTAATATATTATTAATTAGTCAAAATAGACAATTTAGCCAAAACCATCCCCCTTCATAGTAATATAAGTTATTGAAAAGTATGTAGGGGGTTACAAAAATACTGACATTCTCCCCTATTCTCTGTACTAGATCTTCATGCCATACAATGACTTTATTATTTAATATTCTGAGTGTTCTCAATCATTTTTTACTGACATTAATCTAGAAATAAGTCCAGTTCAATTATTTAATAATTCCCCTACCTATAAACTCACCTATTTTATTAGATTAAGCCTAAGTCAGATATTTTAATGATTATTATTGTTTATTCAGTGAAGCTAATATAAGTTTATAGTATACGTCATTATTATTTACTAATTTACTGACATGTTATCAATAAGAGACTAATAAAATGTGCACAAGCTTATCAATAGTAGATAGTCAAAATCATATTTACCAAGGACGAACACTAGAATTAACTGAAAACTTACCTTCTTGGATAACATATTACCCAGTAAATACCTTCTTTCAGAAAAAATCACCTGATGGTCAAAATGGTATTAGTTATACATCTAAATTCGACATTCTTGCTATAACAACTGAAATTTATTTTGATGGTGATAACCATAATATGTTTCAAGGTTTAAATAGTGAGGGGTTAACTTTTAGTGCCAATATGATCACAGAAGCAGAACTCTCACCGATTGAACCTGAAAATTATTCCAAGTCATTACCTGTCACCTCGATAGGTGAATGGGCTTTATCTAGTTTTAGCAATGTTAACGAAGTGAAAAAAGCTATTGAAAGTGGCTTCTTTTGGTCCCCAATCCTCGTCAACTTTAGGAATTTAAAATCACCATTCCATTATGCTTTTTATGATAAACAAGGTGGCAGTATCGTCGTTGAAGCTGTTAACGGCAAATTACAAGTCTTTGATAACCCAACTCGTGTAATGACTAATGGGCCTGATTTTCAATGGCATTTAAAAAACCTCAATAATTATAGCCAATTATCTAACCTTGATAAGTCAACCAATCTATTAGGTAATATCCGAGTGACTCAGCCAGATAGCGGAATTGCAACTGCAAACCTCCCTTCTTCAGATACCTCGGTTGGGCGTTTTGTTCGTGCCGTTTTTTATAGTACTTACGCACCGCAAGCTAATAATGCAAAAGAGGCAATAAATACCCTTGCCCATATAATGAATAACTTTGATCGCACTAAAAATATCACTGTTGATAATATCGGAGAAGGTGAAGGGAAAGGTGATATTTTACTGTCTGAATATACTGTCTGGACTTGCTTATCTGATTTATCTAATGGAACTATCTATATTAGAGGGTATGGTGAAATGAATTATACTCAATATTCGATTGACCAATTTAGCCATGAAGGTAAAGCTATTTTTAAACAACTCGATATTTATTAATTTAATCACCAATTGTAGAAGATAGTAATCCCTATCTTCTACAATTTAAAACTATTTATTTAGCTTTAGCCTGTTCATAACGAGGTAATGCTTTTTCTATTTCCCCTAATGAAAAAGCTAAATCAACAGCAGCAATAACTGAGCCAGTATAAGCATCAATACGGGCAAGTTCTGCTGTAAATAATGCTATTTCTGCCGCATTAATTTCAGTCACCGTGCCTAGCCCATTATGATAAAAATCAACGCTTGCGGTATAACTTAACTGAGTTGTTTCAACTAAATTTTTTGCCGCTTTATGCGCTTCCAATGCTGATTTTAACGCGTTCTCAGTTAAGCTCATTTCTCGGATCGCTAACTCTTGGCTTTTTCGTAAATTTTCTTGAGCAATCAGAATATCTGATTGTGCATTCTTCATACGGGCTTGCCTGATCCCCCCTTCATAAAGCGGAATACTCACTCCAAGTAAAATATTTGAAGAGGAAGTACTTTGATTGATACCGGGTAACCCCTGTACATCTAAGCTACTATTTCCCCCAGCAACAGCGCCGGCCAAATAGACTTTAGGAAAATAATCAGACTCAACGGATTGAGTCGTTTTCATCGCTGCTTGCATAAGCTCATAATTAGAAAGTACATCAGGGCGTTGAGCTAATGCATTCCTGATCCTTTCATGGGTCAATGGCGCGATATCATCAGGGAGAACATCTTTGTCACTATATTGGATGTTGATAGACTGAAGTGGAGACATACCAATGGATGATAGCAATAATTGGTACTGGTCTTTTTCTTTCCCTGCGGCTAATACGCTTTGGAATTCTAATTGAGCAACCTGTTGCTTAGCTAATGCAACATCAAGCACGGTCGCAAGACCTCGCGCCTTTTTCTGTTCCACCGCATAAAGGACATTTTTACTGCGCGCTAAGGATTCAGCAGTAATTTTGTTTTTTTTCTGTGCGGCTCCGTAAGTATAGTAAGCCGTAGTAACATCATGAATGACCTTTTGATGAAGTAAATTAAAGTTCAAATCGGAAGCTAGAGCCGCATGTTTTGCTGCATTCGCGAGAGATTCACGCTTACCGAAATCAAACAACAACCACTGAAACGTCACCGCTGGGATAAAAACATGGTTAGAAACATCGATTTTATCAACAAGATCATTATGCGGAAGCTTTACAGTCCCTCGTTGATAACCACTTAATGCTGTTGCTGTAATAACAGGCAAATAGGTGCTTTCAACCATTCCAACATCAACCGCCGCCTTTTTGGCTAATTCCCAAGCAATACGTGTTTCAGGGTTATTTTTTTGCGCAATATCGATAAGATCAGCCAAGTCATACTGCTCTTTAAGTGTTTCATTATGTTCGGCATACAAATTCTCTTCAGGAGAAGAAAGGTATTTTTCGGATTCATATCGTAGCGGCTGCTGGGCTTTTTCCATAAATGAGCGGCTGGTATCGACACATCCGATAAGAAATACGCTCAGAAAAGTAGTGAGCAAATACTGTTTGTTTTTACTTTTTGTTAATTGTGCCGTCATTATTACTTCTCACTAATGAGTTCTTGCATGACTTGCTCTTTTTCTTGAGCTGATAATATTATCGGTAGCGAATTTAATACATCACGTTTAAAGTCACTAATTGATTTAGCGCATGCATGGGGATCTAAATTATCTTTATGATTAAAATAGATAAATTTAGAAGCATAATTTTGATAACTGTCCACTGAGGCTTCAGCTAACAGCTGTTTAAAGAAGCGAGTTAAAGCATCACCTTTATCTTTAGAGTGAGTTTCAAAGATTAACAAGTCTATATCATCTTTTGCTTTTATTACGCCTTCATTAATTGTTGAGACTAAACTGAGCGCTTGCACATTATTCTCATAATTGCCTAATTTAAGTGCCGCATAACTATCTAAGATATTCTTAATTTGCTTATTAATCGTGGTCATGATGGATACGGGCCACACTTTAGTGAACATAATATACATCACTATATTGCCTAATAAGATGCCTAAAATCCTATCGGAAGCGACATCCATATCAAAACTAGGTTTAAACCCATGTAATACCGTTAGCAAAAATGCAAGTCCAACTTGGACTCCTGCATAGGAAATACGCTCATTACCGGCAGCCACCCATGCTGCGGGTAAAATACAGAAGAAAATCAATACCATTAAGCTAAAAATATCGGATAAATGAGGAATAATATAAAGTAACGAAATAATCCCAATCAGTGCACCAATTAAACACCCCGTGATACGCAGTGTCAGTTTATGCACAGTTTCACCAACTGATGTTAATGCGACAACATAGCAAGTGATCATCGCCGTATGGATGCCTTGCCATTCAAAAAAGTCATAAAGAACGTAACATATCAGTGCTGCGCAAGTGGTTTTTATTGCAAAATATTTATGATTAGGATTAGTAAAAGCATCCTCAACAAAAAACGGCATTTTCGTTTTTGGGTCACTGAATGTTTTATTCTTAAATAAAATATTTAGGAAATCATCCAATAACTGTTGATTGCTCTTATTAGTTGGTTTGCTATCTTTAAGGTTTTCTAACTGTTCAAGTTGATTTGTAGATAAACACTGTGCAATAAATTGGCATTTTTCTGATAGCTCAATACGCACTGCTGATGATGTATCATCCGGTAAATTCAAAGACATGATCAGTATTTCATAGGAATTATCAATCATGCTATCTAGCCATTGTATTTCTTTTTTCCCTTTTAGGAAAAAAAGCTTAATAAACATTAAATAACGTTTGCATTCAGACTGAGTAGCTAAAGCTTCGGTTATTTTAATTGGCTGGAGCTTATCCCCTAAAAAAAATTGATGCGCACTTAAAAAGCGCTCTGACAATTTATTGAGTAATAATTTTCTTGGGCTAATACCAAAAAAATAATTAAAGATAATAACCAGTAACATAGGTGATACTGCCATTAAGAGAGCATACAGCAGCCCCCTAGTTGCAGCATCGCCAAAAGGAATATCATCAATTAATGTCATTAAAAATGCGATCACAAGCGCGATTAAATTACCAATATCGCCCAAACTACTGGCAGAAGATAAATACATAAATAAGCCAGAAAATAACGCCATAAAGAAAAAGCGTAACATCACATTTTGAATGGTTAAGTTAAATAATATAAAAATCACACAAACAGCAATACTGCATAAGACTATGACACCGATACACAATAGTATGTTTTCAACTGCGTCAGACTTAACAAGGTAAATAATCAGGTAACAACTGATCGCCGACTCTGGTATTTCGTATAACATGGCAATACCTGCCATTAATGCGCAGAGTAGAGAAATACGCCACGCCGTCGAAAACCGAAACTCGAATGGCAACAAATCCTGCTTTATTTGTTGAAAAACTAGTGAAGTTTTAGCAGTCATCATCTTTAGATACTATATTAACAGTAGCTGTGGCACCTATTCGCATTAATTCCTTAGGTGGATTATTTAAAATCACCCTGACAGGAAAACGTTGTTCGACTCGTACCCAATTTAGTGATTTAGGCACATAAGGCAAATCCCTAGGAATATTGAGCAAATCAGTAGACATAACCCCCCAACCTGTACCTTGCACTTTACCTTTAATTGGCTGCTTATTATTGATCATAGAGTAAACTACTGCACAGCTCCCCATCTGAATATTGCCTAACTCCGTTTCTTTAAAGTAAGCAGATGCAAACCATGTATCAGTATCTATTAATGTAAATATAGACTGGCCTGATAACACAAACTCACCAGCAGACATGGTTAACCCGACGATATAACCATTACTCGGTGCTTTGATTTCCGTATTACTTAATTCCCACTCCGCCATAGCCAATGACATTTTTAATGACTGAACGAGAGCCTCTTCGGATTTGGTATTATTAATTAATGCTTCAGAAGCTACATTTTGTTTTTGGGCTTGTTTTAAGCTGACTTCTGCATCACGTTTTAAAGTACGTGCATCATCAACCTGTTGAGCAGTCACGAAACCTTTAGCTAATAAAGGCTCTAAACGTTTTAATGACTGTGTGGCAAGAGCAAGATTAACTTGTGCACGTTTGATTTGTTCTTCTGCTACTTCAGAATTTGAAGTTTCAGCAACGATGATCCTCTTTTTATTACTGAGGGCTGCTTCTGCAACAAGTAATTCAGCTCGAGCTTGATCCACTCGCAACTGGTACATGGTAGGGTCGATCGTAAATAATAGGTCACCTTCCTTGACCTCCATGTTTTCTTTAACATGAAATTGGCTGATCCGCCCAGGTACCACAGAAGATATATTGATTTTATTTGCCTCAATCACCGCATCTTCACTTAATGGGTTCAAAACTGATGATTGCAGGCTTTTCCATAGCAAAAGCAATAGAGCCACAAACACACCGATTGTGATAATGATTGCGAGCTTTTTTTTATTTTCTGTATTCATAATTTAATGAGAGAAATAAAGTAAAGATATTGTAATGGCAATCGATAGCAAGACACCAAAGTAAAACAGCAAGGGCAACGGTAACTTATCATCGATTTCTAAGCGGACCAGAAGAACACGTAATAACACTGCGCCTATTAGTCCAATTAAGACACACAACATCCAATAAGGAAAATAAGCACCTAGCATGGGAAATAGTGGGGAGTTTCCCTGTGTACAGCCTACTAATAAAAAAGCTAGCAAGCTAATGCTAAAATGATGACAATATTTTTTAAGCAAGTTCACATCAATATTACCTATCATTATATGATTATTAATTGATTGCTTATTACTATAGCGTTTTTTTTATGATTATAAAATAAATAAATTTCAACTAGATAAACATTGGTTTTATTTTTTATTAACTGAGTTTCACCGACACCCCACCCGTCAAAAAAAAGCTCAATAACAACCCAACACATTGATTAATAAACATATATATTAATCAAATCAGTATAAGACCATACTGGTTATAATGTTGAACAAGTACAATATTATGCAAAGTTCAATATCAAATTAACCGCTTAAACTGATTAACTAAGCCTATTAAACGGAAATATGAACTAATTTAACTATCTCGATATGATTTAACACTAGAAATTTAAAACAATTTTACTCTTGGCCTATTTCAGGTAACAATTAGACTGTCTTATTATGACAATCAAAAATAACCGCTCCAAAAATTAACTTTAAAACTTTATTAAAACGAAAGTCGACCACATCAATTTATATATCATCGGTATATATTCCCCCTAAAAATTTAATTCATATAGTCGAATTAGATAGTTATATTAATACCATCGAGTCATTAAACAGCGTTATCCGTCATGCTATAAAGAAACGTAAGGTCTTCCCCAGCGATGACTCTGTGCCGAAAGTGATTTATTTAGCAATTGAATCTACCTCTAAAAAATGGAGTATGCCAATTAAAAGCTGAAAATAGGTAATGAGGCGTTTTATTAGTTGTAAAAATTAACTGGCTAAAACTAAAAAGGCAAAATAAAGCAATATGGGTCTCACGTTGCCTGCCTTGGTACTTCTACAGCATAACAAGCCTTAAATAATAAAAATCCAACTCAGAATGCTTCCATCACACAAGCAAGGCTTTCAATCATCAGCACCATGTTGGTTGATTTGATAATCACTACGTTTCACAAATACTCGCTCAACCATAGTAAATGTTATACTTAATAGCCATGATGATGGATCGCCCTGCCATGAGAAGGCCCCACGATTAATCAAAGAGTAATGATGAAACGTATTAAGATCATTATTAAATGTTTCCACGCAATATCTATAAAATTTTTCCGACAGGGATCTCACGGTTAAAAGGACACCAGCTTACCTTAGAATTTCTTCTGGACTCGGTTATCGGAACAATATGTCTTTTCTAAACGACTCTGAACACCTAGCGCTAATACCCCAAGTATAAGCCACAGCCAAAAGTAAAGCATTAAGACAAACGGTTAGTTAAACCCGCCACATGCATATAATTTAACTGCCAAAAAAACTTATTATTCGTGTAAAACCATTCAGATAAATCTATTTTATGCTAAATGCGTCAAAATTTTTAAATAATAAATTTGTTTTTATTTATAACAATCGGTTAGCTTAAGGTAAATAAATTGGCATTAGCGTGGATAACCTTACTCTAGCATTTCATTTTCGGTTGCCACAAAGCATCTGAAAGGAATACGTCATGAGCTTGTTCGACATTGTCATTAAGCCGTTTCAATCCCATAATCGCTACCAGCTTGCTGTACAAGGTTGCCAGACCCACTTAGACGTTGAGCACTTCACGGGACGTGAAGCCATTAGTGAAACTTATCGTTATCAGATTACCTTTACCTCCCCAAACAAAAACCTGCAAGCGCAACAATTTCTACGCCGCAGTGCTGATTTTACCTTTTCATCGCCTACCCTGCCATTGGCTATGCTGAACACATTGAATGAGCCGCAAAAACGTGTTCATGGCGTGATCACCCACTTCAAGCGGCTGTCTGGCTCCGCTGATGAAACACAATACCAAATTGTGATAGAACCGTTTGTCTCCTTATTACGCCACCAAATGCGCACTCACCGCTTCTTCTTAAATAAATCCGTGCCAGACGTCATTGACCTCATCTTACGTGAGCATGACATGAAAGGCTGGGAATTTGAGTTTCATTTGCAGCGTCAATACCCAAAGCGGGAGCAAATTAACCAAATCAATGAGAGTGATTGGTAGTTTATTGAACGCCTGCTAAGTGAAGTGGGGATTTTCTATTCGTTCAGTTTGCAACCGGATACCAAAACCGAAGTTATTCATTTTGGGGATAGCCAACGAGCCTATGTGTATGACCTCAAGCTACCTCTCAATAGCCCATCAGGGATGAATGACGAGGGTGTAGAAAGTGTCTGGGGGTTATCACTACGTCATCAAGTGGTTGAGCGCAGTGTCACCACCAAAGATTACAATCACCGCCAAGCGATGCAAACTCTGCAATCGATTGAAACGGATATGACTCGAGGTGAGGGAGAGGACATCCACTACGGCGATGTCTACCATTATAAACCTCGTCACCTTGAGCGCGGTGAGAAGTACCAACCTGAAACGGAAACCGCTCACTTTTGGTCACGCCTTGACCATGAACGCTTTTTGGTTCGTCAAACTCAACTGTACGGTAAAAGTAATTCACCGATGCTAACGCCGCTATTGGTGCTCAAAATTACCGATAACCAACTGCCTTCAACATTACCGTCTGACTTTCAATCTGAAATCCTCCTGAGCCGCCTGCGATTTTCAGGTAGCCGCAGCAGTGCCTTAGTCGTGCAGTTTGAAGCAACGTCGTACACCGAAGCTTTGTGCTGGCGACCAGCTCTTAAACCTCGCCCCGTGATTGCAGGTACGTTAATGGCGCGGATTACTAGCGCCAAGCCACATGATATCTATGCCCATCAAAATGAACATGGATTTTATTGGGTTAAATTCGATGCCGACCGTGATGAAAAGCCCACTGGGTATGAAAGCATGCCTGTGCGGCTGGCGAAACCCTATGCAGGCGATACCTACGGCATGCACTTCCCCTTAATCCAAGGGACAGAAGTTGCCATTGGGTTCCATCAGGGCGACCCGGATAGGCCGTATATCGCCCATGCGTTGCATGACTCGCATCGTCCCGACCACATCACCGACAAAAATAATACCCGCAATGTCATTCGTACTCCGGCAAATAATAAGCTACACATGGAAGACAAACGCGGGGAAGAACACATCAAATTCAGCACCGAATACGGGGGGAAATCGCAACTCAATTTAGGGCATCTGGTTAATCAAGGGCGTGAAAAGCGCGGTGATGGCTTTGAGCTGCGAACCGACAGCTGGGGCGCTATTCGAGCAGGAAAAGGGCTGTTTATCAGCACAGATTTACGCACGAAAGCCTCGTCTGAACAACTGGATATGCGCGAAGCCAAACAACAGCTTGATGATGCGCTGAATTTAGTCAGTTCGCTACGCGAAGCGGCAGAGGTGGCAAAAGCCGAACTAGCAGATTTAAAAGCGCAACAAACGTTACTGACTCAATCTATTGATAAATTGCAGCAAGCGGCGTTATTACTCAGCGCCCCTGCAGGTATTGCTCTCACCTCCCCGAAAACGGTGCAGGCTCACAGCGGTGAAAACATTACCCTGACGGCCAATAAACAGACTGATATCTCGGTAGGTAAAAAAATCACCTTAGCGGCAGGTCAAGCGATTAGTTTGTTTGCCCATACTTTGGGTATAAAAGCCTTCGCGGCTAAAGGCAAGGTGGAAATCCAAGCGCAAAGCGATGAAATGCACCTCACCTCACTCAAAGACATGACCATCACCAGCACGGGCGGTAAAACTGTCGTCGCCGCTAAAGATGAGTTATTGCTGACCTGCGGTGGTGCTTATATTCGCTTGAAAGGCGGGCAGATTGAGTACGGCAGCCCCAGCAACCAAACCGTCAAAGCAACTAACTGGGTGGTTGAAGGAGCGGCTTCAATGGATGTCACTCATCCACAGTTTCCGCAATCAATGCCAAAACAAACCTTGCGCTTTCAACTGAGCTCCTCTCCGCAGAGTCCGATGAAGGCGCGTGCGTTTGAGCCGTATACTTTATATGGTAATGGAGCGCTATTAGCGAAAGGATTCACCGATGAAAATGGAAATATTCAGATTGAACATGATACGTCCATAGAAAAATATCGAGTAGAGTTATTGGACGGTGAAAAATTCACCATCAATCTTTTAAAAGCAGACTCAGAAAACACTCAAGAAGATGAGGCTTCAAGGGAAGGATTTCGTGCTCTCAAACCAATGCCGGGCATGGAAGGCAAAAAACTTTCAGGTATGACACATAGAGATATTTTCAAAAAATTATTGATGAGTGAATCACTGAAAGATAACCAAGAGGAAAAATAGTCATGAGCGATGCAACGGAACAAACCATCAATCTCGTGTTAGGGGAAAATGATAGTGCAATACTGACACCTCAATGGTTTATCAGTGGTAAATATGCACCTGTTGCTGCAGGTTTTGCCCCTTTAATTAATGGTGAACGTGCTTTTGCCACAATAGCTAAAGCGATTGAACAGGCACAAAAAAGTATTGATATTATTACATGGGGATTTCAATCATCCATGTATTTTACTCGGGGGAGTAAAGACGAAGCCAAAAGAGTGGGAGATCTACTTGTTGAAGCGGCAGATCGCGGTGTTAAGGTGCGTATATTAGTCTGGTATACATTAGGGGGGGATAGTCAAGATCCTAACTTTCCGGGATGGAAAGCTACTCCTAAAAACTTTGGTTATGGTAATTTTGCTGTTTATACACCAGCTACGCCTGCTGTTTACAGTGCTTCCGGTAACCAGTTACCATACCAAACACCTGAAGATTATGAATATGACTGTCAGTGGCATTGGGAGATTTCAATCAAGAAAAGAGGAAAAGGGAATATCCTTGTCAGACATCGAGAATTAAATTGGACCAATGATATTCAAGAAGCGACTGAACGACAAACAAGCCATCACGTAAAAGAATATGGCGATATTGGTTATATTCAAGGGCGGCTACTTGCTTTATACCCAACTCACCATCAAAAAGTGATTCTGGTTGATTATGAAGTGCCAGATGATGCTGTCGGATTTGTCATGGGGCACAATTCCCTCTCCACCTATTGGGATAAGGATTCTCATTCTGAACACCAGTTTTCAGCAGCTATTGGTCGAGATGCTGATACCGCATGGCAAGATAACTCATCATGTGTTTGTGGTGCCGTTTTGGCGCATATCAATCACAATTTTGTCGAAGCATGGGAAAAAAATGTTGGGGAAGATGCTGAACTGAGTCGACGGTCATCTTTTACCGAGGAAGACCATCAATTCACCCAACAGCGAATGGATAAAATTAATAACAGATTGATTCATTCAGTTACTGTAGGTGGAATGATCCCACTAAAAAAAGTGATGGCTCAAATTTGTCGTACTCAACCTCAGTATAATGAATTTGATGTTTTACGCTTATATAAGCATACGTTAGTAAGGGCAAGGAAATATATTTACATTGAAAACCAATATTTTCGTTATCCTCCTTTTGTAAAGCTATTACAAGAAGCGGTCAATGAGCGAGTTAAAAAAGGCTATGATATAGAACAAAACCCACTCTATCTCTTTGTTGTCACTAATAGCTCTAATGATGCAGCGATACATTCCGGAAGTTATCAAACGTATAAAATGATTGAAGCGTTACAACGACCAGACATGGTGCCTAATTATCATCGTAAAGAGCATAAATTGGGTGATGAGGAACCAATAGCCGCAGGTTCGATTCCCGGAATAAAATCGCATATTTGCACATTAGTTTCACCTGATTCAACAACACCGCATTGGAAATCTGTTTATGTTCATAGCAAAGTGCTAATGATTGATGACACTTTTATGACATTAGGCTCTAGTAATGTGAATTTACGCAGTATGTTATTTGACAGCGAATTTAATATCGCCATTCAAGATACTGATGTGACAAATATTATACCGCCTATCCGACAGCATTTATGGAAAATGCATACAAAACGGGCTAGTGATGATTTTAAAAAAGAATTTAAACATTGGAAAGAAATCATTAAAAGAAATAAAGAGCTTAGAAATAGTGAAATACCAACCACACCTTCTGCATCGTTAATTGAGTTTTTTGATGGAAATAAAAAATGGGATAACAAGGACTAGTTATGGAATTTAAAAAAATACTTTTAAGTTTAATGGTGATTTTTTTTCCATTGTTGGCAGGATGTGAACAAAAGGAAGTAAATAAAATGAATGATACCTTAAAAAATTTTCAATTTACCTGTGTACAAGAAAAAGACAGTTTTCCACCATTAGATCCCGAAGCTGATGCTTGGTTTAAAGAAGCACGTCGCTTAGAAATTAAAAAAGGTCCTAAAGATTTTGGTCATATTGCTACATTGTATCGTCAAGCGGCTGAAAAAAAACATTACAAAGCTATAGGTAACTTACAGAATATGATAGCAACAGGTCAAGCTGAACCTATGATAGGTAAAAAACGCTCTGAAGAGGTGATTGATTTAGTTGAGCAACTGATACAAATGGATATTCCCTTTGGTTATTACATTATGGGGACTTATCTCCAAAGAGGTTTCGGAGTAAAACAAGACTCAGATGCAGCGATGCGTTATTTTTTAAAAGCCGCAATAATGGGGAATCCAGAAGGACAACTTGCCATTTCGGAGCAATTCCTTAATGCAAGAACTCCGTTGTATCGTTTGGACTTAGGCAGAAAACTACTCGATTGTGCGGCTAAACAAGGTAATACAGACGCAGCTTATTCTCTTGCGATGAATTATGAAGTTCGTGATAAAAATTATAGTCAGGCACTGAAATACTATCAATTAGCTATCCGATATGGTAGCGATCAATCAGCTTATAAGTTATCTGAAAGTTTTAACACATCAGACCCTAAGAATGAAATATACTATATGGAACAACATGTTGATCCTGAAAGGGTTCGTCGTTATAAATTGATAGAAAAAGAGCTTTCACTTAATCCTAGAGCCAAATTCCCCGATATTGATAAAATCGTTCCTCTTCCACCTGCTGAACTCCCTGAATGGGATGGCACGTTTGAATATAAAAAACAGGCAGAGGGGCAATAACCAAGATGAATCTCTCTTTTTTATTTCATCATCAATCTGTTGCTCGTCGCATATTTAAATGCAGTGCATTGATTTGTAGCATGTTGGTGCTGAGCGCTTGCAACCCGATGGATAAAAAGGAAAAGTTGCCGATTCAAAAAACTGAACCCGATTTAACCTTCACCTGTGTGTATGAAAAAGACACTTTGCCCCCCGTTGATCCTGAAGCCGATGTTTGGTTCAAACAGGCGCGAGAACTTGAAAAGGTCAATAAATCTCAACGCGATTATGTCAAGATTGGTGAGCTATACCGTAAAGCCGCAGAACGTAATCACCCCAAGGCCATGTTGAATCTCAGTAACTTAATCAGTTATGGAAAAGTCCCCCCGGTTGAAGGTAAAGGCCCAGCACAAGAAGTGTGGGATATTATCCGAAAAATGGCTAAATTAAACATCAGTTATGGTTATTACCAAATGGGGCATTATCTCGATACGGGTTATGGCGTAGCTGCTGATCGTACAAAAGCGTTAGCCTATTTTCGTCAAGCGGCAGATTTAGGTAATCCTGAGGCTCAATATGTGATTGGAGATATACTTGTTTCTCAACGCTTATCGGACAGAGATAACCCTGCCTATCAACCCGAAATAGGAAAAAGTATGTTGGATTGCGCAGCTAAACAAGGCAATGGGGAAGCTGCGCGTCGATTTGCTACATACTCTTTTAATGTGGAAAATAATGTTGATACTACCTTAATATACTATCAACTAGCAGTTAAAAATGGTTTGCGTAGTGCTGCATCTAGGTTAAATCAAGTTTTTGCCCCAAATACAACTCCAAAAAATTATTACTACCTAGGTGTAAAACCAGATCCTGAACGTTCTGCTCGTTATGAAGCTATTGCTGATGAAATTAGAAATAACCCCGAGGCACGCTTTCCTGATATCGATAAAATTGTTCCTCTTCCGCCAGCTGAACTCCCTGAGTGGGATGGCACCTTTGAATATAAAAAACAGGCAGAGGGGCAGTAATCATGACCTTTTCCTTTTTATCCTCTAACCATCTAGCCAGTCAATATGCTGTTGTCGTATTAGGCTTGCTATTGATGGGGTGTAAACCCATCGATAAAAAGGACGTCACTGTGACTCAAAAAACAGAACCTGATTTAACCTTCACCTGCGTGTATGAAAAAGACACTCTTCCTCCCGTTGACCCTGAAGCGGATGTTTGGTTTAAACAAGCCCGTGAACTTGAAAAAGTCAATAAACATCAACGAGATTATAAGCAAATTGGTGTTCTATACCGTAAAGCCGCGGAGCGTAATCACCCCAAGGCCATGTTGAATCTCAGTAATTTAATCAGTTATGGCAAAGTGCCCCCGATTGGCGGGAAAGGCCCAGCGCAAGAAGTGTGGGATATTATCCAAAAAATGGCTAAATTGAATATCAGCTATGGTTATTACCAAATGGGACATTATCTCGATACGGGTTATGGTGTACCTGCTGATAGAACGAAAGCGTTAGCTTATTTTAGGCAGGCTGCCGATTTAGGCAGCCCAGAAGGGCAATATGTTATTGGTGATATTTTTCTCGCTCAACGTTTATCAGATAAAGACAATCCTGCTTATCAACCTGAAATTGGAAAAAAAATGCTTGCTTGTGCTGCTCAACAAGGTAATAAAGAAGCTGCATTTACAGCAGCGATGTTTTATAAGAGTGTGGAAAAAAACTTTGACATAGCATTAGAGTTTTTTCAATTAGCATCGGAAAATGGACATAGAATCTCAGCTTCAATACTCATTGATACATTTAAAATAGACACAACACCAAAAGACTATTATTACCTAGCGGTTAAACCAGACCCAGAACGCTCAGCCCGTTATGAAGCAATTGTCAAAGAAATGGATGCTTCTGACGAAACCGCCAAGTTCCCCGATATCGATAAAATCGTTCCACTTCCCCCTGCCGAACTCCCTGAATGGGATGGTACGTTTGAATATAAAAAACAACAGGATAACCAATAAAAGGATCTTAACATGCGCGCACTTGTTCGATTAGGTGACAAAACTACTCATTGCGGCGAAGTGATTTCCGCTTCTGGCTCGATGATGTACGGTAAGCCCATTGCCTTAGTGGGAGATAAAGTCAGTTGTCCTAAAAAAGGACATGGTGTCAATGCCATTTTACCCGGCTCAACGCGCATTTTAATATCCGGTCGCCAAGCGGCATTGAACGGCTTTCAAACCGAATGTGGCTGTACCCTCATTGCGAGCCTTTCCTCGTCAGGTGAACAGTAATGATAAGCTGGAAAATTCCCTCTTTAGAGCACCCACCTAAGCCTAAATTACCTCGCTTGATGCTTTGGTTGTTTTTAGTCGTGATTATTGGTGTTATCGGATTTGGCATAGGTGCTTATTTATCTTCAATTGGGGTATTGTCTAGTGAAGTCAGTAACAACCAAATAATTGCTTTATTTGTTGTTCTTCCCGTGATTGTTATTTTGTTTATTCGTCTATTGGCTTATTCGATAATGTCATATGACCATCGGCAGTTTACTGATATGCTCGATGATGCACGTCAAGAATGGGGATATTGGGCTAGGAAGCATCTAGGAATTTTAGCGCATACACGATTGACACAATTTGATGAAGAAAAACAAACAAACGTTGTTTTGTCTTCACTGCCTCCGAATAAAGACAATATATTGCAATTAAACGCCTTCAAATCACTTTCTTTATGGGAGAAACAAGAAATGGCGGTGCGAAAGTTACTTGCACCCATTGCTGAATATTACCATCAACATTCTCTCTCCCAACCTATTACCCTATATTGGCAAGCTGAAGATAATGAGCCTAATTGGCAGGAACTGATTGAGCAGGAAGCCACGCGCTTATCATTAGAGCTTGAATCTGTTGAAACATTGCCATATGACTCATTAAGTGAATGGTTGTTAGCACTGTATGAAAATCCCTTTGAACCTAAGTTATACGCTATTTTAGCATTTCAATTAGACTCAACGGCGAGTGAAGAAGCCGCGAGTCTATTACTCGCCCCTCAAGGATTCTACGAGAGTCTAAGAGCACCTATCAAAGCGAAGCTATTACGCCCGATATCCACCGAGGTAAAATCCTTCGATGATGCATTGAAAGCACAATGTGAATTTCAATTACCGGGTCACCAATTAAATTCAGTGTGGCATAGCGGGGTCACAGATAAAAACAAAAGCCAATGTATTGAAAGCTATGTACAACAAGATATTCATTGTCTCTTAAACCAATTTTATGATGCCGATGCCTTTTTCGGTACGAGTGGGATTGCTCGGCATAGCACAATCTTGTCATTGGTCAGCGATAATCACGAAAACCAACTAATTGTATGCCAAGAAAACGATAACTTATTGTTACAACAAGTAATATGTTAATAAATGAATAAGAGGTGCCTGTTATGAGTGATAAAATTATTCATGCCATTGAGTGCTAGGCTAACCACCCTACATGGTTTAGTTCCCACCCTATTGGATGCCAATACAAAAACAAATAAAAGCCAATACATTTATTTGGATCATAATACAGGTATAGTCAACCTATCCAAAAATAAGACTGGCGTTCTGGTAATTTCTAGGGAAGACGAAACGGATCGGATTATGTCTACTGAAGAAGTCAGCGTGGATGTATTGAATTAGATAACTTGAGTCATTCTGACCCAAAATCAAGTAAAAACAAAAAGGAGTTAGATGATTAACACCTAACTCCTTAATAAATTTGGTGGCCCCTACTGGACTTGAACCAGTGACCAATCGATTATGAGTCGACTGCTCTAACCAACTGAGCTAAGGGGCCAAAGTGGAAAGGATTATACGTGCAGTTTTCTCTTAGGTCTAGTGTTTCAAAACTGTATGGCGAAATTGTGTTCAAATCAATCGCATCACTTATAATTCAAAGTGATAGCATCACCAAAAACTATCATTCTTTCATACTTGCCATAAAGCCTCGTTTATTTTTGTCATTTTTAATTCAACCAATGCTCATAGTATCCATGACATTAAAAATCAATCTATATCAAATTAAAAATATAAACCACAGCATAAACACAATCAGGCTTATTAAACATTCTTCCCCCAATCATTTGATATAGAACAACAATTTTCTCATCAAGATCTCACAATATGATTTATAGATAATTCGCTGATAGGACAAAAATGATGAAAAAAGTACGTGCAGTTCAATATGGTTGCGGAAAAATGGGTAAATACCTAATCCGTTACTTACAAGAACATGGCGCTGAAGTTGTGGCAGCTTTTGATATCAATGAAGCTGTAATCGGCAAAGATATAGGAGAAATTGCAGGAACCGCACTAACTGGAGTCAAAGTCCAAGCACTCCATGAAGCAGATAAAACACTCGAAACCTTAAAACCTGATGTTGGGATCATTGCCACACTGAGCACGATGGCTGATTTAGAAGATGCATTTTCCTTATTTGCCCGCCACGGTGTTAATGCCATTTCAACCGGAGAGGAAGCGCTTTACCCTTGGAATTCATCACCAGAAATAACCCAAAAACTTGATATATTGGCCAAAGAAAATAATTGTACCTTAGCAGGGAGTGGCTACCCAGATATGTATTGGGGAGTGTTGATCGACACCTTAGCAGGTTCAATGCATAAATTAGTAAAAGTTAAAGGCTCTAGTTGCTATAACGTTGAAGATTACGGTATTGCCTTAGCTGTTGGTCATGGCGCAGGGTTAACTGTTAATGAATTTAATCAACAAATCGGTAACTACAATGATTTACCATATGACGTTATCTCACAAAAAATTGAAAGCGGTGAATATGCACCGCCGTACATGTGGACGCAAAATGGTTGGTTATGTAGCCGCCTAGGGTTAACCATTACAAGCCAAATTCAGCGCTGTGTTCCACAAATCGCCAAGCAAGATACCTATTCAGACACCTTAAAAATGACCGTCAAAAAAGGGGATGTACTCGGTTTATCTGCTGTTGTGATCACCGAAACAGCAGAAGGCGTTACCCTTGAAACAGAATGTATTGGTAAAATTTTGACCGCTGATGAATGCGATAAAAATAGTTGGCAATTAATTGGTGAGCCAGATACGTCTATTGAAGTGAATAACCCAGCGACAGTTGAGTTAACTTGTGCCAATTTAGTCAACCGCATCCCTGCACTGATTAATAGCCCTGCGGGATATACTACGACGGAAAAAATGCCAAATAACGTCTATATGACCAAACCAATGCACGAATATTTATAAGCCTATTTAGCCCACCCCAAAACACAGTGGTGGGCTTTTTGGCCGATTTAATGGCAATCGTTAACGGGGCTTGACCATTTGCCACTCTAAATGCCGTTTTATCGCGGGCCATTCTGACTCAATAATGCTGTAAATACAGCTATCACGCAGTTCCCCTGTACGAGTGAGCATATGGTTTCTGAGGACCCCATCAAGTTTTGCTCCCAGACGTTCAATCGCTCTGCGACTTTGTTGATTTAAAAAGTGCGTTCTTAACTCCACAGCAACACAATTTAATTGTTCAAAAGCATACTGTAATAACAGGTATTTAGCCTCAGTATTAATCGCTGTACGCTGCACTTCTTTACCGTACCATGTCGCGCCAATTTCAACTCGCCTAACCACACTATCAATACGCAGATAGGAAGTCATACCAACTGCATTACCTGTTTTTTTATCAATAACAACAAAAGGCAACATTTCTTTTTGTTGAAACCGCTTAAGACGGTTATCCACATCTTTAGCGACATTTTCAGGTTCAGGGACAGAGGTATACCATAACTTATGTAGCCCATCCTTTTGGATCATAGCAGACAACGCTTGATCGTATTGATGAGATAAAAACTCCAAGCGAACGTGTGAACCTTCTAAAGTGATAGTTTGGCAAATTTCTTTCATAGGCTGTGAGTTCCTGACAAGTAAATGTTGATTGTGCGTGAATATTAATTTGAATGTTATTGATAATTTATTTTTATGACAAAATAATAAATTTCTCCGCTATATTTAGATTAACTCCGCACTTTTAATTAAAAGTCATGATAAAAATCACAAAAAATTAACATTATTACCAATTCATCATCCCATTAGGCTACAGTTAACTCATCTGACCTGTTAATAGAGCCCGAAATGGGAGTATAATAATGAGCAATTTTCCACACCTTTTTACCCCTCTAGATTTAGGCCATACCGTTCTAAAAAATAGAATATTAATGGGCTCAATGCATACTGGGCTCGAAGAGCATCCTGAAGGAAGTGAAAGACTCGCACATTTTTATCGTTTACGTGCAGAAAATGGGGTCAGTCTTATTATTACTGGGGGAATAGCGCCAAGCCCAGAAGGGGCACTAACTGCTCATGGGGCTGTACTCAATAACCAAGAGCAGCTCCCCTTCCATCAGCATATTACAAACGAAGTTCATCAAGCAGGCGGAAAAATTGCTTTACAAATCCTACATGCAGGCCGTTATGGCTTGCACCCCGCATTAGTTGCCCCCAGTGCTATTCAAGCTGAAATTATTCCATTTCCCCCTAAAGCACTGACATCTGATGAAGTAAAAAAAACCATACAAGATTTTGTCACTACTGCAAAATTAGCCCAACGAGCGGGATATGATGGTGTTGAAATCATGGGTTCTGAAGGTTACTTAATCAACCAGTTTATTACCAAGCGCACTAACCATAGGGACGATGAGTGGGGAGGAAGCTATGCAAACCGCATTCGTTTTCCCATTGAAATTGTTCGTCAAGTACGAGAAGCCGTTGGGGATAATTTTATTATTATTTACCGGCTTTCCATGCTTGATCTCGTCGAGGATGGCTCCACTTGGGAAGAAATAGAGTTACTAGCAAAACAAATTGAGCTTGCCGGCGCGAGCTTAATTAATACAGGGATTGGTTGGCATGAGGCCAGAGTTCCCACAATTGCAACTCAAGTCCCTCGCAGTGCATTTAGCTGGGTTACTCAAAAGTTAATGGGTAAAGTTAATATTCCATTGATCACAACTAACCGTATCAATGACCCATATGTAGCTGAGCAAATTATCGCTAATCAACAAGCGGATATGGTTTCCATGGCTCGCCCTTTTCTTGCTGACGAGTCATTTGTTCGCAAAGCTGCGGAAAACCGAGCAGATGAAATAAACACCTGCATTGGCTGTAATCAAGCCTGTCTAGACCTCATTTTTAGCGGAAAATTAGCCAGTTGCCTAGTTAACCCTCAAGCCGTCAGGGAGTTTGATTATCCTAACGAAAAAGCCACGATTAGCAAATCAGTGGCAATAGTCGGTGCAGGCCCCGCAGGGCTTTCTTGTGCTATTTATGCCGCTAAACGTGGGCATCGAGTCACCCTATTTGAAAAATCTAATCATATTGGTGGGCAATTTAACCTCGCAAAGCAAATTCCCGGTAAAGAAGAATTCCATGAAACGATCCGTTATTTTTGCCGACAGCTACAATTATTGAATGTGGATGTACGCCTTGAACAGCAAGCCGATGTAGACAACTTGTCAGGCTTTGATGATGTGATTATTGCAACGGGTGTTGTACCACGCCAAATTCAGCTTGAGGGGATAGACCATCATAAGGTCATTTCCTATATAGATGTTATTACCCAACAACGCCCTGTAGGGAAAAATGTCGCTATCATTGGTGCTGGGGGGATTGGTTTTGATGTCGCAGAGCTATTAACCCAAACAGGAAAAAGTAGCAGTTTAGATACTTCGTTATTTAACGAAGAATGGAATATTGATACTTCAATTCACTCTAAAGGTGGTATATACCCTCCACAAAAACGGCCAATAGAGCCTGCTCGTCACCTCTATTTATTGCAACGTAAAAATAGTAAAGTTGGCGCTAATTTAGGGAAAACAACTGGTTGGGTACATCGTTTGTCTCTTATGAAGCGCGGTGTAAAAATGCTGAATGGCGTTGAATACATGCGAGTTGATGACAACGGGCTACATATTCGTTATCAAGATAAAATACAGTGCCTTCCCGTTGATAATGTCATTCTTTGCGCAGGGCAAGAGCCTTATCGCCCGTTGAAAATACAGTTAGCAAAACTCGGCATTAATGCGCATGTTATTGGTGGTGCAGATATAGCAGCAGAACTCGATGCACGCCGAGCCATCGAGCAAGGCATGAAAATAGCTTACCAACTTTAACTTCTTCCCCCTTGTGCTAAGCTGTTAGCTTAAGGGGCTTTTCTGTGCCCCAACTTTAAGCTCAACCTGACTATCTACTCTTATCTGACTTTAATAATTCAAATTGTTATGTTATAACATATCATTATTTCATGGATAATTTGAGGCTTTATGACACTTTCAACTGAATTACCCTCTTCTGTTTTGCCTGACGCACAAGCACAAAATGACACTCACAGTAATATCAAGCTTGACTGGGTTGGAATGACAGGGATTGCTTTGCCCATTGAAATTGAAAGCCGCCCAGTTAATGCGACTATCGATATTGGCGTTGATCTACAAGGGCAAAAAGGGGTCCACATGTCTCGTCTCTATCAAATATTGGATGGCCTAACACAAAATGAACTGACGCCAGATTTAATAAAGCAAACATTAGAACAAGTATTATTGTCGCATCAAACTATTTCATCGAAGGCTCATATCCGATTTTATGGTGATATTTTATTATCGCGCCGTTCGTTAGTATCAGCTCAGTTTGGTTGGAAAGCCTATCCGTTTGAGATTTCAGCATCATTTGATAAGTCACTATCCCTTTATTTGAAAGTCGGAGTCCCCTATTCATCAACTTGCCCAAGCTCTGCCGCACTCAGCAGCCAAGTTATGCAACAACAGTTTGCGATTGATTTTGATGATACAGAACAAACATTAACTCAATCTCAAGTCCTTGATTGGTTGATTAAACAAGGGGTCCCAGCAATACCACACAGTCAACGCAGTTGGGCATGGGTAACCATCAAGCTAAAAACAACTTATAAAGAGCTTCCTATTATTGAGTTAATCAACCAAATCGAAAATATTCTTTCCACCCCAGTACAAACGGTGGTGAAACGTAAAGATGAACAAGCTTTTGCTATTGTTAATGGGCAGAACTTGATGTTTTGTGAAGATGCCGCTCGTAAACTAGTGAATGCCTTTCGCCATCAATGCCAATTTGACGAAGCGACGATCCACATTGATCACCAAGAAAGCTTACATGCCCATAATGCGATTGCCCACACACAATGGAAACGGAGTCTGTATGTTGCGTAAAAACCCATCGGGGCACTCGCCTGTTGTATCGGAAAAAGCATATATTGACCCTACCGCCATTATCTGCGGTAAAGTGATTATTGAAGATTATGTTTACGTTGGTCCATATGCCGTGATCCGTGCTGATGAACTCAATGAAAATGCAGATATGTCCCCCATCGTGATCGGCTCACACTCAAATATTCAAGATGGGGTGGTAATTCACTCAAAAAGTGGCGCGGGTGTACAAATTGGCTCACACACATCGATTGCGCACCGAGCAATTGTCCATGGCCCTTGTGAAATTGCTGAGCGCGTGTTTATTGGCTTTAATAGCGTTTTATTTAACTGCAAAATTGGTAAAAACAGTGTGATCCGCTATAACGCAGTCGTCGATGGCTTAACACTGCCGGATGGTTTATATATTCCGTCATGCATACATGTGAACGCATACAGTGATTTATCGGCATTCAACCAAGTTGATCACGCTTCATTGCAATTCTCTGAAGAGGTCGCAACTACGAACATTCAACTTGTTGAAGGCTACCGTCGTCTACGTAATGAGTTTTAAATCTATAAGCTGTTAAAACAATAAGGGTAGAGTTTGCTTTCGCAGCCTCTACCCTATTTATCTAAATTCAGGAACACTTAATCACGATGAGATAACTGCGCTTCTGAATTTGCCAGTCTATCATCTTCGGCTAAGCAGACTGCAGCTGTGAAAAGGACATCAGTTGAAGAGTTAAGCCCCGTTTCCACTGAGTCTTGCAATACCCCAATCATCACACCAACAGCAACGACTTGCATGGCAACTTCATTCGAAATCCCAAACATGTTACATGCTAATGGGATAAGCAATAACGACCCGCCAGCAACCCCAGAAGCACCGCAAGCACAGACAGCAGCAACAACACTTAGCAACAGAGCTGTTGGAATATCAACAGGGATACCGAGTGTATGTACAGCGGCTAAAGTCAATACAGTGATTGTCACTGCAGCACCCGCCATATTAATGGTTGCACCTAATGGGATCGAAACAGAATAGGTATCTTCGTGAAGGTTCATACGGCGACACATTGCCATATTAACAGGTATATTGGCCGCAGAACTACGCGTAAAGAAGGCAGTTACACCACTTTCACGCAGGCAGGCAAATACCAAGGGGAATGGATTACGCCTAATTTTCCAATAAACAATCAATGGGTTAACAACAAGTGCCACAACTAACATACAACCAACTAATACCGCTAGGACATGGATATAACCTTTTAAGGTTTCAAAACCAGTTGTTGCGATGGTAGAAGCGACCAAACCAAAAATCCCCACTGGTGCTAAACGGATCACAACGCGTACTAACTGAGTCACCGCATTAGAGAAATCATGCACTAAATTCTTTGTTGTATCGTTGGCATGACGCAATGCAATACCAAGCCCAATCGCCCATGCCAAAATACCAACATAGTTACCTTTAATTAATGCATCGATAGGGTTAGCAAAGATATTGATCAGTAAGCCTTTTAAAACTTCAGCAATATTACTTGGGGGGTTTAATTGAGAGTCTCCCACCACTAAAACTAAGTTAGATGGGAAAATGAAAGAACCAATGACTGCGACAACCGCGGCAAAAAAAGTCCCCAAGATATACAGAACCAGTATCGGTTTTATATTGGTTTTTTGCCCTTGACGATGATTCGCAATTGACGACATGACTAATACCCAGACCAATACGGGAGCGACTGCTTTCAACGCGCTAACAAATAGGTCGCCTAGTAGGGCAACATTTTTCGCCGCTGAAGGCCATAACCATGCCAGTAAGATACCTGCGATCAAACCAACCAGTATCTGCTTGACTAGACTACCTTGGCTAATTACTCGCCATAACCCTGTTTTATTTGTATCCATAGTAGACCTATATTAGTTATCTTTATTAGGAATTAAATGTGTTTGCACAGCAAGTATAAGGAATAATAGTCGCCTGAAAAGGCAATTATTCAAAATATACACAATGATTGACTTTATTTAACAAACATTTTACACATCTGTGATCTCAATAGAGTTTTGTTTCTTAAAGTAGAATAGAGAATTTTAAAATGAGTGAATACTTTCAGAAGGTTAAAACAAAAAAAGCCCCCGACTTTCCAGCGGAGGCTTCAACTAAAACCACTAAATTAACTTTTGGCTTCGTTTCGTTTATTAACAATTGTATTAATAATTAACGTTATAACTAGTATGGACGCAATAACCCCAAGAGAAATAGCCGTTGGAATATGAAAAATATCAATTAACAGCATTTTTATACCGATAAAGCTTAAAATGACCGCTAAACCGTATTTGAGCATTGAGAACTTTTCTGCCACACCAGCTAATAAAAAGTACATCGCACGTAGCCCTAAAATAGCAAATAGGTTCGATGTTAAGACAATGAACGGGTCAGTTGTTACCGCAAAAATAGCGGGTATGCTATCAACCGCAAATATCACATCACTAATTTCAACTAAAATTAGCACTAAAATTAATGGGGTTGCGAACAATATCCCATTCTTTTTAATAAAGAATTTTTCCCCATGTAATTCATCGGTCATACGTAAATGTGAGCGCACCCATTTGACCAGAGGTTTATCCGTAATAGGGGAATCGTCCTCTTTAGCAAATGCCATTTTAAGCCCGGTAAATAATAAAAACAGGCCAAATACATATAAAATCCAGCTAAATTGCGTAACTAACCAACTACCAGCAAAAATCATAATCGTACGCAATACGATGGCACCCAGTACACCGTACACAAGGACACGACGTTGTAAATTTGCTGGAATAGCAAAATAACTAAAGAGCATTAACCAGACAAATACATTATCTATCGCTAATGCTTTTTCTAATAAATAACCGGTTAAAAATGCGATAGTTTGGTTATCAGCAAACTCACGCCCCACGTTATCATTAAGATACCACCAAAACCCTGCGGCAAAGAGTAATGAAAGTGTCACCCATACAATACTCCAAGCAGCCGCTTGCTTCATCGACATGGCTTGGCCTTTATGTTTTCCCTGCCAAAACAAATCGATAAGTAACATGAGTAAAATAATAACTGCAAAACTACCCCATAAAACAGGGTTACCGACTGAATGCATTTTCCTATCCCTTAAAAACAAAAAACGGCTGATATCCAGAAGACATCAGCCGCTTAAAATTGTTTAACCTCAAGGAGTTATCTATTGGTTGTAAATTATGAGCAAACCTCGCCTTCTGGCAAGGTCTCACTTACAACACAAATTACCTGAGATTAGGAAACTGTGGTGCTCGGCTACCGGGTGTAATTTGTACACCGTAATGACGATAAACCGACAAGAAGAAGTTACTCCCCTTTGCTATGGCGATAAGATACGGTAAATAATCTTAAAATGCAATAATTAGCAACGAGGGTTTTATCACTCTTTTTTCACATTAAAAAATGAAAGAACAATCATATTTCACATTTATCATCTAAAAAATAGGCTAAAAGCGGGTTTTAAGCACTTTAAACCTGTATACAATGAGCGATAAATTGTAAAAATAAGCCAAAACTTAAATGAATTCTAAAAATAAGCTTAAAATTTACTGTTTAGTTATTTTCTGTTTTGTTAAAGTGAGCGTGCTTTACACTAACAGCCTGAGGAAACAACACTTTCACTTTGGCATTCACTTAATCCATTTCTCCCTGCCCAACAACAAGTTTGTTGCTGTTATTGCCGTTTAGGAAACATTAATGGAATTAGTTAAAGAACTTTTTTTTGCCCTTTGGCACCAAGATTATGTCACCCTGTCTAACCCCGCGTTAGTCTGGTCGATTTACTTCATGCTGTTCGCTATCTTGTTTCTTGAAAACGGGGTTTTGCCTGCGGCTTTTTTACCTGGCGATAGCTTATTGATTCTAGTCGGTGTGCTCATCGCTAAAGGTACGCTAAGTTATCCACTGACGATCGCAATTTTAACTGCCGGGGCAAGCTTAGGCTGCTGGGTTGGTTATATACAAGGGCGATGGTTAGGGAATACACGCTTAGTTAAAGGGTGGCTTGCACATTTACCAGAACACTACCACCAGCGCGCATATGGGCTTTTCCATCGCCATGGCCTCGCTGCATTATTAGTTGGCCGTTTTTTAGCCTTCGTCAGAACATTATTACCCACCATCGCGGGCCTTGCAGGTTTGCAGAATGGCCGTTTCCAAGTCTTTAACTGGCTAAGTGGTCTACTATGGGTTCTGATTTTAACCGCTATTGGCTATGGGTTTGGTAAAAGCCCTATTTTCCTGCAGTATGAACATCATATTATGAATGTCTTGATGTTAATCCCTGTGGGTCTGCTGATTATAGGTTTAATCGGTAGTATTGCTGTTGTTGTAAAGAAAAAACTCTCAAGCAAAAAAGCAAACTAAATCTACGATGGGGGTCTATTGGCCCCCATATTTTTAGTTTTACTTTTATTTACCCTCTGTTAATTTATCAAAGAGTTACCTCCTTAACTCCTTGATAAAAAACTATTCTTAATCATTTCATTATGTAAATTTTCCTTTGTTACATGCACTTGGCCTAAATAATCCATTGCACTTAGTACAAAAAAAGCTATTGTTAATACAGCAATTACGATTTTTCTATTAACAGGAGGTTGTACATGTCAGCTAACCATTCATCAGAAGACTTACGTGCGGAATTACGGGCTTTAGCAGATTCTCTGGAAGCGGTACTCAATGATACCGGTGAAAAATCGAAAGAAGAGATTGAAAGCCTAAAATCCAAGGCAAAAGATGCATTGTGTTCATCACGCGCTAAACTCAGCCAAACCACTGAGCGGATCACAGAACAAACCAAGGAAATCGCGGGACGAGCGGATAACTATGTGAAGGAAAACCCGTGGACAGGCATCGGTATTGGTGCAGCCGTTGGGGTTGTTCTTGGCGTATTACTCGCTAAACGTTAATCGTATATGGAACAAAACCAACAACGTCAGGGCCCCGGGAAAGGGGTCCTTGAAATATTGCAACGTATCGCAAGTATCACTGTGAATGTTGTTGAAACTCGTCTTCAGCTTATTGCCGTTGAGCTTGAAGAGGAGAAAATCAACTTTATTCAACTATCACTGTTAGTTGGGCTAGCTCTCCTATTTACTGCTTTTGGTTTGATGTGTTTAATCGGTTTAATCTTTTGGTCAGTCGACCCCGTCTATCGCTATCAAGCACTGGCAATGACAACAGGGAGTCTGATCATACTCGCTATTATTTTTGCCCTTTGGGCATTAAAAAAAGCGAAGCAATCAACGTTATTGGGTTCTACTCGAGAGCAGTTAAGCCAAGATGCTAATGCTTTAGCGGGAAAGGATAATGAGCAGAAATAAGCGCCAATTATTAGCCACCAAAAAACAAATGTTAATCAAAAGGATTGAGCAGCAACGGAGTGACCTTGCTGCTTCTTCTAAAGATTGGCTACAAACCACTGAACGCTACGACCGCACATGGAAATTTTTTATTACCTTCCGCCCTCTGTTTATTGCCGCAACAGGAATACTGTCAATCTACTCATTGAAAAAGCCTCAAAAACTTTTACGGTTAGGTAAAAAAGCACTCACAATTTGGAGTTTGGCTCGAACAGTACAAAGCACCCTCAACGCAAGTAAAAAATAATCCTCTATTTTGAAATCAATTAATCGCTATAGGTTAATAAAAACCCCCGTTCCTGAAATCAACTCCAACAATTTATTTATCATTCAATTTTTTTGTACTTGTTTGTTAATAAGCTTTGCTTTTTATTGAATAAATAAATCACTACTATAAGTGCATCAAATGTTTTCTTACCTATTAGTGCTGAAAACAACACTACAAAGCGACATATATCGCAATTTAATAAAATTTAATAGCTTATTAGTCTGGAGAGTCTCGATGAAAAATTTAGAAAATGGTGCGATATTATTGGCTCGTATCATGATGCCAATCCTATTTATTGTCGCTGGGTACGGGAAACTAGGTGATGCTTATGCAGGAACACAACAATATATGCAAGCAATGGGCGTCCCTGGGTTTTTATTACCTTTAACCATTTTATTAGAATTTGGCGGCGGCTTAGCAATCCTATTTGGTTTCTTAACCAGAACTGTTGCCTTGTTTACAGCAGGCTTTACTGTACTAACAGCATTGCTGTTCCACATTGACTTTAGTGTTGCACCAAACAGCCTAATGTTTATGAAGAACTTCACGATTGCGGGCGGCTTCTTACTGTTAGCAGTCACTGGTCCGGGTAAATTTAGTATCGACCATTTATTAAATAAAAAATGGTAACTCCGATTTCATTATCACCCTTGTGAATTTATTTGATTTTTTTGTCCAATTTATACCTCCTTCGGGAGGTATTTTTTTATCTAAAATAAAGGTATTAAATCAGTGAAGAGAAAATCACTTAGTTGAGGTGTCCTCGGTAGGCAGCAAATTGAGTCATCCCGTGAGCATACATAAGTATGTGACTCGGGTGACTCAATGAAGCCAACACCCCTACGGCTCAAAATATAACGAGTTTACACCCTAAATAATTTGGGGATTTCTCGGAGACACCACGACTTAGCCTCCCCCATACTATCTCTGCGCCACGCCATAATAATATTCGTCTCATGACTAAATTCAGCCCCGACAACTTTTAAGCGCCCTTCTCGAATATCTTGTTCAACCATTGGATATGGCATAGTTGCCACCCCTAACCCTGCCAGCAATGCATTTCGTTTATCTTCAATTGTCGATACTGTTAATCGCTGCTGTTTATCCAATAATTGTACGGTGATCACTGGGCGTTCTCGCGCAGTATCTGCAACCGCGATCCCTCGATATTTCACTCGTACCGCATCTGAAAGCGGCTCGGGTTCTTGATGAATAGGATGGTCAGGGCTCGCAACATAAATATGGTTAATGGTATATAACGATTTCGAGTTAATTTCAGATGAAGAACGAAAATGCATATCAGGGGCAATCACAATATCCGCTTTACCACTTTCAAGGCGTTCCCATGCCCCTGCTAACACCTCAGTAATTAATGATAATTGTGTTTCTGATTTCTCAGCCAAACGTTCAACCAGAGGAAATAATGACTGAGCTGGAATTAATGCTTCACACACTATTGTCAGGTGTGTTTCCCACCCTTTTGCTAAGGCCTCAGCATCCGAAGTCAATTTATCGGCCGCCTCAAGTAGAATCCGTCCTCTATCCAGCAACATTCTACCGACATTGGTAAATTTGGTTCTATGTCCTGAACGGTCGAATAAAATGACATCGAGCTCTTCTTCTAATTTTTGCATGGTATAACTAAGCGCGGAAGGTACTCGACCTAACTCTTCTGCCGCTGCTGCAAAGCTACCACGCCGGTCGATTGCATCCATCACCCTTAATGATTCAAGCGTTAATGCTCTCTCTTTACTCATGACGTATCTCTTTCAGGAAATTTGAATAAAGGAAACAGATTAACTGGCTAACAATTCAACGTCCAGCTATTTATTATAACAATATAGTATTAATTTATTAATTTTAGCTGAGGGGTAACCATTATGATGACACTTAGACCCGCTAACCATTGTGGAAAAGCAGACTATGGTTGGCTACAAGCGCGTTACGCCTTCTCATTTGGCCACTACTTTGACCCTGACTTTATGGGTTTTAAAACCCTACGAGTGTTAAATCAAGAAGTTATTGCGCCACAAAACGCCTTACAACCTAGAATGTACCCTCATGTTGATATATTAAACATTATTCTTAAAGGGCATGCGCAATACCGTGATAGTCAAGGTAATACAATACAAGCCAGTGAAGGGGAATGTGTGCGTTTCTCACCCCGTTCAGACCTCAGCTATAGCGAGCAAAACATTTGCCCACAAACACCATTAACTCGCTTACAGCTTTGGTTAAATGCTTGCCCGCAACAAGAATCGCTTCCGTTACAAAAAATAGCGATTCAACAGGATGAAAACAAGCTCATTGCGTCACCTGATGGTCAAAATCAAAGCATTCAATTACGTCAACAAATTTGGATAAACCATATCCATCTGGAGCCCCAAGAATCAGCTTCCATGACATTAAAAGGTAATAATGCATTCCTGCAATCCATACATGGCGGCGCAACTATACGCAGTCAGCAAGGTGAGAGTTTAATTATGGGCTGTAATGATGGCGTTTTTATCCAAAATGATAATGAAATCGTTATTACAGCAGATAAATATTTTCGAGGGTTATTGATTGACCTCGGCGACCAAAGCTAAACCGTTTTTTATAGCTATCTCAACATCATATTCTTTCCTTTAAGACTCAATTTTTTTCAATATCATGATTAAATTTGCGAACGGATTCGCAAATTTAATCATTTACATGTCCTACATATTGACACCCTTATGATAGAGTCCTGCCATTAGAGAGAAAGAAAATACGTTCTTTTCTAACTCAAATACTTTTTGATTTTGATTTTAAAGGTGTTTTAGTGGCCCTATTTACGCAGCAGCGACACAACCAAATTTTTGCACAAATACTCAATGAGGTCGTTCCTCAAGATGAGCTAGCAAAACTTTGCTCAGTTTCAACACGAACCATTCGTTCAGATATCAATGAAATCAATGAATTGATTCAGGAATATAGCGCACACATTGTGTATGAGCGTGGTCATGGTTATCGGTTAAAAATTGAGGATGAAGCCCTGTTTGCCACTTTCACCAAGCAAACTGAAGAGGAAAATAGCATTCCTCGTACGAGCAAAGAACGCATTGACGCCTTGCTTCTCAAATTACTAATGCAATCCCTGCCAGTAAAGCTTGATGATATCGCTGAAGAATGGTTTATCAGTCGAGGTACTTTACAGCAAGACATGGGAGCGGTCAGGGAACAATTACATAAATATCAAATTTCATTAGAAAGTATTCCCCATCAAGGTATTCGGTTAAATGGTAGTGAATGGGCCGTTCGTGCTTGCATGACCGAAACGTTATGGCGCCGATATTCCGCACAGTTAACCCCAGACTTAACGTCTTTCCGCCCTGATTGCCTTGATAATTTAGACCTAACATATATTGACAAAGTCCTACATAACAGTATGAATCGGTTCGATATTCGTATTAGCAATGAAGGCCATTTGTACCTTGTTTTTAATTGTGCTGTAACTATTTTGCGTATTACTCGCGGCCATGAACTAACGACAACGGTAAAAAATGATGATAGCGAAGAAGTGATCCGCAAGGCATGTGATGAAATATCGAAAGGCCTAATTTACTTTCTTGGCAATGACCTTTCAGGGGCTGAGCTCAGTTACCTACACGATCAAATCATAGCTCAACGCATTAGCAATCAAGACCCGAGCAGCCAAAAAGTAGGGAGCCACAATGAATTATCCGAATATATTTTAAGCTATATCAACGAGTTATATAACTACGATTTGCGTAATGATGAAAAACTTAAAAAAGACCTCAACACTCATCTTGCTGCGCTAATCACCCGCCTGCAATACCATATTTCTACGCCAAATCCATTACTCTCTGATATTAAACAATATTATCCTTTTGCTTACGATGTCACCTTAAGTGCTTTAACGAGTGCAAGTAAGCAATTACTTCCCCACCCTATTAACGAAGACGAATTAGGTTATTTAGCCGTACATATTGGGGTTAGCCTTGAGCGAAATTACGGTGCAGGTTCAATTCGCCAGACCGAGGTACTCGTAGTCACTGATGCAGGGAACTCAACCTTCCGAGTCGTTGAATCAAAAATTATGCGTGAATTTCCACAACTTAAATTTAGTCGCGGCTTAACACTGCAAGAATATGAATCGCTAAATGAAGTTACGGAAGATTTTGTCATTACTACAGTTCGTGTTTCGGAAAAAAATAAACCCGTCATCAAAATCGCGCCTTTTCCTACACCTTACCAGCTAGAGCAAGTGGGCCGCCTTGCCATGGTAGACCAAACACGCCCCTACATCATTGAACGCTTCTTTGATGAACGCTTTTTTATGGTCGTTAACGAAAAAATTAGCCAAGCAGAGTTATTTCAAACCGTGTGCCATAAATTACAACGGGAAGGTTATATCACTTCAGATTTCTATCCTTCTTTGCAAGAACGCGAATCCATTGTTTCCACATTACTTGGGGAAGGGATTGCACTGCCGCATTCATTAGGGTTATTGGCGAATAAAACCGTCGTTGCCACTGTCGTTGCTCCACAAGGTATTGAATGGAATAAAGAAACGAAAGAAAACGCTTATGTTATTTTTCTATTGGCTATCAGCAAAGCGGATTATGAAGAAGCCATGGCAATCTATGATTTATTCGTCACCTTTGTGAAGGAAAAAACCACTCGCCGCCTAATAGGCGTCAAAAACTTTAATGAATTCCAAGTGATCGCTAAAGATAGCCTAGCGCGAATTCTTTAAGTTAAGAGCAACTTCCACTTAGTAATGGAAAAATGATGATTGATAGTTTTTACGTGATCCTAACCACAACTCCATCAAATGTTTTCCTATCCAAAACTGGTGATTTTACACGCTAAATGGCTAAGTGGAAGTCATTATCAGATACATTAGATGGCTTCCATTTAGAGCTTCCACTTTACCCTCCAATTCTATTTTCCATTTCCACTTGTTTATAAAAAATCATATCTATTTGATAGATATAAAATTTTAAAGAAAACCCCATAATTTAATTATTCAACAATAGTTGATAAACATCCGTTTTTTCCACTTATTTTCCAAATAGTCTAAAAAATAAACCATTCTTGTAAGTTCTAACTTCCAAATAATTTCCACTTATAAGTGGAAATTCATTGCCTGCAAAAATGAGTATGGACGTATTAAGGTATTAAGCATGAAGGAACAGAGTGGTCTAACTTGCAATATTACTTTGGATTTTAAATAGTTATGAGTGAATCAGTTGTAGTTTTTAAGATGTTAGAACATAACCTCGATATCGATGAGGTGACACAAAAACTGCTGGCAGTGATTACTGACTGGCTCAAGCAGGAGGACTGCTACACTACAGATGTACAACAACAAATGTTGCAATCTCACTTACGAGCCATGGTGGCAAGAGCAAAAACGGGTGAAGCCTTACCAGAAATCGATATCAGCCTGTTTGACGAAATATCAGCACATTCAATTGCACTAGCACAACGCGTTGTCGACACGTTACCCGGCTTGGCACAAGAAGAGACCTATTTACTCTCTGTTCACTTTGAAGTCGCTCGCGCGAATGATTAATTTTTAACATTGTAGAATTTGGAGAATATTTTATGAAACAGATGGTTGTTGTTATCGGAGATCGCTTAGGTAAAGGCCAAAAAGTGGCTGCAGGTGTGGAAGCTGCGGGTGGTAAAGCCATTGTCGTTCCTGGTGTTGCTGCGGATATGAAACTCGGTGATGTTATGAATGCAGAGCAAGCCGATTTAGGTATCTCTTTTTGTGGTAGCGGCGGCGCAGGCGCTATTACCGCTCAAACTAAATATGGTTACAAAGCTCGTTATGGGATGCGTTCTATCGAAGAGGGAGAGACCGCCATTGCGGATGGTTGCAACGTGCTAGGTTTTGGTTTTATGGACAAGGAAGAGTTAGGTGAGCGCTTAGTTAAAGCTTTTAATAAAAAATACGGCAACGCTTAATGAAAAAATCTATCGAAACGGTTGTACGGGTAACAGGGCAAGGCGATACCAAACAAAAAGCCATTGCTGACGCCTTAAATTCAATTCAAAAAACCGTACTGAAAAACAATACAGATATCATCCTGCGGATAGAACCAAAGGATGTTGAGGTTGTTAGTGCTCACTCACAATCGCGAACAGAAAAGTTTCTTTTTATCTTTTTGCCACGCAAGCGTGAACATTTTCGTGTTGTACTCGACGTTTCGCTGGATGTCACCTTACTTTCTGTCAACGAAATACCATTTACAGAACAATAATAGCAATCAGGTCTGGAGTTAATTCCATGAGTGAAACTGCATCTTTTTTAGAAATATTGGGCATGTCCCTAATTATCGGTGGGCTCTGCGGCTTCGGTTTAGGAGCCGGGGCAGCGCGGATGTTCCACGCACCAACCGTACAAGGTATGGGGGCATTTCGTACTTTGGGTGAACTTAACGCCTGTGAAGGCGACCCAGCTTCACACTTTTCTTTCGGCTTAGGGTTCTTCTTTAACGCATGGGCTTCATCTGTTGCAGCTGGTGCATTTACCCAAGATGTCGACCACCGCATCATCCCAAACTGGGGCGCGGCCGCATTGTTAACCAAAAACCGCAGCGTAGCAGACACACTGCATAACCCGAAAAAAATGGCGATTGCTTGTGCCATTATCGGTGCGGTCGTGGTTGCGTTCTTAAATACCACCGCCTCTGCTGTTCCAGCGGCATTACAAACCACGGCGGTCAATGTATTAGTCCCCGCCGCTAACTTACTCGTCAACACCGTAATGCCAGTCATTTTCTGGTTAGCTGCGATGGATGCGGGCCGTCGTTCCGGTTTCTGGGCCACCCTATTTGGAGGCTGCGCACAGTTAATTATGGGTAACGCTATCCCTGGTTTAGTTTTAGGTATCTTGATTGGTAAAGGTGTTGATGACAACGGTTGGAACCGTATCACTCGTACTATGATGATCACTGTCGTGTTGTTGTTTGTATTAAGTGGTTTCTTCCGTGAGTTTGACCTGAAGATGATCACCTCCTTCAACCTAGATAAACCATTATGGCTTGAATACGTCCACGGACTGCTAAGCGGGAAATAATCATGACAACTGAAATTAACAAACAAGATTTTTGGTACGCTGAATGGTCCTTCCCAATCTTTGTTGGGCTGTTATCCGCAGGGATCTTTGCAGGTACTCACATGTATGTCGTCTATGGCTTCGGAGCGTTTAACGAAGTGGCCTTCGTAGCCATGCTGCGTGCAGGGTTAGATACTGGTGTTTACGGTGCAGTAGCGGCTTTCGGTGCTAGCTTCCTATTCGCTCGGATCATTGAAGGCTCATTAGTCGGTATCTTAGATATCGGTGGCGCATTACAAACGGGGATTGGTCTAGGTGTTCCTGCTCTATTCTTAGCCGCGGGCTGGGATATTTTAGTGACCAACTTCTGGATGTCACTGCTTACGGGTTTACTCCTTGGCGTGTTAATCGGTCTGTTAATCGTATTTGCACGTAAATTCACAATTGCCCAAGCCAACTCAACCTTCGGGGCTGATGTCATGATGGGTGCAGGTAACACATCAGGTCGATTCCTTGGGCCATTGATTATCCTTGCTGCAATGGCTGCATCCATCCCAATTGGTATTGGTTCTTTAATCGGCGCATTGGTTTTCTATGTATGGCAAAAACCTGTTGCAGGCGGTGCAATTTTAGGTGCGATGTTATTCGGTTATTTCTTCCCAATCGCCGCTTAATCCGCATTCTCTCGGAATATAGGTTAACGAAAACGCTACGGTTTATATCATTTAGAACAAACAGTTAGACATACTCTAAATAATTCAAATTGCAGCAAACGACGATATCCCTAGGAGCATACACCAGTATGTGGCTAGGGTAGTGAAACAACAGGCAACAACGCTGCGGTTTGAAGTATGACGAGTATGACAAGCATCGAGTATGAAGAAGGCAACTTATGTACACTCTAATCATCAAACAAGCTAAACGTATCGATGGTGCAATTATCGATATTCTTATCAAAGATGGAAAAATCGACGCCGCAGGCCCAGAGCTGGCCAACAATCAACAAGCAGACAAAGTTATTGACCTGAAAGGAAAATGCTATGTAAGTGCGGGGTGGATCGACTCTCACGCACATTGTTTTGTTGAATCGCCTATCTACTTCGATGACCCCGACTTAGCAGGTGCTGCGGGTGGAGTCACCTCACTGGTTGATGCAGGTAGTGTAGGCGCTGATGATGTTGATAAATTTTATCAACTCACCCAAAAATCGAAAACCAATGTCTTTTCTTTATTGAATATCTCTCGTATTGGCATCATTGCACAAAATGAATTGTCAGATATGAACAATATCAATGAAACTTGCTTCCAAGAGGCCATTGAGCGCCATAATGGCTTCATTGTTGGTATGAAAGCGCGTATGAGCAAAAGCGTGGTGGGTGAAAACGGAATTACCCCTTTAATCAAAGCAAAAGAAATGCAGAAAAAACATCATCTCCCGCTAATGGTGCATATTGGTAATAACCCCCCAAATATTGATGAAGTTGCCGATTTACTCACCCGTGGGGATATCATTACTCACTGCTTTAATGGCAAGCCAAATAAAATTTTAGGTGATGATGGCTACCTAAAACCCTCAATTGCCAGAGCACTGGCGCGTGGTGTTATTTTAGACGTTGGTCATGGCGGCGAAAGCTTTAGCTTTAAAGTTGCAGAGCAAGCCATGCGTATTGGGACTTATCCAGACATCATCAGTTCAGATATCTATCACCGAAACCGCGTAAATGGGCCAGTGTATAGCCTTGCTTTTGTAATGACGAAATTCCTCTGCATGGGCTTTAGTGCTGAGCAAGTTTTACGTTGTGTCACAGAAAAAGCTGCTGACTTGCTGTCACTTCCAGCGAAAGGCTATCTAAAACCGGGCTTCGATGCAGATATTACGCTATTTGATTTAAAAGAAGAACCGACTGAACTCACTGATGCAGAAGGTGAACATCGCATAGGGACTCACCGCTTTGTTCCTATTGCCGCAATTGTCGGTGGAAAACATATTATTCATGCAGAAGGCGAATCTGAACATGCAATCAATCTATGATAAATATCAGTTAAAACACGTTATTAATGCTTCTGGCCGTATGACCGCCCTTGGTGTATCGACCCCAACACCTGAAGTGGTTGAGCGAGTGGCTTATGGGTTAAATCACTATTTTGAAATTAAAGATTTAGTCAATAAAACAGGCGAATACATTGCAAGTTTATTAGATGTTGAAGCTGCTGTTGTGGTGTCTTGTGCATCTGCCGGTATTGCCCAAGCTGTTGCCGCGGTGATCGTGCAAGACGACGATGATTTACTACTCAACCTGCATTCATCCGACAAAGTGGTTCCTCGCGAAATTATTTTACCTAAAGGCCATAATGTTAACTTTGGCGCCCCCGTCGACACCATGGTGACACTCGGCGGAGGTAAAGTCATTGAAGCTGGTTTTGCTAATGAATGCAGTGCTGCACAACTCGCGGCAAAAATCACCCCTCAAACCGCAGCCATCTTATATATCAAATCACATCATACCGTACAAAAAAGCATGTTAACTGTGGAGCAAGCGGCCAAAGTCGCTCATGACCACCAGCTACCGCTGATTGTTGATGCTGCGGCAGAAGAGGAATTAACGGCTTATTATCACACTGGTGGCGATATTGTTATTTACAGTGGTGCCAAAGCTATTGAAGGCCCAACCAGCGGTCTCGTTATTGGTAAAAAACAATATATCGAGTGGGTTAAACGCCAAAGCCAAGGTATCGGCCGAGCAATGAAAGTCGGTAAAGAAGGTATTTTAGGGCTCACACTTGCTATCGAACAATATCTGAGTGCGACAAAAGAAACTGGCGCTGAAATGGTTAATCGAATGAGTAAATTTATCAGTGACCTAAATGATATCAACGGCATCTCTGCGCAAGTGGTATGGGATGGCGCAGGACGCGATATTGCACGTACTGAAATTAGCTTCGATGAAAATGTTATTGGCAAAACGACCTATCAGATTATGGCTGAGTTGAAACAGGGGAATACCGCCATTTATTTCCGTGAATACAAAGCTAATGAAGGAAAAGTTGAAGCGGATATCCGTAGTGTAAGCAATGAACAACTTGATGTCATTTCAAAGAATATTCGTTTGCTAGTAGAAGGATTTTAAAATGAAATTGTCACCGAATTTTTACCGTGACCGTGTCTGTTTAAATGTGTTGGCTGGTAGCCACCAAAATGCTAAAGACATTTATGTCGCAGCGGAAACCTTTGTCGTTGTCGGTGTATTATCCAAAAATTACCCTGACTTAGAAAGTGCCATAGCTGATATGCGCATCTACGCGCAAGAGACGGATAATGCGTTATCGGTTGGTCTTGGGGCTGGCGATCCAAACCAATCAACCATGGTGTCTTTAATTTCACAGGAAATTCAACCACAGCATGTAAATCAAGTATTTACAGGTGCTCCCATTAGCCGAGCCTTATTAGGCCAAACCGAGACATTCGTTAACGCATTAATCTCACCGACAGGTACGGTTGGCATGGTAAAAATCTCTACAGGCCCATTAAGCTCACAAGCCCCAGATGGCATTGTCCCCATTGAAACCGCAATCATGATGCTTAAAGATATGGGCGCTGACTCTGTTAAGTTCTTTAATATGAAAGGGTTAAAATATATTGAAGAATATAAAGCCATTGCTAAAGCTTGTGCTGAATTTGATTTTTCTTTAGAGCCTACTGGCGGTATTGATTTAGATAACTTTGCGGAAATTTTGCAAATAGCCCTTGATGCAGGCGTGAAGAAAATCATTCCTCATATTTATAGCTCAATCATTGATAAAAATACGGGCAATACTCGCCCAGAAGAAGTTCGTCAATTATTGCAGATGGTTAAGCAAGCGGTTAATTGATGCGTTAAAGCAGTAAAAAGAAGTCGGAAAATAAATATAAGCGAGATGTTATAAAAAACAGTCATTGTGACAAATGACAAAACAACAAATGCCCCACTCATCTAGTATGTAGTGGGGCTTTTTTCATTATATATTAATGACCTATCATTCGTGCATTCGGTATAATATGAAACCAATAATTATCGGGGACAGGGCTATCCCACACACCAAAGTAAGCAGCAACCCCGATGACACTAAATAACATTCCCAGAGTTAAAACTAACATAATTACCCCAGACAATGGGATTTGGCGTTTTTTTCTTGGCACTTGTAATGAAAAATTTAGGGTTGAAGAAACAGGGCAGGACTCCACGCACGTCATACACCCTGTACATTCCACCGTTCTTACCTTAATGAGCTTGTCGACTGGAATACGCGACGGGCAGTTCTTGGCACATTTTCCGCAATCAATGCAGCTTTCCACATCTCGACGAATTTTTACGGGGGAAAATAACGAAAATAGCCCCAACAATGCACCATAAGGGCACAAATAACGGCACCAAGCATTGCGAATAAACAAACTAATCACCACAAGAACAATAACACTCACCAAGGTAACACCGCTAATGTAGCGAAAGAAATCGAGCATTTTAACATCAATGATGATCCCATAAGGCGACATCATAAAATACTGGATCATCTGTGCAGGCATGGATAATGCTATATAGAGAAAAAAAGCTAATAGTAAATATTTTAAGCCTTTTAGAGGAATATCTAACCATTTAGGTAAATCGATTTGGTTTTGATAACGAAACAGTTTTTGCCCTATTTTCCCCGTGTATTCAGAAATTGTCCCTATTGGGCACATCCACGAACAAAAGGCTTTTTTCAATAATAAGCTAATAATTATGAAAGAAACCAAAAGAAACATTGAGGCCGCATGGATTACCGGAAAACTGCCTGTTTCTAATGTGTATTTTAAATTCATTAACCCAGCAATAGGTAGCCAACCCTCAATCCCACCCGGACGAGGAAGATAAAGCGTTGCCCCACCAGTTTCGTAGTAACGAACCCAGTAATAGAAAGTAATACCGATATAAAGGTTTATCGCCAAGAGTGTGAATTGTACAACTTTCCGCCAAGTTGATGCGTTCCGCCAATCATTCCAAGGAAGCTTTCCCCCTGTCGTACCGGGGCGGCGTTGATACCTTATACGTGGTTTTTTGGTCATATACGCCCATCTCTTTAACATGCATTTTAAATACCATTATTGTATTTACATATTCAGAAAACATATTGATTTGCATCAGGGGGTTGTGACGTTGATGGTTTGATACAACAAAATGGTGAAGGTTGACCAGAAAAATAGAAATAGAAAAATATTATCGTTGGTTTTTGCTAAATAATTCGAGTTGTGCCAAGGCGGCAAAATGAGGAAATCCCTAGGAGCATACAAAAGTATGTGACTAGGGTTGACGAGTGACGCCAACACAGGCACAACTTGAAGTATGACGAAAAAAAGGAGCATACAAAAGTATGTGACTCGAGTTGACGAGCAACGCCAACATAGGACAGCTTAAAGCACTACAAACTGAGATTTTTTCTAAATAGTTAGTGCTGTAACAAGGCAGCGATGTGAAGACAGCACGGGGAGCATACAAAAGTATGTGACCCGTGTGGCTGAATGAAGCTAACGCCGTGACAGCGCTAAGTATGACGAAAAAATGGGAGTTGGCCGATAAGCCGGGTTCTGTCGTGGACAACCATTCATCTAGGCCAGCACTTGCGCACTGGCTCCAGCAACCTACCCGAGTTCAATGCGGGCCGCACCATATGAACCCCTATTTGGTCTTGCTCCGGGTGGAGTTTACCGTGCCACGAACTGTTGCCAGTCGCGCGGTGCGCTCTTACCGCACCCTTTCACCCTTACCTGATCCTGTAAACAGGCCATCGGCGGTTTGCTCTCTGTTGCACTAGTCGTAGGCTTGCGCCTCCCAGACGTTATCTGGCACCCTGCCCTATGGAGCCCGGACTTTCCTCCCCTTTACCCGTCTCCCGAAGGGACAACGATAAAGCAGCGGTTGTCTGGCCAACTCCGCGGCGAATTATAGGCACTTTGTTGTAGCTTGTACAGACTCTAGCACCTGCAATTTACCACTTATATTAATGTAACCGTTTTATTTGCCTAAAAATCATTCATTGCTTTGATTATCAAGCATCAATTTATACAACATATTTTTCTTTAACCCATAAATTTCGGCTGTAATCGCTGCCGCTTTTTTAGGGGGAAGCTCTTTTTGTAATAAATTTAACGTGCGAACCACATCAGGGGAAATAGCCGAATCATCCTCTGGCTTCTTATAGCCTTCAACAATTAACACCATTTCGCCGCGATGGCGGTTTTCATCCTCTTTTACCCACGCCAACAATTCACCTACTGGACGGCCTTCAATTGACTCCCACGTTTTAGTCAATTCCCGAGCTAAAACAACATGACGTTCTGGTCCCCAGACTTCTACCATATCTGCTAAACTATCTAACAAACGGTGGGTTGACTCATAGAAAATCAGTGTCCGAGTTTCTTGTTCAAGTGATTGTAAAACGTCTTTACGGCCTTTTGTTTTAGCAGGTAAAAAACCTTCATAACAAAAACGGTCTGAAGGCAAACCGGCAGCAGACAGCGCAGTAATCGCTGCACAGGCGCCGGGTAAAGGCACAACACGGATACCAGCCTCACGACAACGATTGACTAAATGATAACCTGGATCATTAATTAAAGGTGTACCTGCATCAGAGACTAATGCGATACTATCGCCTTGTTGAAGTTTGCTAATTAATTGATCTGCCTTTTGCTGTTCATTATGATCATGTAGAGCGAACAGTCGTGCATTAATCGCAAAATTCTGTAAAAGAATGCCTGAATGCCGAGTGTCCTCTGCCGCAATAAGGTCAACATGTTTAAGAACATCCAACGCACGTTGCGTGATATCACCCATATTACCAATTGGGGTTGGGACGATATACAGCGTGGATGCCATAACCACAGCTTGATTAGGTTGGTTCATTGTTTCATCCGAATAGCCGGTTTAAAATTAAGCAATTGAAAAATACACCATTGGATACAGTATGCGTCCTTCAATTTTTTTGCATTTGAAAAAAGGGTTAATCTGCACAGCAATGCTATCTATATTTGCATTGTCAGGGTGCCAAATGGTATCGGATTACTTCCCGCCCACCCAAAAAACACCTGAGCAAAGTACGTCTGATGTTAGCAGCTACCAAGCCATCATTGATGCTGCTCAAGGCAAGCCCTCAATGGAAGCCCTGCGAGCTTATATTAGCCAAGAGCCTTTATTAAAAACAGCTGCTGAGCGCCAAGCCAATATTGATGGCCTCTGGAAGATGTTAACACAGTTAACGCCAGAACAAGTCCACGGAATTGAGGCTGATGAATATATTCTCCAAGGTTGGGTCGATCTTTTAGATATTTATCAAAACAACCAAGATGACCCTGATGCGCTACGCACCGGTTTCAACGACTGGAAAATGCGTTATTCAAATAACCCAGGGGCCACAATTCCCCCGACCCAGTTGCTCCAAGCAATGTTACCGCGTGTTGGCACAACCCCGAAAATAGCCCTATTTTTACCGATGAGTGGGCAAGGTCAGGTTTTCGGTCAAGCCATCATGCAAGGGTTTATGGATGCTCAAAAAGGGCTCCCGCAAACCACATCTCTTCCGGCTAACACAGCGAACGCTCAAAGTAGCGGTAATGATATACTCGACCAAATTTATGCAGAAGTCGCAGCGACTACGGGTGAAGCGCCTGCCACCACCGATAATGACTTGGTAACCTCCGCTTTACGTATTGATGCTACTCCGACAAATACACAAACGATCAAAGTCTTTGATACCACCAATCAACAAATGCCTCAACTGCTTGAACAAGCTAAAAATGAAGGATTTAACCTTGTTGTCGGGCCGCTGCTGAAAACAGATGTAAATGTGATAGCACAAATGGGTGCTCCTGTTAGCGTTCTTGCGCTTAACGAACTCGATAGCAACCAATTACAACCTCGTCCAAACCTCTGTTATTTTTCGTTATCTCCAGAAGATGAAGCGCAAAATGCAGCCGCTTATATGAGGTCTGAAGGCAAACAAATGCCTCTCGTATTAGTGCCAGCAAATGCCTTTGGCGATAGAATTGCCAAAGCCTTCGCTAAAGGTTGGCAAGAGAAAGGCGGCTCGACCGTGTTAATGCAAACCTTTGGTTCAGTACCTTCGCTAAAAGAATCCATTAACCGCGGTGCTGGTATCCGTATGACTGGAACACCTGTTAATACAGGGGAAACAGTTAGCCCACAATTAAGCCCTCAAATTGAAGATTCAACAGGTGCTATTGATGGTGTCTATATTGTGGCGACACGTGACGAGCTGACGCTTATCAAACCGATGATAGAAATGGCAATTAGCACCCGTTCACGTCCAGCACTTTATACGAGCTCACGTAGTAACCAAGCAGGTTCAGGGGCTGATTACCGCTTCGAAATGGACGGTGTTAAGTTCAGCGAGGTCCCTTTATTAGCTGGTGCAAACAATAGTTTACGCAAACAGGCTCAACAAAAGTTAAATAATGACTACTCACTATTTCGCTTATATGCAATGGGTATTGATGCATGGTCATTAGCTAATAATTTCGATAAATTACAGCAACCAGAACAATTACGTATTAATGGTGCATCCGGAGTACTCACAACAACACCTAATTGTGTTGTTTTCCGCGAATTACCTTGGTTACAGTTCAAGCAAGGGAAGATCCTTCCTGCTCAATAGGGTATAAACAAGTCATCGAGAAGGTGACTTTTCAGACAAGGACGTCATGAAAACAATCCAGAAACCCTTAAAATGGTTAACAGGTCGGTACTATGAACACCAAGTACTCACTTTCCTGAAACAACAAGGGCTAACGTTTGTCGAACGTAATGCAAGAAATCGAGCCGGTGAGATCGATTTAATAATGCGCGATAATACTGGTTGGGTATTTATCGAGGTACGTTTTCGTAAAAATGGTGATTACGGTAATGCACTTTTATCAGTAAACTGGCATAAACGTAGAAAATTATTAGCCGCTGCAAAATTATGGCTTGCGCAAAGGCAAGAAAGTTTCGATACCAGCTCGTGCCGTTTTGATATCTGCGCAATAACGGGTAACCAATTTGAATGGATACAAAACGCATTTAACGAAGATGGCTAGTATTCGTAATCTGAATGACAAATAAGCTACCTGAATAAATTAGCGAGTATAATCAACAACGCTACAAATATTACTTTTCGTTGTAGCAAGGCTGCAAGAGTGTAGTCAACGCCGCTACAGCATGGGATATGACGGGATTACCCTAAATAATTCGTGTTGTAGCAAGGCGGCAAGTAAGCTAATCCCTATGAGCATACATAAGTATGTGATTAGGGTTAGCGAGCGTAGTCAACGCCGCTACAGCATGGGATATGACGGGATTACCCTAAATAATTCGTGTTGTAGCAAGGCCGCAAGTAAGCTAATCCCTATGAACATACATAAGTATGTGATTAGGGTTAGCGAGCGTAGTCAACGCCGCTACAGCATGGGATATGACGGGATTACCCTAAATAATTCGTGTTGTAGCAAGGCGGCAAGTAAGCTAATCCCTATGAGCATACATAAGTATGTGATTAGGGTTAGCGAGCGTAGCCAACACCGCTACAGCATGGGATATGACGGGATTACCCTAAATAATTCGTGTTGTAGCAAGGCGGCAAGTAAGCTAATCCCTATGAGCATACATAAGTATGTGATTAGGGTTAGCGAGCGTAGCCAACACCGCTACAGCACGAAGTATGACGGGTAAATTTTGATAGGAAAAAACCAGTGCTAGACCGTATAAAAGTTTGTTTCACTGAAAGTATTCAAACTCAAATAGCAGCTGCTGAAGCGCTGCCGGATACTATATCCAGAGCTGCAATGATGATGGTTCAATCATTGCTAAATGGTAACAAAATTTTATGTTGTGGTAATGGTGCTTCTGCTGCCACAGCACAACGTTTCGCCGCGAGTATGATCCACCGTTTCGAAACTGAACGTCCTAGCCTGCCTGCATTGGCACTTAATACCGATAATGCTGTATTAACCGCTATCTCAGGCAGCAAACAACCGTCCGAAATTTATGCTAAACAAGTTAGGGCATTGGGGCAGCATGGTGATGTTCTAATGGCAATATCTACTCATGGTAATAGCAGTGATATTATTAAAGCTGTTGAAGCGGCGGTAACGCGAGATATGACCATTGTCGCTCTCACTGGCTATGACGGTGGAGAGCTCGCAGGGTTACTTGGCCCACAAGATGTTGAAATTAGGATCCCATCTCAAAGAAGTGTTCGTATCCAAGAAGTTCATTTACTTACTGTAAATTGTCTGTGCGACCTCATAGATAATACCCTTTTCCCTCATCAGGACGATTAAGGAGACAAAATGCGATTAATACCAGTTTTTGCCATAATCATGAGTACTATTCTTTTACAAGGTTGTATTGGTGCTGCTGTTGTCGGCTCTGCTGCTGTTGCAACGAAAAGCGCTACAGATCCTCGCACAGTTGGTCAGCAAGTTGACGATGGCACCTTAGAAGCACGTGTTAGTGGACAACTTAATAAAGATAAGGAAATAACAGGTAAAGCACGCATTATCGCGACTGCGTATAAAGGAAATGTGTTATTAACGGGGCAAAGCCCTGACATGGCTTGGGCTGAGCGTGCGAAACAAATCGCCTCGAATGTTGAAGGAACTACTGCTGTTTATAATGAGATTCGTAGTGGTGAACCTGTTGATTTAGGCACAGCCTCAAAAGACACTTGGTTAACAACCAAAGTAAAATCCAAAATTCTTGCCAGTGACAGTGTTAAATCGGGCAGTGTAAAAGTCATCACAGAAAATGGTGAAGTCTTTTTATTGGGGGTATTAACAAGGCAAGAAGGTGATGCAGCAGCAAAAATTGCGAGCGAAACAGACGGTGTTCGCCGAGTAACCACAGCATTCACTTATCTCAATTAATCATAAACAATAATATATTGGTATAAAAATAAAAGCCATGAGTTAAAAACCATGGCTTTTATCTTATTCCGAAGCCAATTGGTTTATTTTCAGAAAATTCTTACCGCCTAATAAGCGCATCTGATTCAAGATCCACGCTTGCCTTTTTAAAACATAAGAAGAGGGTGATTTTACGCTATACCTATGAGGATTAGGTAAAACTGCTGCTAATAATGCAGCTTCATTCATTGTAAGCTTGCTAGCAGGCTTATTAAAGAATTTATTTGCAGCCTCTTCTACCCCAAAAACCCCCTCTCCGAACTCAGCAACATTCAAATAAACAGTGAGTATTCTTTTTTTAGACCAGAAGAGCTCCATAACTGGAGTCATTGCTGTTTCAAACCCCTTTCTTATCCAGCTTCTTCCATCCCATAACCATACGTTTTTTACAGTTTGTTGAGAAATGGTAGATGCCCCTCTGACTGACTGTTTATTGATCATATTATGTTGATAAGCCCTCTCAATTGCATCAAGATCAAAACCCCAGTGATGAGGGAAATTTTGATCTTCAGCGGCAATTACAGCCAAATAAACATACGGAGAAATACGATTTTCATCTACCCATTTAGAATGAGATACATAAGAAAAATTTAAGTTTAACCATGCAGTAATTTGTCTTTCTGCCATTACTGCTGAAAATGGCACTGGTACATATTTAAAAAGAATGACGGAAAAAAGCCACACCACAAGTAATGAAATTGTGATCTTCTTTAACCAGTGCCACAATCTAGAAACAAAAGTTAGCATTTAAATAATCACGCCATTTCCAATACTTTCTTAACGAGCTTGTTAATACCTATATTTGCTTCAGAAATTGATTGAGCCAGCATATAAGCAGGTGTTGTAACAACTCGATTAACCTCATCAACTACAATGTCATCTACAGTACATTTGACGTGCTTCCCTCCCATGCTCTCTATCTGAGCAATCGTTTCACTATCATCACCAATAGTTAGTTCTACTGATGTATTTAACATTTTAGGAAGCATGACAGGAGCAATACACATCAGCCCTAGCGGCTTTTTCTGCTGATGCATTTCTCGTACTAAACTTAATAGTTCTTTATTAATTTCACACTCACTTCCTTTAACTGCGAAATTACATAAGTTTTTTGCAGCACCAAAACCACCAGGAATTATGAGGGCATCTAGCTTTGATGCATCAGCTGACGACAAAGGCGATATTTTCCCACGTGTAATACGAGAAGATTCTTCTAATTGGTTACGTTTCTCTGATTTTTCTTCACCAGTTATATGATTAATAACAGTAGGTTGATTATCATCAGGAGCGAAAAAATGAACTTCAGCATTATTTTGACTCAAAGCCAACATAGTTAATACAGACTCATGGATCTCGCTTCCATCAAAAACACCACAGCCACTTAAAATAACCGCAATTGATTTCATATCTTCCTCCATTTGTAGTAAATTATCTCTCAAGCGCTAAAGGGTAGAAACATCAATCTTCATCACAGATTTTAATGAATCTTGTAACAGATTCGCTAAATTTTGGTATCTTGATGTTGCCCTTTACGGTGATATACCTAATTTAATGATTTGCCAAGAACAAAAAATACATGCAGATCAACGATTTCCCTGGTGTTGGCGCAGTATTCGCGCACCCCAACTTCGGTTGGGGTTATTTTTTTGTACGCTCATCAACCCAGTTTCTTAAAGTTTCTATATCTGCTTTCCAGTCTTGTTTTAATTCATCAACCCATTCCTGAACATTATCCCACCATGCTGGTAAATCAGGAGATTGAATTTGCTGTGCGATTTTCTGTAAATTCTTTAAACCAACAGAGCCAGCGGCACCTTTAATTTTATGGGCCTCTTCAACAATACCTTTTTGGTCCTTAGCCACCATATTCGAATCAAGAATAGCTAAATAACCCGGCAACATTTTTTCAAAAACATCTAACCCATCATAAATCAGTTTGGGGCCGACTAATTCAATGTATTGCTCTAACATGTCACAATCTAATATAGACTCATCAACTTGTGATGTGACATCGCGGTTTTCAACTTCCTCATTTTGGGAAGTATGCTCCCCCCAAAATTGTTCTATAACTTGAGTTAAAGCAGGAACCGACAACGGTTTACTCAATACGCCATCCATTCCCGCATCAAAATATTCTTTTTTATCCTTAAGGACATTTGCCGTTAAGGCTATTAATGGCGGTAAATCTTCTTTGTCATACTGTTGTTTAAGCTGCCTAGAAATATCTAAACCTGTCATATCTGGTAATTGAATGTCTAATAACACTAAATCATATTCACCGGGAGCAAACATTGCTAATGCATCTTTACCATTCATCGCTACATCAACTGTATTGCCAAGGTTTTCTAATACAGAACACGCAACAACAACATTGAGTTCAATGTCTTCCACTAATAAAATATGCAAGGCTGGTAGTGGGTAATCATCATCACTGTCTTGATGTTCAGCGACTTCTTCTTCAACCACAGGCGCTGTAATTGATAAAGTAAAAGTAGAACCTTGGCCTATTTCACTCTCAACCTGTATGTCGCCCCCCATATTTTGTGCTAACCGACGTGATACAGAAAGACCAATCCCCGTCCCTGTTGCAGGTTTACCACCAGCAGAATCTGTTACTTGATAGTACATCGCAAAGATTTTATCTAACTCATCCTGAGGTATGCCAATACCACTGTCTTTTACCCTAAAAAAGATTTTGTTTTCAGGCTCTTGCCAAATACTTACTTTGACCTCACCTTGTTGCGTGAACTTAACCGCATTCCCAATTAAATTCCATAATACCTGCCGTAAACGCGTCCCATCAGTTAACACCGTTTTTGGCAAAGTAGGTGCCACATCCATAACAAATTTAAGCCCTTTGGGCTGAACTAATAACCCACTTAGATTCTCTAAATCATTCACAAACTCAGGTAATGCGACGGGTTGGTTATCTAGTTGGACTTTACGACGCTCAATTTTATCCATCTCAATGACATCATTAAAAATATTCCCTAATGTCACTGCACTGACATGAATCGTTTTTAAATAGCTAGATTGTTCTGAAGTTAAATTCGTATCGAGTAAAATACGACTAAGACCAACGATGCCATTAAGCGGCGTACGAAGCTCGTGGCTTATCGTTGAGATAAAGGTAGTCTTTTCCCTGCTCGCGTTCTCTAACGCCTCCTGGTAGCGTTTACGCTCTGTTATATCGCGACCAAAGCCCATAAGGCCATGCCGTTTACCTACTCGGTCATAAAATGGGACTTTTCGTAACTCAAAACAGGCTTTTCTGCCATCAGGGTAAACCAGCCACTGTTCATAAGTGAGGGAAACATTATGGCGGAAAACTTTTTCATCAGTCTCCATTACTTTAGATGCAATTTCGACATCATAAATATCTAGAGGTGTTAACCCAACTAAGTGTTTTTCACTTTTACCAGTCAACAGTTCCATTGCTCTGTTACAACCTGAAAACTCGTTATTTTCGTTGCGGTAATAAACTAAATCCGGTGATGCATCAAGGAATGAGCGCAGCAACACCGATTGTTGTTCAAGTTCAACCTGTGTTTGCTCTCGATATTTCATTTCTTGTTTGAGTTGTTCAAGCAGTTCCAAGTGCGCTCTTTCAGCTTTTTCGCGCTCTTGTATTTCAAGATTTAGTTGCTCAATATTGCCATGTAATTGAATGTTTAATTCCGCATCGCGCTTACGCATGACTTCAAGTTTATCGACCATGCGCGACAAACGTTGCCGCGACTCTTCTAACTGCTCAACAACAACCGAAAGAAAATAAACCGCTAAAGGGGTAATGATTAAGCCAAAGAAAATCGACCCGACCATATCGAGGCTATCAACATGCCCTCGCAAAAAGATTGTCACGGCCATCTGCATTATCATGGCAAGAACAACCAGCGCGGATGCTAGTAATAGTGAAAACCGCACCAGCCCTAGTTTCATCATCAAATCGACATAGTATTGCGCAAGGCCGCGAAGTACTTTCATAACCACCCCTTAGTTAAATTCTCTTTGAATCATATATCAAACAGGACAGTTTCGGATGTTTATTAATACAAAATGTCGATCCTGCTCATTCAATAGCCATTTTTTATTATTAATGATAAATAACAATCAGGAATTTTCTTTGCTTCTACTCGGGTAAAAACTCATTCTGAGTAAATCTTAATCACAATCAATTGAAAAACAAAATATTAATGCTGTTTATCTTTAAATATGGGCGATAAACTTAAAAGAAAACGCCAAGTTTTACCAAGTGAAATCAGACAAAGTTCATTAAGGAACACCATGAATTCTAACAGTTTCAACCTACAACGCCGCGAGCCACACAAAAAAGCACTGGCAACCCGTAAAATAGAGTTTGTTGAAATTTATGAGCCTGATAACGTTTCTGATATTCAACAACAATCAAGTCGTTGTCTGTCTTGTGGTAGCCCTTTTTGTGAATGGAAGTGCCCTTTACATAACCCAATCTCTAGTTGGCTTAAACTTGCAGCTGAAGGGCGTATCATTGAAGCCGCTGAATTGTCCCATCACACCAATAGTTTACCCGAAATATGTGGCCGTGTTTGCCCCCAAGATAAGTTATGCGAAGTCGCTTGTGTACTACATGACGACCATGGTGCAGTGACTATTGGCCACATTGAACGCTATATTAATGATACTGCCTTTGCATTAGGCTGGCGCCCCGACCTTTCTCATGTTTCTCCAGTCAATAAGCGTGTTGCTATTATTGGGGCTGGCCCCGCTGGGCTAGCTTGTGCCGATGTTCTTGTTCGTAATGGTGTCGAGGCTATCGTTTTTGATAAACATCCCGAGATTGGGGGACTACTGACATTTGGTATCCCAGCATTTAAGTTAGAAAAACACGTTATGATGCAGCGACATGAAATTTTGGCAGAAATGGGGGTACAGTTTCAGCTTAATACTGAAATAGGTGTTGACCTCTCGTTAGATGCGCTTCTTAGCACCTATGACGCTATTTTTATTGCTACAGGTGCCTATCAGTCAATTAAAGGGAACCTCTCAACTGAATCAATTCAAGGCGTGTATGAGGCTCTGCCCTATTTAATCGCGAATACCCGTCATTTAATGGCACTACCTGCATCTACAGACCAACCCTACATTGATTTACATAAAAAACGCGTGGTTGTTTTAGGTGGGGGGGATACCGCGATGGATTGCACTCGGAGTGCTATTCGTCAAGGCGCTGCACAGGTTAATTGTGTCTATCGTAGAGATAAAGCAAGCATGCCCGGGTCGCAAAAAGAAATAACGAATGCATTAGACGAAGGTGTTCAATTTTATTTTAATACCCAAGCGACCAAAGTAGCCACCAATGAAAATGGTCAGATTACTGGCATTTATGCTTCTCGAACCCAAAAAGGTGAACTCAAAGATGGGCGTTATCAAGTAGAACTCATTGAAAATTCAAATACTTTTATCGAAGCTGATGTGGTTATTGTTGCTTTTGGTTTTCACCCATACACTCAATCTTGGTTAGCAGAGCAAGATGTTAAGCATAATCAGCACGGTCATATCTTAGCTAGTCATCATACGGGTTTTCCATACCAAACATCCAATCAAAAGATATTTGCAGGGGGAGATGCCATTAGGGGTTCTGACCTTGTAGTCACTGCGATTGCTGATGGCCGCGGAGCAGCTGAAGGAATTTTGCTTTTTCTCGGTGTTTAATTACCGAATAATACTTAAAAAAAAAGAAAAACAGAGGGATTATCCCCTCTGTTGATCGTTATTACTTGATTTCTAAAGTAATGAAAACTGATAAGCCTGTTATTTGACAACTCTTAGTGCAGGTCTACCTTTCGGAGGCCTAGGTGGCTCATCACCTGATGGTTCTTGCGAACTTTCATCAGGAAGGTCAGCTTCATGAACTAAAGTAATATTATCTTCTGGTTCTTCAATATCTTCGACCCCTGAGGATAACTCTGCATCATAAGCAGTCTCAGGTTCAAACATCATACCAGCCCCATTTTCACGTGCATATACCGCCATAATTGCTGACATTGGAACATACACTTGACGCGGCACACCACCAAAACGGGCATTGAAACGCACTTCTTCGTTGGTGATTTCGAAATTACCGACGGCTCGAGGCGCTACATTCAAAACAATTTGCCCATCCCGAGCAAACTCCATAGGAACGTTTACATCGGGAACGGTGACATCAACCACCAAATGCGGAGTCATATCGTTATCAAGTAACCACTCGTAGTGGGCACGTAACAAATAAGGACGACGTGGTGACATTGGTGTCATTTCCATCATTTTTAGCCTCTTCTAATAGGCTGTCTAGACTCGCGCATTTCTTTTTCAGCATCCGTCAATGACGCGCTGAATCCGTCACGGTCAAAAACGCGATCCATATAAAAATGTAAGTATTTGCTGATTGATGGGTTAATTTCAATACCGAGTACAGGTAAGCGCCACAGCAATGGAGCCAAATAGCAATCGACGATGCTAAATTCTTCGCTCATGAAGAAGTCCATTTCAGCAAAAACAGGAGAAACTGCGATCAGCTCTTCAGATAATTGACGGCGGGCATTTGCAGCTTCTTGTGCCGTGCCTTTCTCAATTTTGTCCATCAATGAATACCAGTCATTTTTAATGCGATACATTAATTGACGGCTTGTACCACGTGCAACTGGATAAACAGGCATTAATGGTGGATGAGGAAAACGCTCATCAAGGTATTCCATGATAATATGTGGGTCATAAAGCGTTAGATCACGATCAACCAACGTTGGAACGCTATGGTATGGGTTGAGGTCAATCAAATCTTTATGTTGCTGACCAGGTTCAACATATTCAATTTGAACACTAACTCCTTTTTCAGCCAGAACAATACGTACCTGATGGCTAAAAATGTCAGTTGGGCTAGAGAACAATGTCATTACCGAACGTTTATTAGGAGCGACAGCCATTAAAACCTCCAAAATACAAAATGGACGAAATGTAATTAAGTATTTAATTACCGATTACCCATTTTAAAATCCCCAGTGTCCGTCTTTCATTTATCCATACTGAAAGCCAACACAACCCTCCCGCACAATAAAGGCGAGAAATCCGAAATAAAAAACAGGCACATATTCTAACAGATTTTGTACAGCTTAGGGGGGAAGCATCGAAAAAATCATAAGTATATTTCAATGACAGGTTAAATCACAAAAAAAATAGTTTTATTAACTAAAAATACACTTATATATGGACTTAAATCCTTGGAGTTGAATCCATACTTTGGTTATTTAATAATAAATAAATGAACTAAATAACACCCAACTAATAATAATTTTAAATTCTAAACTAAATAATTCTTTTTTCTACAAATTATATCAATTTCTTTTTAATCGCTATATTTAATCAAGTATTACCAATATTAATTAATCAAAAACAACAGACAATAAAAAACCCGCCATAAAGGCGGGTTTTTTCATTAATTTCATGCCCAAAGGGCAATAAATTAACGTTTGGAGAACTGCGGACGACGACGTGCTTTGCGCAGACCCACTTTTTTACGTTCAACAGAACGCGCATCACGGGTAACAAAACCAGCTTTACGCAGATCAGAACGAAGAGTCTCGTCGTAAGCCATCAGTGCACGTGTAATACCGTGACGGATTGCGCCTGCTTGACCTGAAATACCACCACCTTTAACAGTGATGTACAGATCCAGTTTTTCTAACATTTCAACCAGCTCTAACGGCTGACGAACAACCATGCGCGCAGTTTCGCGACCAAAGTATTGTTCCAGTGTACGTTGATTGATTGTGATGTTACCGCTACCCGGCTTAATAAAGACACGAGCAGATGAGCTTTTGCGGCGACCAGTGCCGTAGTATTGATTTTCAGCCATTGCTATAATCCCGATTAAATGTCAAGAACTTGCGGTTGTTGAGCCGCGTGGTTGTGCTCATTACCTGCGTAAACTTTCAGTTTACGGTACATTGCACGACCCAGAGGTCCTTTTGGCAACATGCCTTTAACCGCGATTTCAAGCACACGCTCAGGACTGCGAGCAATCATTTCTTCGAAAGTTGCTTGCTTGATTCCACCTACATGGCCAGTGTGGCGATAGTAGATTTTGTCTTCGCGTTTATTGCCGGTAACAGCAATTTTCTCTGCATTCAGAACGATGATGTAATCACCAGTATCCACGTGCGGAGTGTATTCCGCTTTATGCTTACCGCGTAAACGGCTAGCAATTTCAGTTGCAAGACGGCCTAAAGTTTTGCCATCTGCATCAACAACATACCAGTCGCGTTTTACGGTCTCTGGTTTAGCTGTAAAAGTTTTCATTAAAACTTACCCAATATTGAAGTTACACGTTGGTGAACACTCATGTTCATAAGCTTTCTGAGGTTCACACGACTCTTTGTCCAGTAAACCTACCCCTTCGAGCAGCCTAACTGGCATTAATGCATTATTTTTTGGGAAATAAAAAACAATGCTGTAACGTGGGGTCGCAAGATTATAGAGAAGTCAGCAACAAAAATCGACCCCAAATGCATTTTTTTTACGTTTATTCGAATAAACACCCTAATTTGTACTTAAATTGTGCATTCCAAGGCGTTTGCTCGATAAAATACCAATGGTTTATCGACTTAAGGGTTTGTCCACTTAAGCCAAATGTGGGATTTTAAGGTATTCTTCACTTTGCATTTCTTGTAAACGGGACAAACAACGTTGGTATTCAAACGCCAGTAATTGCCCTTGATAAAGCGATTCCATCGGTACTGCTGCATTAATAATTAATTTAACTTTACGCTCATAAAACTCATCAATTAAGGCCAAAAACCTGCGAGCGGAGTTTTCATCGTTCGTACCCATGGCAGGTACATTATATAACAAGATAGTATGGTAACAGTTCGATAAATAGATATAGTCGTTTTGGCTACGAGGCTCTTCGCAAAGCACCTTAAACTCTATTGCTAAAACCCCTTCCGCGGTACGGATCGCCTGCATTTTGCGGTGATTAACTTCTAACACCGGTGATTGTTCACCTTGCTTCCCGGCCAATTTAACAAAAATGTCATCCAAATGTTGACGATTTTCACTATTAATTGGCGACAAGAATAGGTGAGCTTGAGTTAGAGTCCGTAAGCGATAGTCAATCCCTGCATCGACGTTCATTACATCGCAATACTTTTTAATTTGCTCGATCGCAGGTAAAAAACGAGCACGCTGCAAACCATTACGATACAAATCATCAGGAATAATATTCGAGGTAGCCACTAACGTTATACCCCGAGCAAATAACCCCTCAAGTAAAGTACCTAAAATCATTGCATCAGTAATATCAGAGACAAAAAACTCATCAAAGCACAACACGTCAGTGTGTTTTTTAAATTCATCGGCAATAATATCTAACGGGTTTTCTTGCCCCTGTAACGCCATTAAATCTTCTTGTACTTTTTTCATAAAACGATGAAAATGCAAACGAAGTTTACGTGTTCCTGGTAAACTTTCGTAAAACATATCCATTAGCCATGTTTTTCCACGACCCACTCCCCCCCACATATATAACCCTTGTACAGGCACTATCGATGTAGTCGGAGTTTTGCCTAATAAGCGGCTAAAACGTTGCTTTAAACCAGAAGGTTTTTCACTAGGAACAATTGAAGGTGCATTAACGAGGTTCTGATAAATTTTATCTAGGCGTTCGACAGCAAGCTTTTGTACGTCATCAGGCTGATAATTCCCATCAGCTAACGCTTGTTGATAACGCATTGTAGGGCTCATTGGTGACATTAACTGAATAATCCTTAAAAATTTCGGTTTTTTTACCGTTATTTGATATACACTGCCTTTATTATAACCAGATTCAGTTATCATTTAACTTTCGGTTAACGAATCGATATAGAGTAAGGAAATTCAACTTAAGATTCTACCTTTAAGTTCTGAATAACTTTAGTTTAGCTAGTTCAAGTTTTGTGGGTTTTCTCATCACTTAATTGTCAAATTACAATATGTTGAAATGCTTTACTTGACGCTTACATGCAACTTGAATTATTTAAGGTATAGTAACGGTAACGACACTTAATTTCTGCGAACATTGAATCTGTGAACATTGAAGTAATGAAGGAGTCAGCATGACCTGGGAGTATGCATTAATAGGATTAATTGTTGGTTTTATCATCGGCGCACTAGTTGTCCGTTATGGTAACCCAAAACTTCGCCAACAAAAAACAGCGCAAGCTGAGTTAGACAAAAAAAGCACTGAACTTGAAGAGTACCGTAAAGAGCTTGTTAGCCATTTTGCTCGCAGCGCAGAACTATTGGATAAAATGGCGCGTGACTACCGTCAACTGTATCAACACATGGCACAAAGTTCGTCTGAATTGATGCCTGATATGCCTGCACAAGATAACCCATTTAACTATCGCTTAACGGAGTCTGAGGCAGATAACGACCAAGCACCAGTTAAAATGCCACCAAGAGATTACTCTGATGGCGCATCAGGCTTGTTCCGCCCTCTTGAAGAGAAAGAAAAGTAATTTTCTTCGTTTATCACCAGTAAGTGCCACTTACTGGTGATTCCTTATAACATTCACTGAATTTTATTATTCCACCTGTATCTTCTGCTTTTAAATACTCATTTAATAAATCTGAACAAAATTTCCATCTAAATGTAACTTAATGATTTATTTAGCAACTGTATAGAAGTTAAAGTTTCACTTAAGTTGCATGTAAATAGATGTAAAAGAATGGATATTCGCTACCCGTAAAGGGAACTTTTGCGCATAATCTATAGTCATAGTCTTCAGTAAAATTGAATCTGATACCAACCAATATCTCAACTCATTGTGTTACTCCCAAAAATGTATCCACAGTGAATTGATAATTATTTTTGAGAGAATCGACTAAATTATGAAAAGAAAAAACTTTTTTCTTACCGCTGTAGCAATGAGCCTAGGGTTATCATTAGCCGCTATTCCTGCCGTTAGCAGTGCAGCATTACCCGCTTCATTACCCGTAACAGCACAAAGTCAAAATTTACCAAGCCTAGCCCCAATGCTTGAAAAAGTATTACCCGCAGTGGTCAATATTCATGTATCAGGGACTCGTGTACAAAATCAACAAATTCCTGAAGAGCTAAAATTCTTTTTTGGCCCAAATGTTCCATCACAACAACAAAGCGTGCGCCCATTTGAAGGGCTTGGTTCCGGTGTAATTATTGATGCAGAACAAGGGTATATTTTAACTAATAACCATGTAATTGATGGTGCGGACAAAATTCAAATCCAATTAAATGATGGTCGTGAAATCGCGGTAAAATTGATTGGTAAAGACCCACAAACAGATATCGCATTACTGAAAATCACGAATAACAAAGATATTAAAAACTTAACGGCTGTTAGCATTGCAGATTCAGATAAACTACGTGTTGGTGATTTTGCTGTCGCAGTTGGTAACCCATTTGGGTTAGGCCAAACGGCAACTTCAGGGATTATCTCAGCATTAGGTCGTAGTGGATTAAATCTTGAAGGTTTGGAAAACTTTATCCAAACAGATGCCTCAATTAACCGTGGTAACTCAGGTGGTGCATTAGTTAACCTAAATGGTGAGCTAATCGGTATTAATACTGCAATATTAGCCCCTGGTGGCGGTAATATCGGTATCGGTTTTGCTATCCCAAGTAATATGGCTAAAAACCTAAGTGAACAACTGATTAAACATGGGGAAGTTAAACGCGGTATTTTAGGAATTAAAGGTACGGAGATGAACTCCGATATCGCAAAAGCATTTAACATTGATGCACAACGCGGTGCCTTTGTAAGTGAAGTTATTCCTAAATCATCTGCTGCTAAAGCGGGTATTAAATCTGGTGACGTCTTAGTCTCAGTTGATGGTAAACGTATTAACAGTTTCGCTGAGTTGAGAGCTAAAATTGGTACTAGCCAAATAGGTAAAGAAATTACCATTGGCTTAATCCGCTCTGGTAAACCAATTGATGTCAAAGTGGTATTAGAGAACGATGAAGGTACGGCAACTAAAGCAGAAAAACTAAGTGAATCCTTATTAGGTGCAACTATTTCTAATGCAATTATCAGTAATACCAAAGGTGTCCAAGTAGATAGCGTGGCTCCAAAATCACCTGCGGCTGCAATTGGCCTAATGAAAGGTGACTTAATCTTTGGTGTCAATGACTCACGTGTGGAGACCATTGACCAATTCCGTAAAATTATTGACGGTAAGCCACCAGTGCTAGCAATGAAAGTATTGCGTGATGGGGAAACCTTGTATCTATTAATGAAAAATTAATTTATTAAACTCCATCTTAAAATCAATAAAACAGGTACAGTATCACTCTGCTGTGCCTGTTTTTTTATGTTATGCTCAAGGGTACGTTGAAAAAATAACTGAATGTTCGATATTTTATGGTTAAGAAGCTAACTTTATCCGTCATGCTTGGCCTGTTAACTGCATTGATTATTATCGTTGCGGTTCCTTCGTTGCGTCCTCAAGGCTTAGCTGACTTACTGTATGGTAAAACAAATAGCGAACCCGTCAGTTATAATAAAGCTGTGCGCCGTGCGGCTCCAGCTGTAGTGTATGTGTATAGTAGTTCCAAGGGCAGTTTTTCCCAATCTGGTCGTGAACTAAAATCTCTCGGTTCTGGCGTAATCATGAGCCCAAATGGCTATATCATTACGAATAAACATGTTGTTGATAACCCAGACCAAATCCTTGTAGCCTTACAAGATGGCGCTATCTTTGATGCCTTGTTAGTCGGTTCGGATTCATTAACTGACCTCGCAGTGCTTAAGATAGACGCAGACAACCTGCCTGTAATCCCCATTAACACCAAGCGTGTTACCCATGTTGGTGACGTCGTTCTTGCTATTGGTAACCCCTATAATATTGGTCAAACCGTCACCCAAGGTATTATTAGCGCAACTGGCCGTGTAGGGCTAAGCTCAACACGCCGACAAAACTTCCTACAAACTGATGCTTCAATTAATTCAGGTAACTCAGGTGGTGCATTAATCAATACTGAAGGGGAATTAGTTGGTATTAACACGCTTTCATTTACCGCAGGCCAAGGTATTAGCTCTGAAGGGCTAAGTTTTGCTATTCCAACGGCACTAGCGACTAAAATCATGGATAAACTAATCCGTGATGGTCGGGTGATCCGTGGTTACATTGGGGTCACCGCCCGCGAACTACCACAAATTAGGTCAAACAATAATAATATCAATCAAATACAAGGTTTACGTGTTTTCCAAGTGGCTCCGAATGGGCCTGCCGCCAAAGCGGGGATTTTGCAAGGTGATATTGTTTTATCCGTTGATGGTAAGCCTGCCATTTCGGCGGCAGAAACCATGGATTTAGTGGCTGAAATTCGCCCCGGAAGTAAAGCCGCAGTACAAATATTACGGGATGGCGAAGTCAAAAATATTGATGTTATTATTGAGGAAATCCCTGAAGGCCAAGCGGGTTAATTTATTCATTCTCTTTGTAATAAAAAAGGTTGTTCCATTCGAAGAACAACCTTTTTTTGGGTTTAACTAAGTCAATAGGTTTACTACCGACCTGTGCTAACAATATGACTAATCGTCAGAATGTACTCGCTGAATATCGGCACCTAAACCACGTAATTTATCTTCAATGTGCTCATAGCCGCGGTCAATATGGTAGATACGGTCAACCGTCGTAGTCCCCTCGGCTATACAACCCGCAATAACTAAACTTGCTGAAGCGCGTAAATCTGTTGCCATCACTTGGGCGCTGGTCAGTTTTTCAACGCCATGACACAACACAGTATTACTTTCAATTTCAGCATGAGCGCCCATTCGGATCAACTCTGGAATATGCATGAAACGGTTTTCAAAAATCGTTTCGGTGATCATCCCTGCACCATCAGCAACAAGGTTGAGCAAACTAAATTGTGCCTGCATATCCGTTGGGAAACCTGGGTGTGGTGCTGTACGTAAAGTAACTGCTTTCGGGCGTTTACCTTCCATATCTAAGCTAATCCAGTCATCCCCTAATTCGATTTTCGCACCAGCTTCACGTAATTTAGCTAATACAGCATCAAGTGTATCTGGGCGTGCATTACGACAAATCACTTTCCCACGAGAAACTGCGGCGGCGATTAAAAATGTCCCTGTTTCGATACGATCAGGTAGAACTTGGTAGACACCGCCACCTAAGCGCTTAACCCCCTCAATCACAATACGGTCAGTACCTGCACCTGTAATTTTGGCACCAAGGGTATTAAGGAAATTAGCAGTATCTTCAATTTCTGGCTCACGAGCCGCATTTTCAATCGTTGTCGTACCTTCAGCCAACGTTGCTGCTGTCATAATAGAAACAGTCGCACCCACACTGACTTTGTCCATCACAATGCATGCGCCTTTCAAACGGCCGTCTACTGTTGCTTTTACATAACCATCTTCTAGAACAATATTTGCGCCTAATTGTTCTAAACCAGAGATATGTAAATCAACAGGGCGCGCACCGATAGCACAACCACCTGGTAAAGAAACTTCACCATGACCAAAACGCGCGACTAATGGTGCCAATGCCCAAATAGAAGCACGCATCGTTTTAACCAAATCATAAGGTGCACAATAAGTTGTCACAGTGCTGGCATCGACATACACAGAACCATTACGCTTAACTTTCGTACCAAGCTGATTCAGTAATTTAATGGTGGTATCAATGTCCCTTAAATGAGGGACATTCTGAATTTCTACTGGCTCTTCAGCCAATAAAGCAGCGAACAAGATTGGTAATGCCGCATTTTTTGCGCCAGATATAGTCACCTCACCCTCTAACCGGGTTGGCCCTTTAACTAAAAACTTATCCATTCAAGTGTTCTCGTATGTCGAATTTTACAGGCTGTTCGCTTAGGCTTTGAAATCAAAGACCACTAAGTTTACGATCGCGCTCCCATTGCGCAGGGGTGTACGCTTTAATTGATAAAGCATGAATGCGGTTATCCGCAATATACTCCATCAAAGGCGCATAAATTGCTTGCTGTTGCTTAACACGGCTCATGCCGTCAAACATGTCACCGACGGCAATAACCTGAAAGTGGCTGCCATCACCAGTAACAATAGCCTCATCCAGAGACAGCTTATCCATCAATACTTGCTTAATTTCGTTGGTATCCATAATGACTCAATTTTATTAATTATTTGTGATTTATAATATTACCCTAACTCACCATGTTTCGTTGCCTATATCAAAACATCGTAATCGGAGCAGTCAAGGCAAGACCCTATCCTAAAGGATTAAGCTTAACACTTAAACCAAAGAAAACGCCTCTCGAGCTGAAAAGCACATAGAGGCGCTTATTTTTACATAACTTGACTTAGTTTAGGACATTTAACCTAACTCGCAATCACCGTTTGAACCCCATATAGTTCAATCAATGTTTTCAAGTTCTCACTAATACCAGTAATACTCAGCGAGCGGTTCTTAGCTTGGAACTCGCCTTTTAAACGAACTAGCATCGCAAGACCTGCAGAGTCAACATGTGTTAAACCGGATACATTGATATTACCTATGCTTTCTAGTAATACCGTCTTTTTATCCCAAAACACCATTAAAGAATCGCGGTCTAACGTCCCCGTTAGATGCAATGTCATTTCTGTTTGTTCCCATGCTAACGGGTGGCTCATATTACTTTTTCTCTTCTAAAGTAATCGGGGCTTTTGCGCTAGCTTCTAACTGTTTTGTTAGGCCATCAACGCCTTGCTTACGTAAAATATCACCCCATTCATTTTGTTTGGTGGTGATCATACTCACGCCTTCTGCAATCATGTCGTACGCTTGCCAGTAACCTGTTTTACTATTTTTACGCCATTGGAAATCTAGACGTACAGGTGGGCGACCATTGGTGTCAACGATTGTTACACGGATAGCAACAATGTTTTTATCCCCGATAGGTTGCTCTGGTGCAATCTGATAAGTTTGCCCATGATACATCGCTAATGCCTGGCCATAAACCTGTTCTAGATAAGCTTCGAATGCTTTGAAGTAAGCTTCACGCTGCGCTGGGGTTGCACCTTTATAGTAGGTGCCTAACACTAAAGCGCCCGCATATTTAATTTGAACATAAGGCAAAAGCTCTTCACGAACAATCGTTCTTAAATACTCAGGATCTTGCTTAATTTTCGGCTGTTCTGCTTTTAATCGATTAAAAGTTTTCGCTGCCGCTTCATCCATTAATTTATAAGGGTTGGTTTGGTCTACCGCCATAGCAAATGGAGCAATAACAAGCATGGCAACCATCATTAAACGTTTAAACATAATTAATTCCTTTACTATTCAAAGAGAGCTTCAAATTACTCTGTCGCTGGCTCTGTACCTTGACTATCACCACTCTTATACAAGAACTGTCCGATGAGATCCTCTAGCACCATGGCAGGCTTAGTGTCTTCTAGACGCCCGCCATTTTTCAATATTGCAATACCTAACTCTTCATCATCTGGGCCAATATTCATTGCGATATATTGCTCCCCTAGTAACCCAGAAGTACGAATTGAAAGTGAGCTAGAGTCAGGAATATTGTCGTACTCGCTCAATAAATCAATTTTAACTTCGGGAATATAGTTTTTTTTGTCTAAAGTGATACTGGCAACTCGACCAATAACCACCCCACCGACTTTAATTGGTGAGCCTTCTTTTAAACCTCCAATGTTTTCAAAAGAGGCAGAGATTTGGTAGGTAGATTGGCTCCCAATCGACTTCAAATCAGCAACTTTTAAACACAAAAAAATGATTGCGGCTATCGCCAGCAACATAAAACAACCCACCCATATTTCACTTTTTTTACTTTGCATGACTTAGTTCCCAAACATCAGTGCGGTAAGTACGAAATCCAGTCCTAAAACAGACAATGATGCATGCACAACGGTTCGTGTTGTTGCTTGACTTATCCCTTCAGAAGTGGGGATTGCATCATAGCCATTAAATAGCGCTATCCAAGTTACTGTTAAAGCAAAAACTAAGCTTTTAATCACACAGTTAACCAAATCTAGCCGCCAATCAATTGAGGATTGCATTGACGCCCAGAAAAAACCTTCATCGATACCCTTCCAATCAACACCAACCAATGCGCCGCCTAAGATACCGACAGCAACAAAAATCAGTGATAACAATGGCATACTAATAAAACCAGCCCAAAAACGCGGAGCAATGACTCGCCTTAAAGGGTCAACTGCCATCATTTCAAGGCTAGAGATTTGTTCAGTTGCTTTCATTAGACCAATTTCGGCCGTTAATGCTGACCCTGCCCGCCCAGCAAATAATAGAGCTGTCACAACAGGACCAAGTTCACGTAATAGGGAAAGCGCCACCATCATCCCTAAGCTTGCCTCTGCACTAAATGTTGTCAGGACAAGGTAACCTTGTAACCCAAGAACCATTCCAATAAACAAACCTGAAACAGCAACTATCAGTAAAGACTGTACGCCAATGGCATACAATTGTTTCATCAATAATGGCCACTGTTTACGAAACTCTGGTTTGCCAAGTAAAGCGCGAAACAGCATATAACCAGCTCGACCAAACGCAGAAAAAATATCAATCCATCGGCGTCCGAAGGCTGCGATCGCCTTTATTATCATCTTATTTTACCCTAATAAATCAGCCAGATAATCATTGGCGGGAAAACGGAATGGTACCGGACCATCGGCAATACCATCAAGGAATTGCCGCACACGGGGATCTCGATTTTCACGTAATTCATCCCCTGAGCCATGTGCAATAACATGCTGCTGCGCAACAATATATGCTTTATCAGCGATGCTCAACACTTCTGGAACATCATGGGATACAACGACACATGTTACCCCAAGTGCTTGATTAAGCTCATCGATCAGTTTGACTAAAACCCCCATTGTTATCGGGTCTTGCCCCACAAAAGGTTCATCAAACATAATTAAATCAGGATCAAGAGCAATTGCCCGAGCTAAAGCCGCACGTCGCGCCATACCACCAGATAACTCAGACGGCATTAGCTTTGCTGCGCCACGTAACCCGACGGCTTCTAATTTCATCATTACCGTAGTATGAATCAAAGATTCCGATAAATTAGTATGTTCACGCAGTGGAAAAGCGACGTTATTAAATACGTCCATATCCGTAAATAAAGCACCTGACTGGAATAACATGCTCATTTTTTTACGTGATTGGTACAGCTTTGAACGTGACAAACTAGGAATGTTGTCACCATCAAACCAAATTTCACCTTCATTTGGTCTTAATTGACCACCAATCAAGCGCAGCAGTGTGGTTTTACCGATCCCTGATGGCCCCATAATCGCCGTAATTTTCCCACGAGGAACTGTTAGGTTAATATTTTCAAATATTTTCCGACTTCCTCGAGTAAAGGACATGTTCCGAACTTCAATTAAGTTGTCTGTCTGTGCTTGCATTGTTAAATAACTCGTTATACATCGTGCTTGAATATTTTTTATCCGTTCAGATGTTACCGAAAGATAAACTGAAAATCGTCAAATATCACAACCAAATAGAATTTATAGTATTATAGCGTCGAAAATGTGACTTTTAGTGTTACAACTGTATATTTATATAAATGAAACAGGCTATAAACAATAGTATTTACTTATAATCAGTAAAAATTATCAGTAAAAACAGCAGACAGCTCTTAGAATTCCGTAATTTATTGTACTTAAGAATACGCGAATTTACCCATGTTTTTTTGGTCCAAGATGCTATGGGATCTCACTTTACATACCAATTAAACATCGTCTCGCAATGAAATAACAATTAGACGCAAAACTATCCTTAAAGATAGCTTAACAGACAAAATACTTACTGATACTAAGTATTCGTTATACAATTTAATTCCGCTTATCCGATTAACTTAAAAGCTACGCATGGAACTAGAAATGTCAAACTTCGATTTTCAGAAAGTAGGTAAAGAAGTTCTCCATATCGAACACGAAGGTATAAAAAACCTTGAGCAATACATCAATACAGACTTTGACCGCGCTTGCCAGCTTATTTTTGGCTGTGAAGGGAAAGTCGTCGTTATGGGGATGGGAAAATCGGGGCATATTGGCCGTAAAATTGCCGCTACACTCGCAAGTACAGGGACACCTTCGTTTTTTGTTCACCCCGGAGAGGCCAGCCATGGTGACCTCGGGATGATTACCCATAAAGATGTCGTGTTAGCTATTTCCAACTCCGGTGAATCAGGGGAGATTTTAGCTTTACTTCCTGTTTTAAAAAGAATTAAGGTTCCCTTAATCTGTATGACCAACAACCCTGATAGTAATATGGGGAAATATGCTGATGTCCATTTGTGTATAAAAGTGCCACAAGAAGCGTGCCCTCTAGGACTTGCACCAACCACGAGTACGACTGCAACACTGGTCATGGGTGATGCACTCGCGATAGCCTTGTTAACCGCTCGAGGTTTTACAGCTAATGACTTTGCACTTTCTCACCCAGGCGGCGCACTAGGGCGCAAACTTTTACTCTTAGTTCGTGATTTAATGAATACGGGTGATGATATCCCCCATATTCCTAAAAGCGCGTCTTTGCGTGAGGCTTTAGTCGAAATTACACGCAAAAAACTTGGAATGACCGTTATTTGTGATGACAACATGAATATTGAAGGCATTTTCACTGATGGGGATTTACGCCGTATATTTGATATGGGTATTGACTTAAATAATGCTAAAATTGCCGACTTGATGACCCCTGGAGGTATCCGCGTTTCTCCAAATCTGTTGGCTGTTGAAGCCCTTAATTTAATGCAATCTAAACATGTTACATCTTTATTAGTTGCCGATGGTAATCAATTAGTGGGTGTGCTACATATGCATGATTTGCTTCAAGCGGGTGTTGTATAACATAAGGAAATACAATGAGTTCGGGAAATATAGAAACCTGCTATGGCCCTGTTGCCAACGCCATACTCACAAAAGCAGCAAAAGTGAAATTACTGATCTGCGATGTGGATGGTGTAATGTCTGATGGTTTGATTTATATGGGAAATAATGGCGAAGAGCTTAAAGCTTTTAATGTTCGTGATGGCTATGGTATCCGCTGCCTATTAACATCAAATATTGAAGTTGCCATTATCACAGGTAGAAAAGCCAAACTCCTTGAAGATAGAGCACAAACACTAGGCATTACATATCTTTACCAAGGGCAAAGCGATAAGCTTTTGGCGTATCAGCAACTGTTAGATACACTACAACTATCAGATGAACAAATAGCTTATATTGGGGACGATCTGATCGACTGGCCAGTTATGGCAAAAGTAGGCTTATCTGTCGCCGTAGCGGATGCACATCCGTTGTTACTGCCAAAAGCTGATTACATCACCCGACTTGGTGGTGGCAAAGGTGCAGTCCGCGAACTTTGTGACCTTATTCTTCTTTCTCAAGGTAAATTGGAAGAAGCGAAAGGTTTATCAATATAACGAATAGATTAAATTCATGAGCAATGCGAAGAAGTGGTTAATCATTATTTTATCCTTGATTGCATTAGGGCTTATTGGCTGGAACTTAGCCGGTAATGATGCTATTAACCCAGAGGATAAAGTAATTAATGATGGGCAACCTAATTATCAAACTGATGATTCGGTGACTTTTGTCTATAATCCAGCGGGAAATTTAGCTTATAAGCTCGTATCAGATAAAATAGATAACTACACTGAAGGGAAAATCACTTGGTTTTCAAAACCTGTTTTAACCACTTATAACGAGGCAGGTCAGCCTACATGGACGGTCAAAGCCTTCAAAGCCAGATTAACAAACGATAGAATTCTCTATCTATATAGTGATGTTCAGGTCGATAGCTTAACTAAAGAGTCACAGATCCAACGAATTACAACTGAAAGTGCAGTTGTCAATTTGACAACACAAGACGTTTCATCTGACGATAAAGTGACCATTATTGGACACGGTCTAAATTCAACGGGCTTGAAAATGAAGGGGAACCTCCGTACAAGAACGGCTGAATTAATCGAAGATGTAAAAACTCATTATGTGTTACAACCAGAAGAGCATTAAAATGAATCAAGTAACTAAGAAGCGTTTTATTCAAGGGGCTGTTGCCAGTGCAATGTTAGCTCTTAGCCTACCTGCGGTAGCACTGAAAAGCGATACACAGCAGCCAATGACGATTAATTCGGTCAAACAATCTCTTGATTTAGAAAAAAACGTCACCACCTTTACAGATGACGTGATCATTAAACAAGGCTCAATTGATATTCGAGCCAATAAAGTGGTTGTGACTCGTCCAAGCAGTGACTCTGATAAAATAATTGTTGAAGCGTTTGGTAGCCCAGTCACGTTTTATCAATTACAAGATGATGGTAAACCAATTAAAGGGCATGCAAGTAAGGCACGCTATGAGGTTGATAAGCAGCTCGTTACACTAACGGGTAATGCATACCTCGAGCAATTAGATAGCAATATCCAAGGTGATAAAATCACCTATTTGGTGCCGACGCAACAAATGGAAGCATTTAGTGATAAGGGCAAACGCGTAACAACCGTGTTACTCCCAGCACAATTGCAAGAAAAAGGCCCAGCGGCGAAAAATTCATCAGCAACTACGAGTAAGAGTAAATAATCGTTATGGCGACACTAACCGCGGAAAATCTGGCAAAAGCCTATAAAAAACGCAAGGTTGTTGAAGATGTAAGCCTTGAAGTTAAATCAGGCGAAATTGTTGGCTTACTAGGGCCAAATGGTGCTGGTAAAACAACAACCTTTTATATGGTGGTCGGCATTGTTCAGCGGGATGCAGGCAAAATTTTGATTGATGGCGAAGACATCAGCCTCCTACCGCTACATGAACGTGCGCGTCGCGGTATTGGCTACCTTCCTCAGGAAGCCTCTATTTTCCGTCGCCTAAGCGTTTATGATAACCTGATGGCTGTATTAGAGATCCGCGAAGATTTGAATTCACAGCAACGCAAACAGCGTGCTGAAGAACTGATGGAAGAATTCAGTATCACCCATCTTCGTGACAGCCTAGGGCAGTCTCTATCAGGAGGTGAGCGCCGTCGTGTAGAAATAGCGCGTGCACTGGCAGCGAACCCCAAATTTATTTTATTAGATGAGCCCTTCGCTGGGGTTGACCCAATTTCAGTGCTCGATATCAAAAAGATTATTCAGCACTTAAGGGATTATGGCCTTGGCGTTCTAATTACAGACCATAACGTACGCGAAACATTAGATGTCTGCGAAAGAGCTTACATTGTGAGCCAAGGGCACCTGATTGCTCATGGTACGCCAACCATGATCTTAGAAAATGAACAAGTGAAACGGGTATACTTAGGTGAAGGTTTCCGGTTATAAATTACGTGTCAGCTTTCTTTTTCAAGGAGAATAAAACACTTTCATGAAGCAAAGTTTGCAGCTTAGAGTTAGTCAACAACTTGCAATGACACCCCAATTGCAGCAGGCTATTCGCCTGTTGCAACTGTCTACACTTGAGCTGCAACAAGAAATCCAACTAGCGTTAGAAACTAACCCGCTTCTTGAACAAGAAGAATTAAATTCTGAAACCGAATCTATTGAATCTCTGAGTGATAATACTGACAGCAGTGAACTTGATACCAAAGACGCACTTGAAAACCAAGACATGCCTAATGAGCTTCCTTTGGATGCTGATTGGGATGAAATCTACACAGCGGGTACGCCTTCAGGCACCACTAATGATTACAGTTATGATGAATTACCCGTTTATCAAGGTGAAACCACACAGACTTTACAAGATTACCTAATATGGCAGTCTGAGCTGACGCCCTTTACTGATACAGACCGTGCGATAGCCACCTCAATTATTGATTCAATTGATGATTCAGGTTATCTCACCACTACAATTTCTGATATACATGAAGGAATTGCTAACCCTGAAATTAGCTTAGAAGAAGTTGTCGCTGTTTTAAAACGAATTCAACATTTCGACCCATTAGGCGTCGCCGCTCAAGATTTAAAAGAATGTTTACTGATTCAGCTTTCGTTATACCCCAAAGAAACCAACGGGCTACAAGAAGCCAAACTAATTATTAGCAACCACATTGATTTGCTTGCAAATCGTGACTTTAGGCAACTCAGTAAATTAACGCGTCTAAAAGAAGATGCGTTAAAAACCGCCATCGATTTGATCTTAACGCTTAACCCTAAACCAGGCCAATCCATTAATACTGGGGAATCAGAATACGTAATTCCTGATGTTTTAGTGAAAAAAATAGCAGGACACTGGCAAGTTGAGCTAAATACAGATAGCATCCCTAAACTGAGTATTAATAATCATTATGCTTCTATGGCTAATAATTCAGCGAATGAGGATGACACACAGTATATTCGTAGCCATCTTCAAGAAGCAAAATGGTTAATAAAAAGCCTAGAAAGCCGTCATGAAACACTATTAAAAGTGGCGACTTGTATTGTGGAACAGCAACAAGAATTCTTTGAGCTGGGTGAAGAGTATATGAAACCAATGATATTGGCTGATATTGCCTATCAGGTCGATATGCACGAATCAACCATCTCTCGAGTGACAACTCAAAAGTTTCTCCATAGCCCGCGAGGCATTTTTGAGTTGAAATATTTTTTCTCCAGCCATGTCAGTACGGATACAGGTGGCGAAGCCTCCTCAACCGCAATTCGAGCGTTGGTGAAAAAATTGGTTGCTGCAGAAAACCCTGCAAAACCATTGAGTGACAGTAAATTGACGAGTATGCTGGCCGAACAAGGCATTCAAGTGGCTCGTAGAACTGTCGCTAAGTATCGTGAATCGTTATCTATTCCGCCCTCAAACCAGCGTAAACAACTGGTTTAATTGATAAAATAAGGAAGGTTGTATGGAATTTCAGATTACTGGACACAATATTGAAGTTACTCCAGCATTGCGCGAAACTGTTGAGAAAAAACTCAAAAAATTAGAGCAATTGTTTGATCGTATTAATAGTATCCAAGTTGTCTTGAAAGTTGAAAAGGTTCAGCAAATTGCTGAAGCAACCGTGCAAGTCAATGGAGCGGATCTCCATGCATCAGCGGAAGAAAACGACATGTACGCAGCTATCGACTTACTTGTCGATAAACTGTCGCGCCAATTAACTAAGCACAAAGAAAAACTGAGACAACACTAATACATTTATCCGGCTAGCAACTGAGCCGATGAATGTTTCGAACCAGATGGTGGCATACACCATCTGGTTTTGTAGTCCTAAGTGAACAATAAAATGAATAGTGATATAGAAATCCAGTTAAGCGTTGTTTTATCATCAGCCTGTACACGTAATAATGTTGTGTGCACGAGTAAAAAAAGAGCCTTAGAAATTATTAGTGAGCTGGCTGCCGTTGAATTGGAATTACCTGAAAATACGGTATTTGAAGCATTATTAACCAGAGAAAAAGTAGGAACGACAGGTATTGGCGGTGGAATTGCCATTCCTCATGGAAAGCTAAGCGAAGGTGATAGCGCACGCGCTGTCGGTGTATTTTTACACTTAGAGGAACCAATTGCTTTTGATGCAATTGATAATCAGCCTGTAGACCTGCTTTTCGCGTTACTGGTGCCATCTGACCAATGTAAAACGCACCTACATACATTGTCACTTATCGCTAAAAAACTAGCAGATAAAACATTGTGCAAGCGCTTACGCAGCGCACAAAGCGATGATGAGCTATACAGTATAATTATAGAGTAAATGATAAATTATGTTTCTTGTCATAGCTAAATGATATTATTATGATTTCTAATGTAGAAATGGCAAGATACCGCTTATCAAGAAACACATCATTAGGAAACAAAAGGGAGTAAGCTCATGGTGCTGATGATTGTCAGCGGCCGTTCCGGTTCGGGAAAATCCGTTGCCTTACGTGCGCTGGAAGATATGGGTTTCTATTGTGTGGATAACCTACCGGTTGTATTACTACCGGAGCTAGCTAATTCATTGGCTGATCGTAATATTTCAGCAGCAGTGAGCATTGACGTGCGTAATATGCCCGACAATCCAGAAATCTTCGAAGAGGCTATTGATAAACTACCATCAAGCTTCTCTCCTCAGCTATTGTTTCTGGATGCCGATCGCAACACTCTTATTCGCCGTTACAGTGATACTCGCAGGTTGCATCCTCTTTCGAGTAAAAACCTTTCTCTTGAAAGCGCGATAGATGAAGAAAATGAATTGCTAGAGCCACTGCGCTCTCGTGCAGACTTAGTTATTGATACCTCTGAGATGTCAGTTCATGAGTTAGCTGAGATGCTAAGAACACGTTTAATGGGCAAACGTGAGCGTGAGCTAACCATGGTGTTTGAGTCTTTTGGCTTCAAGCACGGTATTCCTATCGATGCTGACTATGTGTTTGACGTGCGCTTTTTACCAAACCCACACTGGGACCCCAAATTGCGCCCAATGACAGGTCTTGACCGCCCTGTTGCCGCATTTTTAGATAGGCATACTGAAGTGCATAACTTTATTTATCAGACTCGTAGCTACTTGGAGTTATGGTTACCTATGCTCGAAACCAATAACCGCAGTTATTTGACCGTGGCGATTGGCTGTACGGGCGGTAAACACCGTTCTGTTTATGTTGCAGAGCAACTTGCCGATTATTTCCGTTCCCGTGGCAAAAATGTACAATCTCGCCACAGAACACTGGAAAAACGTAAATAAATGGCAGTAAAAGCCACTATTACACTAAAAAATCGGCTCGGTATGCATGCAAGGCCGGCTATGTTACTCTATGATTTAGTTAAACAATTTAACTCAAAGGTTATTTTGCGTAATAATAGCCAAATTGAGGCTGAGGCCGATAGCGTTATTGCGATGTTGATGTTAGACTCGGAACAAGGTAGTAAGATTGATATTGAGGTTAGCGGCCCCGATGAAAATCAGGCTTTATCCGCAATTATTAACCTGTTCGAAAGCGGGTTTGATGAAATTTGAGAAACAATAGTCAAGCTAAGCTGTAACAATAAAATTTCAATCTGCGTATTTTTACAAAGGCAGGCTTAGAGATCGTGATCGCGATCTCTTCCCTTTAAAGCGTATAGCGCCTAATATTTTAAACAAATTTATTTACAGCGACACCCCCTACCTTTTGGGTGGGGGGTGTTTGCTTTGTACGTCTCTATTGGAGTGTGGTATGACAAAGCCAACAATTATTATCAATGATTTAGATGCTGAACGCTTGGATGCACTGATGGAACAGCCGGCTTATGCGGGCACACCTGTTGCAGAAGCACTCAATGATGAACTTGACCGTGCGGATATTCTTAGCCCACAAGAAATCCCAGCAGATGTCGTCACAATGAACAGTACCGTTCGCTTTTTAGATTTAATCAGTAATGAAGAGCATACGCGTACACTCGTTTACCCGGCTTCCTTAAAAGATAGCGCTGAACAATTATCAGTAATGGCGCCTATCGGTGCTGCACTGTTAGGTTTACATGTTAATGATGAAATCAGCTGGGAATTACCTAACGGCGTGCAAACTCGAGTTCGAGTACTAGAAATCGTTTATCAGCCAGAAGCAGCCGGTGAATTTCATCGTTAATGTTTATGGCAATAGAATTAAGGGGAGTTTAGCGGAACACACTGTTGGCTAAAGCCTCTGACCTATTCAAGCACTCATCTGAGTGCTTTTTTTGTACTGACTACTTTGCAGAGCAAGTTACACTTGTAACCCCCCTTTCCTACTTTAACCACTAAACCTATATAGCTAAACAGTGATAAAAATAGGCGCTGAGAATAGCCACTGCAATATGACACGCTGATGCTATTCAAATAATAAATTTAAAATCAACTAATTAACAGAATTTTTTATACTAAAATAAAACGCCTAATAAAATATATTAGGCGTTTTATTGTCAAACCGTTAGTAATAAGAGGCGTGTTACTCCCCAGCAATGCTCATTTCGGGGATCAAGACTGAACCACACTGAATATTGCTACGAGTTTCGATATCATCCGCAATAGTCACCATATTTGCCCACATATCTTTTAGATTACCGGCGATAGTGATCTCGCTTACAGGATATTGGATTTCCCCATTTTCTACCCAAAAACCTGAAGCACCACGCGAATAATCACCGGTAATGCCGCTCACACCTTGCCCCATTAACTCGGTCACGATTAAGCCTGTCCCCATTTGCTTGAGTAGCCCATCAAAAGAAAGACCTTGCCCTGCTATGCGCCAGTTATGAATTCCCCCCGCATGCCCGGTACTTTGTAAGCCCAGTTTTCTTGCTGAATAGCTAGTCAGCAACCAAGTTTGCAGAACGCCATCTTCCACAATATTGCGCTCAACGGTGCGTACCCCTTCACTATCAAATGGCGAAGAGGCTAACCCACCAATTAAATGCGGCTGCTCATTAATGGTTAACCAACTAGGCAGAATCTGCTTTCCTAGGCTGTCTAACAAAAATGACGACTTACGATAAATGCTACTGCCACTAATCGCCCCAACGAGGTGACCAAATAACCCTGTGGCGACTTCTGCAGCAAAAATCACGGGAGCCTTCATTGTTGGTAATTTTCTTGGTGATAAACGTGACAATGTGCGACGGGCGCATTCTTGACCTACCCATTCAGGGGATTGCAGTGCATCTATGCTACGGCCAATCGTATAAGCGTAATCCCGTTCCATCTGACCATTTTGTTCCGCAATTACACAGCTAGACATCGAATAACGGCTCGAACAATAGCTTTGCAGCATACCATGGGAATTACCAAATACACGGACACCGTAGTGACCATTAAAACTTCCACCTTCGGTATTTACAATGCGCGAGTCTGCATTTAGCGCTGACATTTCTGCCACAGAGGCTAAGCGAATAGCTTCTTCAGGTGAAAATTCAGTAGCTTGAAATAGCTTGAGATCAGGTGCATCAAAGGCCAATAATGACTTTTCAGCAGGCCCCGCACATAAATCTTCCGAGGTAAAACTTGCGATATCAATTGCTGCCTGTACGGTACGCTCAATCGCTTCAGGGCTTAAATCGGTTGAAGACGCGCTCCCTTTGCGTTGTTGATGATAAACGGTGATCCCTAATGCGCCATCACTGTTAAATTCAACATTTTCAACTTCACCTTGACGAGTGCTTACACTGATCCCTGTACTTTTATTCACTGCCACTTCAGCAGCATCGCAACGTGTTTGTGCAAATTCTAATGCGCGTGCGACCGCTTCTTCGAGTTTTTTACGTTGTTCAGTGACTTGTTCAGTTATACTCATGCAATTAATCCAATAATGTGGGGAAAAGTGATTTTCTACCCTAACAAGCAAATGCTAGGTAGTCATAAAGGGGTTTTCCCAGTTACAATAGATAATAGTCAAATGTTAACACTCACAACGCAGTAAATCATGCTAATTACTCGTAATTACATTACTGTGTTTGGTAAAAAGGAAAATTGATATGGCCAAACAGCCTGATGACTGGCTGGATGATATCCCAGCGCCGCAAGACGAAGAAGAAGAGGAGATCATTTGGGTCAGTAAAAGCGAAATCAAACGCGATGCTGAGATCCTCAAAAAACTGGGTGCTGAGCTAGTCGATTTAAGTAAAAGCGAATTAGAGCGCATCCCATTAGATACTCAACTCCTTGAAGCAATTGAGCTTGCTCAAAAAATTAAGCGTGAGGGACGCCGCCGTCAATTACAACTTATTGGCAAATTACTGCGTTCACGAGAAGTTGAGCCGATTACCGAGGCGCTAGATAAACTTAAAAATCGTCATAACCAGCAGATCGTGATCTTACATAAAATAGAAGATCTACGCACCCGCTTGTTAGAAGGCGGTGATGAAGTGATTGAAGATGTTGTTGCGCTTTTCCCGAGTACTGATAGGCAACAACTGCGTGCATTAGTCCGTAATGCTAAAAAAGAACGCGAAACCAATAAACCACCAAAAGCGTTTCGCCAAATATTTCAATATTTGAAAGAGCAATCTGAAATTTCTTAACCCCTTTTCCCCTAGGCTACCTTATAGCTAGGGGAAATTAAGCAATAGTCTGAAAGTCCCTTCCTTGCTATTGATAGCGTGCCGAATGCCACGTATTATCCCCCTGTTAGTCATACTCTGACCCGTATTATCGCGGCTGCTGAACCACGATAAATAATGAGGAAGATATGGATAATACCCGAGATAGAGCATGGCGCAGAGCCAAAGCTCGCATCAATAAATCACGTGATCAACTTAACGCACGCTTAGTTGACTGTTATACCCCAGAAAAAAACTGGAAACAAATGTACGGTCGAAGTGAAAAAATGGTCCGTGCAGCTCAACTAGGCATGGCTTACCCGCAAGTTAGTCGTAGCCAACTTGTACGTAACAGCCTTGAAGAGATACAAAATAACCAGTGAATATTCTATTCATTTGCAGTAAAAATCAATGGCGTAGTCCAACCGCTGAACAGATCTGGCGCAACCATGAGAGTTGGGTCACCCGTTCAGCGGGAACAAGCCGTAATGCAAGGTGCCCTGTAAATGCGGATTTGATCCGCTGGGCAGATGTGATTTTTGTCATGGAACAAAAACATAAAAACCGCTTACAAGCTGATTTTTCACGCTTACTTGAATACAAGCCACTTCATATTCTTGATATCCCTGACAATTATCAATATATGGACCCTGAATTGGTTCAAATATTACAAGACACTGTTCCGAGCTATCTTTCTTAGTAGCGTAAACTTAGCCAATTATTTTTTTGCAAGTTTTGCACTATTTCAACAATATATTATGAATATAATCAATGAAATGGTTGATATTATGAAAAAATGGTTGTCCTCAATTTTTGGCCAAAAACAATCTGGTTACCCATGTGTATGGGATACAAATAAGCCGTCGATTTACCAACAATTACTCCCGTGGCAAGAGCAACTTTCTCCCTTACCTGAATCCCTCTCTGAGCTTCCTAATACACCAAGTGTGGATGATAACCAAGTTCGCTGGGCAAATGGGGCAGAAGATGGGGTATTAGGGCATCATGGCGGCTTCGGTAACAGTGAAACCGATATACATGAACTCTATTCGCTATTAAAGGCAGCCGTTGAAAAAGGGGATAAACCTTCTGTTAATCAATTTTATCAATATGTGGCTCAAAACACGCCAATTTCTTATATTGATGATTTAATTGAGCTTATCGTCAAGAAACAAGACTTGCCTGCCGCTAAATTAGCCGAATTTACCGACTGGCTGTTACACAATAGCCCCGATAAAAATACAGTGAAGCTGGCGATTGCCTTTTGTGTATTTTTTCCTAGCCACGAGCGGCTAAACACGCTGTATACCCTTGCAGCACACGATGAATTTACCCTTTATGCTATCTTTCCCATTCACACCATCATTGAGTCACCTGAAGAATATGAAGTAATGTGGATAAAAATGGCTAAGCGAGTTGAAGGTTGGGGACGAGTGCAGCTTATTGAACGCCTGCCCGAACAGTTAAGTGAAGAAACGCGGCAGTGGATACTCACTGACGGTTATATGAATCAGGTAATGATTGAATACACAGCTTGGCAATGTGCGACTTACTGTCACCTTGCAGATGAACTTGAGACATTGAGCAATATAACATTGCTAACCGCGGCGACTCATATCATCCAAGCTCTACTCGATGGTGGTCCAGCCCGTGATATCCATGATTATGAAGATGCACCACGCTGCTGCTTAAATTATTTACAGCAAGTCAAAAAGCATGATTATTCATTAGAATACTATTTTACTATTCAAGGAATTCTTGAGTTCTTCCAAAAACATAATAACCAATATGACAACAGTTCTGACATTATTTCATTAGCACAATTAATTTTAGATAATCCATATTGGGATACCTTAATCAATCATGGTCTAAACAGTCATGACAGTTCACTATTTCGCCAAGCCACTTATGTTGCAAAGTCACGCAAACAAGACGTTTTTCCATACCTCTATGAAAAACAATATACTCAACCAGAAAGCAATCTATGGTATGAGTTAATGCAAACTGATGATATTGAAAAAGTTAAGCAAGTAGCTGCACTCGCTGAAGAGCAGTTTGCTTTAGATGAAATTGCTACAGGCCCTCGTGATGACTTAGGAATTGGGTCCAACTACCTGCCACACGGTCAACTGGATTTTATTCTACGAGAACTGCATCGCTTTCCAGATATTGGCTTCCCACTCATTCAGTGCGCTTTGCAAAGCCCCGTTGTACGTAACCGTAATATGGCGTTAAAGGCTTTATTCAGTTGGAAAAGAGAAACATGGCCGGAAGGTTTAGAGGCATTTTTAGCTAATTGCTACGAGGTTGAACCAAATCAGGAAACTAAACAACGATTTGATTCATTGCTAAAAGGCTTGCCATTTGATGACACCTAATTAGGTTAGCAAAGCAAGCACAACACCGTCTGCTTTGCTTTCCCTTTAGCTGAAATGGCGTTTGATTGTCTCTAATAGCGTTGGAAACTTTGTATAACCTTCCCTATCAAGGAAATGGCCTGCATTTTGCTCAAAAATCACCTGCGTTTTTAACAGTTCCGCCAGCGCTTTTGATGACTGAGGTGACACTATTTCATCATTGGTTGATATGATTGAAACACGTTTATCAGCCACACCAATCAATGAAGCGTAATTGAGCGGGCTGGTAGTATGACTGCGCAGTTCAGGAAGCGTCTGCTGCTCTTCATCAAAACCCGACACTAAAATATAGCCGGCAACAGCTTGGTTTTGGCTATCAATAAATTGTAATGCCGTCACACAACCAAGGCTATGACCAATAAAGATAGTATTCTCATCAATATCAAAAGGTAAGCTTTGCAATTTTTGCTGCCATTTTAGCGGATCAGGTGATAATGGCTCAGGCATAGCAGGAACATGAACAAAAGCGCCCAAATTTTCAAGTTCAGATTTTAGCCACGGAAACCAATTCTTTTTAGGTGAAGCAGTATAACCATGCACAATAACAAATTTTTTGTTTTGCAGTGGTAATGGTGTTGATGTGAAATCACTCATTCTAAAATCCCTATCAACTCAGTTATCTTACTTAAACTTTACCATGAGTAATGGGTAGATCAGTTAGAGCTTTTTGTTATATCTAAAGCAAAAATAAACTCTTCTTCCCACATATCTTGCGCATCATTCATAACGTCAATAATGTCTGAAAATTGAATACGCTGTTCAGATGTCATATGTGAAAATGTAATCGTTACAGGTAATTCAATACCTGCGGAAACCATGTCCCATAAGGCATCAAGGTTATATCCAAACCAATCTGGTAACGAAAATTGCTGGGCAAACTGATGATAAAAATCGTCAAATGTATTAATGTGCCTAAAGTCAAAACTGACATTTTTACTCATCATTCGCCCCTTGTCTTATTTTACTTGTTTAAAGCTTTTATAATGATCTTGGGTGATAAAAATCATCCCATCTGACGAGTATAACAAACGGTCAGCCCCTCGATGCCCACAACGGTAATTAATATCGGCTTCAAACCACTGGCGTTCTTGTGCAATAGGTAACCTTTTCTCACGATTAGAAAAACGATCTCCCCCGATTGCCCTGCCGGGTAGAACCTCGCAGAGATTACCTTTTTTCGCATTCCACCCTGCTTCACGTGCCTGTTTCTTCGTCATATAAAAGGCTGGAAGCTTTTGGTATTTTTCCATAAAACTGACTACATTATCTTGCGCAGTGAGTTTATCGATGGTTTGCGGAGCTTCCTTTGGCGTTATCGCTTCACGAGAAGGCGGGTTATTTTGAGTCGCCGGTGGTTCCGGTGCCGTTTTGTCCCCGCCATTAAAATAGAGGCTAATCACAATCAAAATAGCCATTAACACTACGGATAAAAGACGTTTATTCATAACACCTCTGTTATTTTGTGCTTTGCAAAGACACAATCGCCCCAGTCACAATAGCGTCACTAGGGCGAACAAAGCCTATTTTATATTATAGTCCTGAAAAATTACGCGGTACCACCAACGGTAAGTTTATCCAGTTTTAATGTGGGTTGACCGACACCAACAGGGACACTTTGCCCTTCTTTACCGCAAACCCCGACACCTTTATCAAGGGCTAAGTCATTACCGACCATTGAGATTTGTTGCATAGCCTCAACACCAGAGCCAATTAATGTCGCCCCTTTCACTGGAGAAGTAATTTTCCCATTTTCAATCAGATAAGCTTCTGATGTAGAAAATACAAATTTACCCGAGGTAATATCCACCTGACCACCACCAAAGTTCGGTGCATAGATACCTTTGTCAACACTCGCAATAATTTCTTCAGGTGTTGAAGACCCCGCTAACATATAGGTGTTAGTCATTCGAGGCATTGGTAAGTGCGCATAAGACTCACGACGTGCATTGCCCGTTGGAGAGACTCCCATCAGGCGTGCATTTAGTTTATCTTGAATATAATTACGCAAAATACCATTTTCTATTAGAACGTTATACTGACCCGGTACACCTTCGTCATCGATTGCAAGAGAGCCACGACGACCAACAAGAGTGCCATCATCTACAACAGTACACAGTGACGACGCCACCTGCTCACCAATTTGGCCAGAAAAAACAGAGGTACCACGGCGATTAAAGTCACCTTCTAAGCCATGCCCTACCGCTTCGTGCAGTAAGACACCCGGCCAGCCAGCGCCAAGAACAACAGGCATCATACCCGCTGGTGCAGCAACCGCAGATAAATTCACCAAGGCCATACGCACAGCTTCACGTGCATATTGCTCAGCAACAACTTGCCCTTGATGGATCTCCAAGAAGTACTCATAGCCATAACGGCCACCACCACCACTTGCGCCACGCTCACGTTTACCATCATGCTCAACAAGTACACTGACCGATAGACGAACTAGCGGGCGAATATCTGCTGCCAGTGTACCGTCTGTTGCAGCCACCAGCACTTGCTCATAAACCCCCGTTAAACTTGCATTGACTTCAATTACACGAGGATCTTCTGCACGAGCGACCTGATCTACACGGTGCAACAAATCAATTTTTTGCTCTCGAGATAGGCTCTGTAGCGGGTCGGTCACTGAATACAGTTTTTTATACTCAACACCCGTTAAAATTTGTGATTTGCCAGAGCCCTGTTCATTGACAATGCTGCGTGCCGCTTTCGCACTTTGTGCCAGCGCTTGTAGTGAAATTTGGTCAGCGTAAGCAAAACCTGTTTTTTCACCACTCACTGCTCTGACTCCAACACCTTGGTCAATATTGTAAGAGCCATCTTTAATGATCCTATCTTCAAGAACCCACGACTCATGGAAACTTGACTGGAAGAAGAGATCTGCGTAATCCAGATGGCGTTCAGATAACATCCCTAAGATGTCATACAGATTTTCTTGTTCAAGGCGATTGGCGGCCAGCAAATGTTCGCTGACAGAAACTAAACTCATATTCGTTACTCTTTGGTTTCTTTTTTAATTAATGATGTCAGTTGCGGCCTAAAGCGGTTATGTTTTACCACTCTGATTTGCTCACGCATGACACCTAAGCTGTCCGTTTTTATATTCAAGACGGTAGATGCGACCGCATCCACATTCTTTTTGATAACTTTACCCCAACCATCGACTGCAAGGCTATGCCCCCATGTGCGACGTGTACCATGAACCCCAACTTGGGCTGGCGCTAGAATGTAGCACTGGTTTTCAATCGCACGAGCACGTAACAGAGGTTCCCAATGTGCCTGACCGGTATAACGAGTAAATGCCGCTGGAACTGAAATAATTTCAGCGCCTTGCTCACGTAACGCTTGGAACAAACCAGGGAAACGCAAATCATAACAAATCGTCATGCCAAGGCGACCCACCGGGGTATCAACAACCGTAATATGTTCGCCACGTTGATAAATTACGGATTCGTTATAATTACCTTGTTCATCTTCAATGTTCACATCAAACATATGAATTTTATCGTAGCGTGCTTTAATATTTCCTTCGGAATCAAATAATAAACTACTGCTGGTAATACGCTCAGGGTCTTCACGGCTAATCAATGGCATAGACCCAACTAAAATCCAAACATTATAACGCTTAGCCATTGCAATGACGGCATCTTGAAGCGGGCCTTTCCCCTGAACTTCAGCTTGTTTACGGTAAGCCGCTGCATCTGCAAATAATAATGCATTCTCAGGTGTCAGTACTAACTTAACAGTGTCAGGTAACTGTTTGATTTGTTGCTCTATTTGTGCCAAATTGTGTTTAGTATTATTTCCGCTACATAACTGCAAAAGTGCAACATTACCATTTTTCATTACTCTTGAGTCTCCTTCAGTTGGCGTAATACTTCATCAATTTTTGGCTCGTCCAAGCTACCTGTCACGCGATAACGAATAACAGAAACTTTACTCCATAATGGACCGAGCACTTTTGTCGCTGCGAAAACAGCAGCGCCTGCAAAAGGGTTTAACACAAATGCGGTTGCTACACCTACTGTAGCAGAAATTTCAGGAGTGATGACCGCTTCTAAGTTAATTTGCCGTTTAACGAGGTTGATTTCCCCACTCAGCGCAATATCTGCGACCAACCCATCAACATAAGTATTTTTGGATGCCATCACACCATTATGAATAGTGGCATCACCTTTAATAGAGTCAAAATTAAAGTCATCACTGAACGTATCGCGAAAATCGAGTTGTAACTTACGCAATAACGCATCAAAACTCACTAGACGTAGAATTTGCCCAGCTCGACCTCCGCCCATTTGTGCTATTGCACCTTTACCTAATTTCGCTGACAACTTACCATTTAAGGTAGCAATATCCGGTGACCATGGAAGGTTCGCCCAGTCTAAATCGAATTGTATGGTATAAGGTGATTCAATAATGGGCACTAATATCCCGAAATAGGCTGCTGTTTCATCAAATGCGCCCCCCGTCAGAGAACCCGCGATTTCTGTTTTATTACCGTTCTGACTGTGCCAAATTGCATCTAATTTTAACTGTGTCGCACTATTATTTAATGTACCACCCGTTAAGCGTAGTGAGTGCCCCATAGGCTGAATATTGGCGCTGATTTCCCCCAATTTCTGCCCTGCAACCCAGCACTCTTTACAATTAAAGTGCAATTGTGGCCATTGGCTGAAATCAAACTGAGCAGGCCCCGCTAAGCTATCTTGATTACCTGCAAGTGAACTTGGGTTGTAATACAAATAATCAATAGCGACCTGCCATGGTTGATTAGCAAAAATTTGTAGTGACCCTTTTAAATTTTCGCTATCAATGTTGACTTGCTGCTCTGCACGCTGCAAATCATAGGTAAAATTGACATTTTTCCAATCTTGCCCGCCAAGGTTAATTGTTGGAATATGGATATCAAGTGATTCAGGTAAACGGATACTCATATCCCCTTGGCCGCGATTAGATGACATTAATAGCCCTGCAAGGCTCTGCCAATTCTCATCGGTCATAGGCGGTAAATCCACCGCAAAAACTGACTGTTTTGGTAACTCTGGGAGCTTATTTTGCCATGGTGCAACATGCGCTTTTAATAACTTTAATGGCTCATCACCCAAACTCCACAGCGTGTTAAAACCAAGACGCTTGCCAATATCACCACCTACCGTCAATTGCTCTGTTGTTCCTTTAGCTTGTACATTTATTTCCCCAAGCTCAGCCAGTAATTGGTTATTCAATGCAGGTAACTGGCTTTTGAGTTGTTTTAAGCCCGCGGTGACATCAATTTGTAAACCGACCTGTTGTTTCGCCGACTCGGGTATTGTGATAGCAACATGGCTTTTCCAATCACTATTACCAGAAACCCGTTGTTTTATTTCCTCAGGTAGCATTGATAACTTATTCAGTGCCCAATTCCCCGCAATATCAACGTTTACCTGATAATCTTTAGCCCCGTCTGATGTGTTAAAATCTACGGAAATAGGTTGACCAAACCACTGCCCCTGGAGTTTCTCACCTCGTAAGTCACCATTATTAAAGACGAAACTTCCTGTGAGAGAAGAAATTGTGCTATCAATCGGCTGAATGAATAAATCATTTTTATTAAGGTTAACGCTTCCTGTTGCTACGACATCTTTCCCGGCCACCAGTGGGATAGATAGCCCCAACTGGCCATTCACCGTACCCCCTATTTGTAACTCTTCTAGAGTGTCACCAATTGAGTGCTTCATCGGCGTATGGGTAAAATATTGTTGGATTTGTTTTCCAGTTCCACTGACATCAGCATTGATATACAGCATTTCTTTCGTGTAATCAGGGATATTGGCATCAAGGTTAGTTGCAGTCGCATCGCCGAGTTTGACGCTTGGCACATGCATGAATAACCCAGCACGCTTAAAGTCCAAATCGATATCTAAATCCAATAAGGCTGGCCATTCATGATCGTACTCAAACGTTGCATCACGTAACGGGACATAAACTTGGAATTGACCATCATTATTATCATAAGGGAAATTTGCTGGGTCACCTTTATATACTAAGGTTGCATTATCCACCTTTCCTGCAATAACCGCCTTTGTTAGGTAATCAGCAACATCTTGCCCCATCAGTTTTTGTGGAAAATAACGCCATGCGTCTCCCGCATCATCCAAACGTAAGCCAGCTAAAATAGCTAAATCTGCATAATTCCCTTTCTTCGCTTTGGCATAACGAAACTCCCCGTTTGCCCAAAGTGATTTGGCTTGTACATCTAAAGATGGGCTCCAGAGCTTAAACTCACTGTCATTATCCAACCAATAAAGCTGCCCATTAGCCGTTTTTATCTCAAAAGGAGCTTTAAATTCGTCACGATAATCCACCTGACTATCTTGTAAGCTAACTGAGGCTCCCCCACTTTGCATGCTACCCGCTAAGACACCCGAAAAATGATTAATCGAAGGAAGCGCTTTCCATTTTTTCCAGCTAACATCCTGCCAATCCATACTAATTTGCATGTGTTCTGGCATATTCTGTGTGAGATCAAGGGCAAACTCACTGACGACACCCGTTGGTTGGCGATGCTGCCAATCCTGTACCATCTCGGGCGTTAGAAATGAAAAAGTGGGTAATACTTCACTTAAGCGTTCTAATTCAATATTTTTTGCTCGTATACGCCAGTGGTCGTTATCCTGATATTTTTTTGAAGCGGGTAAATACAAAACAGAAACATTACCTTGCGGCCAAATATATTCATTGGTTTTCAACGTATCAAGTTCAGGGATATTAAATAGCCAGCCATTCCCCTGCCTTTTCATGCGTAGCAATAAATCATTCACTTGCAGGTTTTGCGATAAACTGCCGGTTCCCCAGTTAGCTTCCCCTTGACGCAATTGAACTAGCCCACTTTCAATTTGCTGGTTTTTCAAGCTAATCCATGAAGAGAGGCTAAAGTTAGCATCTCGTAATGACGTGTTTTCTCGTAGCCAGCGACTAAGCCAAGGTTGCATATCAATATTATCGGCTTGCAGGTAAAAAATACCGTCACTTAAGACACCGTTTTTATCCGATACGTCTAATTTAACTTGCAAATAACCATGTTGTTTATTGATTGTTTCGAGGCTGACAAAACCTTGAGCCCTATGACGTTCATTTTCATTTAGCCAAGAGAGTTCAGGTAAAATTAAGGTGGTTTTTTGCCCTGAGGGCGTGAGAAAAGTTAACTGACTTTCTTTTAAGATAAAGTGGTCGAATTGACGTAAAAACAATTCTTCAATGCTGTCTAATGACTCCCCCTCAGAGGAACCTTCGAAATTAAAAGGGACCTTATAATCGACATTGAGCTGATAGAAGGTTAAATCACGAAAGCGCCAACGCAACGATAATATTGAACTCCAAATATCTAATTCGACGTCAATCACGCTCGCGGTTATATCTGTGGTTTCATTTTGTAATTCCACATTAGATAACATGAAGGTTGGGCCAAAATACTGCCAAGCCCCTTCAATTTTGCCAATTTGCACTGTGACATCATTATTTTTTTCAATGTAAGCAATGATATCTTGGCGGTAGCTATCAATATTCGGCAAGAGGAAACGCAAGCCTGTCAGCACTAGTGCGCACAGCAATAAGATAACCGCAGTGGTTACTAGTACTACACGTGGTAGTCGTTTCACTCATTTCTCCTTCAAACAATAATGCTACATCATGACAACATCAAAACGTTCCTGACTGTATAGTGGTTCAATCTGGACTTTAACCTGCTTACCAACAAAAATTTCAACTTCGGCAAGTGCGTGAGATTCGTCCCCTTTAAGTACATCCACAACCGCTTGAGATGCATAAACAAGGAACCTATCTGCATCGATAGTGCGATGAACTCGAACTATTTCCCGTAAAATTTCATAGCACACAGTTTCTACTGACTTAACTGTACCTCGACCTTGGCAAGTTGGGCAATCATCACACAAAACATGTTCAAGGCTCTCTCTTGTCCGTTTACGCGTCATTTCGACTAAACCAAGCTGAGAAAAGCCATTAATGGTCGTTTTAACTTTATCTTTAACCAGTGCTTGTTCTAATGATGCTAACACACGGCGGCGATGTTCTGGATCAACCATATCGATAAAATCGATAATAATTATACCACCAAGGTTTCGTAAACGAAGTTGCCTTGCTATTGCTTGAGTAGCTTCAATATTAGTATTGAAAATGGTTTCTTCTAGGTTACGATGCCCAACAAACGCCCCAGTATTAATATCAATGGTCGTCATCGCTTCAGTTTGATCGATAATTAAATAACCACCTGATTTTAACTCGACCTTTCTATCCATCGCGCGTTGGATTTCATTTTCGACATCAAACAAATCAAAAATGGGTTGATTCCCCTGATAGAGTTCCAATTTTGCCGTCATTTCAGGTACGTATTCTGCAATAAACTCTTGTAATTGAGTATAAGTCAAACGGGAATCAACGCGAATACGATCAAGATGAGCACCTGCAAAATCACGAATAATACGAAAAGCGAGAGCCAGTTCACCGTAGATTTTAGTCCGAGTAACATTACGTTTTTTACGCTCAATCACTTTAGCCCAAAGCCGTTTTAGGAAGGCGGCATCTTGTTTAACTTCTTCCTCGCCCACCCCTTCCGCTGCGGTACGGATAATAAAACCGCCATTTTCATCACAATATTGAGAAACGCACTGTTTTAGCCGTTCTCTTTCTTCTTCACTTTCAATGCGTTGTGAAACACCAACATGGGATGCCCCAGGCATAAAAACCAAATAGCGCGATGGCAATGTAATATCTGTCGTCAAACGAGCCCCCTTGGTTCCTAGAGGGTCCTTAACAACTTGGACAATCAAGTCCTGCCCTTGTTTTACTAATTCAGCAATGTCTCTGACATGAAAGTTTTTTTGCTCATCGCCAGCAATACATTCAGTGTGCGGCATAATATCAGAGGCATGCAAAAAGGCAGCTTTATCTAGACCAATATCAACAAAGGCCGCCTGCATACCGGGTAACACGCGGCTCACACGGCCTTTGTAAATATTCCCTACTAGCCCTCTTTTGGCTTCCCGTTCAACATGTATTTCTTGTAAGATCCCACCATCAATATAAGCAACACGCGTTTCAGATGGTGTAATATTTACTAATAGTTCCGCAGTCATGACTTCCCCTTACCATCACCTAACGCTAAAAATCGCTGAATGAGTTCATCTGTTTCAACCAGTGGTAAACCAACAACTCCATGGTAACTACCGTTAATTTTCCGTATAAAACGCCCACCAATTCCTTGTATTGCATATGCTCCCGCCTTATCCATAGGCTCGCCTGACTGTATATAATCCCGTATTTCAAGTAAAGATAACTCGCGAAAGGTCACATCTGTCACAATCAGTGACTGTATAGTCTGTTGGCGGTTAGATAATGCGATACCCGTCATTACTTGGTGTGTTTTCCCCGATAGCGCGCTTAGCATGGCTTCCGCATGTTTGTTATCTTGAGGTTTTTCCAATATTTCCCCATCAAGCACCACAATCGTATCTGCACCTAATACCGGACAATCTTCAGGGGCAATTGCAACACCAGCCAATGATTTATCGCGCGCAAGGCGTTGGACATAATCTTGAGGGGACTCACCCTGCTGCCACTGTTCTTCTACCTCTGGGCGTAAAACCTCAAAGGTATAGTTAAGTTGCTGAACTAGTTCACGCCTACGGGGTGAGCCAGATGCAAGATAAATTAAATTCATAAACTGTATTCCCTGTCAGAACGGATACCTAAAGCCTTAACACACTGAAAATTGTCGGCGAATTTTTCGTAGAAGCAAAAATAGCCATGGCCACAGAATACCATTCACTAGGCTATTCCAGAATACTTGTGGGTGAAATAATACTTGTGAAGACAGAAACTCAGCCCAAAAAACAGCTAAATCCTGAATGACTGTCAGTAACATAATCACTAAAGCTTGCTGCCACAGAGCCATATTACGCAATAACTGGTGCTTATAAGCAACAAGATAGCAAATTATACTAAAAGAAAGGGCATGAACCCCCAGAGCAGAACCTTGAATGGAATCAACGATAATTCCCAAAATAAAACTTGTGCCTACGCTAACACGATGCGGCAATGCCATGACCCAATAAGTGAGGATCAATAATAACCATGTAGGGCGGTAAAAACTTAGTTGTTCAGGCCAAGGCATGACTTGCAAAATTAAGGCAATAAAAAAAGATAACCAAATGATGGCTCGCCCGTTACCACGATACTCATCCATTCTATTTTCCCCTCCTCACCATACTCAATTCCCCTCTCTATGGTTCTGATACTGGAGACATTGACGGCGGCAGTGGAGGCCCCTGAATTTCACTTGGATTAGGTAATACTTGAGGCAGTACTTTCATTAAGCGTTCATTAGCCGCACGATATACCTCTGACGGCTTTAACGGAGTTTTAGGGTCGTTATCATTTCCCCATAAAAGGAGCAGATAACGTAAACGTTGTAGTTCTGCACTCGGCTTGGCACTAATAATCGTATAAGCGCGTTGTGTATCGTGTTTAACCGCAGAAACAACGGCAACTGGGTAACCTTCAGGGAAACGCCCCCCTAACCCAGAAGTCACTAATACATCCCCTATGCGAATATCGGTATTTTCAGGTAATGGCTCTAATTGTATGTCATCCGTACAACCAGACCCAGCAGCAATAACACGCACATCATTTCGTAGTACTTGTACGGGCAATGCATGAGTTGTATCACAAATGAGTAAAACTCGACTATTGAAGTTACTGACGCCGACAACTTGGCCTACAACACCTTTATCACTAATAACAGGCTGCCCTTCGTAAACCCCTTCGTTACTGCCTTTATCTATCACAACTTGGTCGCGATATGGTGTATTCGCCCCTGAGATAACTTGCGTTACCATCATGTGTTCATCTTGACGAAGTGGCGAACCTAGCAACTCTCTTAAACGTGCATTTTCTTGTTTAAGTTGCTCTAGTAAAAGATTATCCGCTTTTTTCAGCAACAATTCTTGACGTAATGCCCTGTTTTCAAACTGTAATTGTTCGCGAGAGGTGAAACTTTCAGAGATGTTATCCAAAAATTGACGTGGCCCATTTGCTAAAAAATAGAATGGGCTAACCGCCGTGTCTAAGTAAGTACGGATTTTATTGAAAGGCTCAAATCGATGGTCAATCACCACCAGCACAAGTGCAATGATTACCGCAAAAATAATGCGTAACTGTAGGGATGGACCTCGCCTAAAAATTGGCTTCATGTGTGGCTAAGTTTCGCTAATGTCAGAGGATCAAAAATAGTCAAAGCAGCTAGGGTTTACTAGCTGCTTATAGCTGGCCATTTAGTCTTCGCTAAACAGGTCACCACCGTGCATATCGATCATTTCTAATGCTTTCCCGCCACCACGAGCGACGCAAGTTAGCGGATCTTCTGCAACAATAACTGGGATACCAGTCTCTTCCATCAATAAGCGATCTAAATTACGAAGCAGCGCGCCACCACCAGTTAATACCATACCGCGCTCTGAGATATCAGATGCTAGTTCAGGTGGGCACTGTTCAAGCGCTAGCATTACCGCGCTGACAATCCCAGTCAGTGGCTCTTGTAATGCTTCTAAAATTTCATTTGAATTCATTTTGAAACCACGAGGTACGCCCTCTGCAAGGTTACGACCACGGACTTCAATTTCATAAACTTCATCCGTTGGGAATGCAGAGCCAATCCCGTGTTTAATACGTTCTGCGGTTGCCTCACCAATCAGTGAACCGTAATTACGGCGCACATAGTTAATGATGGACTCATCAAAACGGTCACCACCAATACGTACTGAAGATGAATAAACAACACCATTTAAAGAAATAACCGCCACTTCAGTGGTACCACCACCGATATCAACAACCATAGAACCCGTTGCTTCAGATACAGGTAAACCTGCGCCAATTGCTGCTGCCATTGGTTCTTCAATTAAGAATACTTCACGTGCCCCTGCACTCAGTGCGGATTCACGGATAGCTTTACGTTCAACTTGCGTTGCCCCAACTGGTACACAAACTAATACTCGTGGACTTGGACGTAAAAAACTGTTGCTATGAACTTGTTTGATGAAGTGTTGTAACATTTTTTCTGTCAGGAAGAAGTCGGCGATTACGCCATCTTTCATTGGTCTGATTGCAGAAATATTACCAGGTGTACGTCCCAGCATCTGCTTGGCTTCACCACCGACCGCCGCAACACTTTTTGGCGAACCGGAGCGGTCTTGACGAATAGCAACTACAGAGGGTTCATTTAATTTGACGCCTTGTCCTTTAACATAAATAAGGGTATTGGCCGTACCCAAGTCAATAGACAAGTCATTAGAAAACATGCCACGAAATTTTTTAAACATAATGAAAGAGTTATCCTGCAAGCTGGGGACGAATATAAACCCGTCTACTCTACCAACCACTTGAAGCTGCCTCAAGGCGTTAATGGGCGACTTCTAAAAATATGGTTAATTCATCTATTATCACGTACTGTACTGTACATGCTTCTCATCAAAACGAAGCAGATAAAAGCCCCAAAAATAGATATTTATTTTACTTTTTCCATCATTAGATGAAATTACGTAAAAAAACCTATTCTTTGGCTGTTATATACTCCATTGTTTGTATTCCCAGTGTGACAAGTAATTATGACTACAAGTTCAAATAATATTGATATCTTTTTATTATTGCTACTCACTGGTTATTTTCACTACAAATTAGATGAATTTCACGAGTGTTAGCTCTATTATCTACCAAAAATAAGGCAAATTTGTATCAGTACGCAAAATGAATTAGTCGCGATGCGTTATTTTGCATGATAAAAGCCTATGTATGCCAGAAAAAAATAAATTTTTACAAAATAATTACATTATTAATAGCTTAAGAACCGTTATTACGTCAATGAAATACCGTTAAATTTTCGGCATTTTTACATGACATATTTAATCATTTTACTAGGAGTGAACGATGAAAGCTCTCGTCCTAAATCAAGCAGATGAAAAAATTGTCGCAAATATTCAATCTCTGACAACAGAAATGCTGCCAGCCGGAGACATTATAGTCGATATTCACTGGTCAACGTTAAATTATAAAGATGCTTTGGCCATTTGTGGGAAAGCAGGCGTAGTACGCCAGTATCCGATGGTCCCTGGTATTGATTTTTCAGGGGTAGTCCACCACAGTGAAGACCCAAGGTTTCAAGTTGGTCAGCATGTGTTATTAACAGGGTGGGGAGTCGGTGAAACTCATTGGGGCGGGTTAGCCTCCCAAGCGAGAGTTCCTGCGAAGTATTTAACCCCATTACCTGAAAATTTATCCTTGAAGCAAGCCATGGTCATTGGTACGGCAGGCTTCACTGCCATGCTATGTGTTAATGCGTTAGAAGAAGCAGGCATCACTCCAGATAAAGGCGAAGTGATTGTTAGTGGGGCAAGTGGTGGCGTAGGGAGCACTGCCGTGCAATTACTCTCCCTTTTAGGCTATGACGTTGTCGCAATTTCAGGGCGCGAAGAGAATAACGCTTACTTGCAAAGCTTAGGGGCTAAAAGGGTATTACCTCGCAGCGATTTCACCCACGCGGCCAAACCGTTAGATAAACAACTGTGGGCTGGCGCCATTGATACTGTAGGCGGGGAATTGCTAGCCAATCTTCTTGCTCAAACCAATTACAACGGGGCAGTAGCAGCTTGTGGTTTAGCCGGTGGGTTTAACTTACCAACCAGTGTGATGCCTTTTATCTTACGTAATGTGCGTTTACAAGGCGTTGATTCTGTTTACTACCCAGCGGCAAACCGCCCTAAAGTGTGGGAACGGCTTTCTCAAATACTGCCAGCCTCATTCTATGAGCACGTCAGTTCAGAGATTAAACTGGAAGATTCTGCTGAATTTGCACAAAAACTCTTAAAAAATGAAGTAACAGGGCGTACCCTTGTCAATCTACGCACCTAATCACAAATTTGCTGCGGTATTCTCCAAAAATAAGGATTACCGCACAATTCACAAAATAAATTCGGGTAATTTCTCTGATAAGACCAGTATTTTGCTGCTAAATGCCACGAAATAATTATAATGGCTCCCCTTGTCAGCCAAAAAAACATTTATTTTTATGATAAATGATGACAAACCCTCAACATCGGGTTATGTTGTCGGGCTATTGATATATCGTCGGAGTTAGCAGCATAATGACAGAAGATATTCACATTTTGCTCCTGAATGGGCCAAACCTGAACCTGCTAGGAACGCGTGAGCCAGGTACCTATGGCAGCAAAACCCTATCAGACATTGTTTCCAAACTGACGCAGGAAGCCAATGAGTTAGGGGTAAAATTGAGCCATTTTCAGTCAAATGCAGAACATGAGTTAATCGATAAAATTCATGCTTCCCGCAATGATGTTGATTTTATTCTAATCAACCCGGCTGCATTCACACATACCAGTGTAGCTCTGCGTGATGCGTTACTGGCAGTTTGTCTTCCATTTATCGAGATCCATATCTCGAATGTGCATGCCAGAGAACCATTTCGCCAACATTCTTATTTATCCGACCAAGCTGTCGGTGTAATTTGTGGTCTAGGCGCGGATGGCTACAGTTTTGCTTTGCAGGCTGCAGTTAACCGTGTGCGTCTAATTAATTCAATCCAAATATAAGAGTACGGAATCATATCCATGGATATTCGTAAAATTAAAAAGCTGATCGAGCTGGTCGAAGAGTCTGGCATTTCTGAACTGGAAATTTCTGAAGGTGAAGAGTCAGTACGTATCAGCCGCATTTCTGCCGCTTCTCAGGCTATGGCAGCACCGCAACAATATTACTCAGCACCTGTCGCACAACAGCCTGCATTAGCAAATGCTGTTGCTCCATCAGAAGCAATGGCTGCACCAGCGGCTCCAGCTGCAGTTGCAGGTCACCAAGTCCGTTCACCAATGGTAGGGACTTTCTACCGTGCACCAAGCCCAGAAGCACAACCGTTTGTTGAAGTTGGCCAAACTGTCAGCGTTGGTGATCCTCTTTGCATCGTTGAAGCGATGAAAATGATGAACCAAATAGAAGCAGATAAAGCAGGCGTAGTTAAAGCTATTCTGCTGCAAAACGGTGATGCAGTAGAATTTGACGAGCCACTAGTTGTTATCGAATAACGAGGCGTCTCCATGCTGGAAAAAATTGTTATCGCTAACCGTGGGGAAATCGCACTACGTATTTTGCGTGCCTGTAAAGAACTTGGCATCAAAACTGTAGCGGTTCACTCAACGGCTGATAGCGATCTAAAACACGTGTTGCTGGCTGATGAAACCATTTGTATCGGTCCTGCAGCATCCGCGAAAAGTTACTTAAATATCCCTGCGATTATTTCAGCAGCGGAAATTTCAGGCGCGCAAGCGATCCATCCGGGATATGGTTTCTTGGCTGAAAACGCTGATTTCGCAGAACAAGTTGAAAACTCAGGCTTTATTTTTATCGGTCCAAAAGCTGAAACCATCCGCCTAATGGGCGACAAAGTTTCTGCTATTAACGCGATGAAAAAAGCAGGTGTTCCTTGCGTTCCGGGTTCAGATGGCCCGCTAGGCAATGATGCAGAAAAGAATAAATCCATCGCAAAACGTATTGGCTACCCTGTAATCATCAAAGCATCAGGTGGTGGTGGTGGTCGTGGTATGCGTGTGGTTCGTAACGAAAAAGATTTAGAATCATCGATTAACCTCACACGCGCAGAAGCCAAATCTGCATTCAATAATGACATGGTTTACATGGAAAAATTCCTTGAAAACCCACGTCATATTGAAATTCAAGTGATGGCGGATGGTCAGGGTCACGCTGTTTACTTAGCAGAGCGTGATTGTTCAATGCAACGCCGTCACCAAAAAGTGGTAGAAGAAGCTCCAGCACCAGGTATCACGCCTGAAATTCGCCGTAATATCGGTGAGCGCTGTGCAAATGCATGTATTGAAATTGGTTATCGCGGTGCGGGTACCTTCGAATTCTTATTCGAAAACGGTGAATTCTATTTCATCGAGATGAATACCCGTATTCAAGTTGAACATCCAGTTACTGAAATGATTACTGGTGTCGACTTAATTAAAGAACAGTTACGTGTCGCATCTGGTTTACCGCTATCTGTAAAACAAGAAGACATTATTGTTCACGGTCATGCTGTTGAGTGCCGTATTAACGCTGAAGACCCGAATACATTCATTCCAAGTCCAGGTAAAATCACCCGTTTCCACTCTCCTGGTGGTTTTGGTGTGCGTTGGGAGTCGCATATTTACGCAGGTTATACTGTACCTCCTTATTACGACTCAATGATTGGTAAATTAATTACTTACGGTGAAACTCGTGAAATTGCCATTTCTCGTATGAAAAATGCATTAAACGAGCTGATCGTCGATGGTATTAAAACCAATATTGAATTGCACCAGATGATTATGAATGATGAAAACTTCCAAAAAGGTGGGACTAATATCCACTATCTGGAGAAAAAACTGGGTATTTCTGAATAATTTTTTGAAATAGCCCGTTTTATTTATCGTCAAAAAATACCGCGAAGCTCAGCTGCGCGGTATTTTTTATTGAATTTAATTAATATGGCGAATTGGGATTGTATTTTCGATAGGTGCAGCACGCTGGAATAAGTGTAAATTATCCATCACCGAGGCTGGGGGGCGACGAAAACGTAGCTCATTCGCCATATATTGCATATAGGGGTCAATGTGGCTAAAAATTGCCTTATAACCCTCACATAAATGATTATGCCATTTATTCTCAACTTTTTCTGTCCTATGCTTTGGGCATCCCCCATGACAAGCAAACTTAAATTCACATTTCTGGCACAATGAAGAAAGGTTGAGTTTTTGTTGGCCAAAACGTTGCTGCTGCTTACTATAAACTAGCTTATTGAGAGGCTTACTTAATAAATTACCCAGTTTAAATTCGGGATAGACAAAATGGTCGCAACTATAAATATCCCCATTTTGCTCAGCCACTAAACCGTATCCACACGCCGGCTGCATAACACAAAAACTAGGCATATCACCAGACCAAGCCGCAAGCGAGTTATCAAACAACTGGACAAAGACCTTCCCAACATCTTTTCTTACCCAAATATCAAAGACTTTATTAATAAAATCGCCGTATTGCTTCCCTGTTATTGACCATGAGGTTAGCGTTTTCTCTCCCGCTTCTTGTGGGTAGCTCAAATGTTGAAATTTACTATTGTTCATTTCATATTCGACAACAGGAATAAACTGCAAGTAATTAGCTTGAAGTTCTTCGGTAATAAAACGGTAGATTTCTTCTGGATATTTTGCCGTCTCATTATTAATCACCGTCAAAATATTAAAATCAATTTGATACTCTTTGAGTAGGCGAATTGCATTGATAACTTTATCAAAAACCGAATTACCTGAATTGGATTTTCGATAAATATCATGTAGCCATTGTGGGCCATCAAGGGAAATTCCGACTAAGAAATGATGTTCTTTTAAAAACTTAGCCCATTCAGCGGTTAACAATACCCCATTTGTTTGTATGCTATTGTAGATTTGCTTTCCTTTTCCATACCGCTTTTGGTATTGGATCACTCGTTGGAAAAAATCCATCCCCGCCATTAACGGTTCACCCCCTTGCCAAGTAAAATCAATTTCATGGCTTGGTGATAATTCAATGTACTGACGAATATATTCACGTAATGTATTGTCGTCCATACATTTTAATTTTTTACTATTAAAATCAGTTTGGTGTTCTTTTTCTAGATAAAAGCAGTAATCACACTTTAAATTGCACTGATAACTTGTTGGCTTAGCCATTATGTGAAACGCTTTTTTCATAGTAACCTCTTAAGTTTTGGCAACGGACATCTTAGCTGCCATTCACTTTATACTCGTAATAGTTGCTTAAATAACTACCTTCCATATATAAAATGGCTTCATTATCTTTGTTGTAGTCAATACGGCAACGAGAAAATATGGGGGTTTTCTCATCGATATCTAATAATTCCATTTCTTGTTTTGTTGGAACAAGTGCTGATAATTTTTCAGTATAATGGTTTGAATTTAGCCCTTTGGATTCTAAAAAAAGATAAATAGACTCTTCTAAATCCTCTGCTGTAATGCTTTCAATACAAGGTGGAAAATAAAAACAATTGTATTGAATCGGTTTATTTCCTTTTGTAATAACCCTTTCCACTTTGGTCAGAACTGAGCCTTCCGGCAATTTCATAATTTCACTGATATCTTTATTTGCCGTAACTTTGTTTATCGAAATAATATTACGTTTTACTCTTTGTGTTGCAGCCCCCAATACTTGGGTATGGATTGTTGCATAGGCTTTTTTAGAATTTCGAATAACGAGAGTGCCAACCCCTCGAGATCGTTTTACATACCCTTCTTTTTCTAATTCCGAAAGTGCCCTTCTTGCCGTGATCCTGCTGATCCCAAACATTTCTTGAAATTCAGCTTCTGTCGGAAAAGTGTCGTTTTTCCTATATTCACCTTTATTTAGCTTATCTACTAAAATATCATACACTTGCGCGTATAACGGTTTTGAATGCGTACTATAATCTAGTTGTTTTTTCATATATTAATCACAATTACCCGATGTTAGCCCACCGGGTAATGCTCTTATTTATTTTAATCGCATTTCCAGAGCTACCCGGTATAAAAGCTCATTATGGTTTTCTACTGGAAAATTATCAATAATGAAATCAACTAGCTGTTTTTGTGTTAACCCACCTTCTAATTGTTTGATAAACCTGTCCTTTATCGTCTTTAAATGACGGGTTTCGATATATTGTAATAATGACATCGCACCATATTTAACTTCCTGTGTGAGCGGATATTGGTCAAATGCAGTTTTCGCTGCTCCAGCCTGCTTATGCTCTTGTTCAATTTGCTCAAGGGAAACTGGTTGCTCTTTCGATAAACCATAACGAGCATACAACTCTTCAGGAGCATCATTTTGTAACATCATTAAACGAATATTTTCGAGTAAACGCTGTTCTATTACCACATTGAGGATTGGTGACGTTTGTGCCGGGTCTTGCTTAACATGGTATAAACGATGTCCAAAACGGTCTGAGTCTGTTGTCATCACACTCGTTGCAGGGATTTTTAATACTGAGCAACCTTGTGTGAAATCAAACCCCTCATATAACTCTGTTCCTTGTAACTCTTTAGGCGTAAACCGCCGGTTTATACGTGTTGGCATCAAAGTATAATCATGAAGCCCCTCGGTTCCTTGAACAACAGGAGAGCGCATATAAACATACTCACCATCTGTGATATTAATCTGACAGCCATGGTAGCCAAACAGCGCATATTCGCGAATAGGTTCATCTTTAGCAAGCCCAGCTAATATGCTTTTTCCTTGCATATTTTTAGGGATTGGTGCATTAAAATAATCAAGTAACGTAGCCGGTATATCAATAGTTTGAGCCAACATCTGCCTTGATACCCCATTGGTATCCAAATCAGGGTGGCAAATAAAAAATGGTGTATTCGCGATTTCGTTATAAAGTGGCATGATATTTTTCCCCCACCAATCATGTTCACCTAATAAGAAACCGTGATCCGTATTTACAATTAATAGCGTATCTTCCCATAAATTGTATTTATCAAATATATCAAGAACCTGACCAACATATGCATCGACCATCGTTACTAGTGCTTGATAAAAACCACGGATCACTTTTTGCCTAGACTCATCCTCAGTGACAAAATAATACGGCGGCCAGCCATCAAAATGAGCATTGGATAAACCATAAAGTTGTAGGTATTTTTCAGGTACATAAAACGGTTCATGAGGATCAAAACACTCGAGCTGTAAAAACCAATTATCATCCGAGTGATTAGTTTCAATAAATTCAATACCGTGACTAATTGTTTGTACCAGTGGATGATCTTTTTCATCCTGCATATATTGCTGATTAATCAGGTGCTGGGTACGACTGGCTATTTTACGCTGTTTATTTTCATCAGGTTCACCTGATTCATAATGAACAACTGGCTTATTCACAACACCTTTCCAGTTATCCCCCTCTTGCCCCCGAATAAATTCATATGTTGAGAAACGCGAGTGGTAGGTTGCACCGCCATCTCGCCAGTAATGTTTGTGATCCGTAACTAAATGAGTATGAATACCTTGTTTTTTCAGTATTTCAGGCATCGACTCATCAAATGGCTCAATCGGGCCCCAGCTACGATGAAGGAAATTATATCTCCCGGTATGCAATTCTCTCCTTGCAGGCATACAAGGCATACTGCCAACATAAAAATTATCAAACTTCAGTGCGCGTTTACGTAATCGCTCAAAATTAGGAGTAATGGTTGTTTGGCAGCCATAAGCCGACAACATATGTTTATTCAATGAATCAAACATTAACATTACAGCTTTCATTGTTATTTCCTTTTTACTGGTACTTTCTGATACGTCCAACAACATAAGTCAATACGAAAGCAATACTCGCACCGACTAACCAACTAAAAATGTATTGGAGATATTTACCATCCGCTATCAGTGGTAGTGCGGATAGCCCTGCGGCTCCGACCCCATTGGCTGTTACATCCAATAAGACGATCATCATTCCCCCAAAACCAGCACCTATCGATCCTGTGATAAATGCAAAGCCTGCTGGGATGTTTACCCCAAAGATAGTCGGTTCACCTACGGCTAAAATACTGGTCGGGATAGCCCCTTTAGCGACACGTTTCATTACCGGATCTTTTGTCATTATCAAGACGGCAATTGCAGCGCCGACCATACCGGAATTACTCATGATTTGAATCGCAAATAACTGCGAACTTCCTGTTGCTTGAATTAATTCTAAATGGATAGGAATTAACCCTTGGTGTAAACCAAGAGAAATTAAAAATGGGAATAAAGAAGATAAGATAAAACCAGCCGCTAAGCCACCATGCTGTAAAATTCCGGACAATGAGCCTAAAATACCATTAGATACAACGCCAGCTACTGGCATAATACCAAATAGCAAAAGCGCAGTCATAATGATGATTGTCAACGTTGGGGTTGCAATAACATCTATCATACTCGGGATATAGCGGCGTAATCGCTTTTCTAACCAACAGCTAATCCAAACCGCAAAAATAACCCCAATTAACCCACCTTGTCCCGGAGTTAGTCCCAAAATAGCAACTTGAGGCGCAATCGTAATTGCCCCTAAAATCCCCCCTAAGATTTCAGTTCCCTTAAACTCTTTAGCAGCAAAAATACCGGTGAATACAGCTAGTAAGCTAAACAAGCCACTCGCAATAATCCCCATAATAGTACTTATTTCTAACAACCCTTGTTGTTGCAAAACCACTTGGGCTGCTGACATATTAGCGGTTGCTTGAATTCCCTGAGCTAGCGCCTCGGCATGTGCCGAGTTAACAATAATGTTATTGATCCCCATTAAAGTACCAGCAGCAATTAAGCCGGGTAATAATGGAACAAAAATATTCGCTATACTTCTTAGCACGGCTTTAACTGGCGTGTTTTTGTTTGGTTTATTTCTAGCGATTTCAGCTTTAGCTAATACATCGCTTTCAGGTTTATCATCCTGCAATACAGTGCTTTCAGAGTCCCCGTTAGATAGTAGTTGATTAATTGCGTCAGCAATATTGTTACATTTTCCCGGTCCGACAATCACTTGCAATGTTTCATCACTCACCACTCCTAGCACGCCAGGTAGTGCTTTCAAACCTGCAATATCCGCCTTTTCTTCATTTTTTAATGTCATTCTCACTCGAGTCATACAATTTGTGACGTGAATGAAATTTTCAGAACCGCCTGATAATTCTATAATTTTTTTTGATATTTTATCGAGATCCATAGATCCTCTCTTACGGTATAGTAAGGCAAAATGCTTTGTTATATTGTTATAACATTTAGATTAATATATCATCAGAAAAAGAAAGCCCACACTTACATTAATGTTTTGTGATTTTCTTCTCACTTTTTCTAAAAAAGATAGGAATTCCAATGACGATAAAAAAAGAAAACTGGAAAATACTTGGGAAAGCGCCGGATTACCGATTCACATTAGCTAACGAAAGAACATTTTTAGCCTGGATTAGAACAGCGTTGGCTTTTTTAGCTGGTGCAATTGCCATCGAACAACTATTTCAATCTATCGAATTTCCATGGATAAAAATGGCACTGGCATTAGTGCTCGCTGTGGCGGGTGGGCTGACCGCGGCGATGGCATTGTATCGCTGGAAACAAAACGAATTAGCAATGCGGCAAGATAAACCCCTTCAATACACTTCTTTTTTATTGTTAATTACATTGTTTATCATGACCGCAGCCTCTTTCGCACTCTTATATATTTTACTATAGGCAGTGCAATGCGAGACCCCGGACTACAACCAGAAAGAACACAGCAAGCTTGGAGCCGAACGCTACTCGTTTTAGCACTAAATATATTGCTATTTCTGCGTTCTGGGTTACTCAATCATTCATACCTAATGCTAACCGCAGCTGCGGCTGGCGCATTATTATTTTTGATCATTACATTCAAAAGACATAATGCATCTACCTCCCCTAAAATAGGATTAAAAATAAACAATTCTATATTCTTATTTTTTGCGTCATACACCCTTATTTTTATGTCTTTTATGCTGGTTATTAAGATTTTATCTACTTAATTTGACTTTATCTCTCAATATTTAGCTAAGTTCATCTTAAATAAATCACTGCCTTTAATCGCTTTTCTCTGAATTTTTCACACTCCACTCCCAGATTATCGTACAATCCCCGATTATTTTTGTGAGAATGAGGAGGAATAACGGATGGACAAACGTTTTCTTCAATCAAATAAAGAGGCCCGTTGGTCACTCTATTTAACGATAGCCTATATGATAGGCTGGGTTATTTGTGCATACCTTCCTAGCAATACGATGGGAGTTACTGGGTTACCATTATGGTTTGAATGGTCATGCCTAATTTTGCCCGTCATCTTTATTCTACTGTGTATTATGATGGTTAAGCTCATATTCAAAGATATCTCTCTGGAGGAGAATGATGCAGATTGAAGTTCTCCTACCATTAATCGGTTACCTTGCCCTCGTCTTTCTGTTATCAATTTATGCCTATAAAAAGCGGAAAACAGGCGAATTTCTGAATGAGTATTTCTTAGGTAATCGTTCCATGGGCGGTTTCGTCCTTGCAATGACAATTACCGCAACCTATATCAGTGCGAGTTCATTTATTGGAGGCCCTGGAGCCGCCTATAAATATGGTCTAGGTTGGGTACTTTTAGCGATGATCCAGCTACCGGCAATCTGGCTTTCCCTTGGCGTACTGGGTAAGAAATTTGCTATTTTAGCGCGCCGCTATAATGCAGTGACCCTTAACGATATGCTCTACGCTCGCTATCAAAGCCGCTTCTTAGTTTGGTTTGCAAGTGTTAGCCTACTCATTGCTTTTTTTGGCGCCATGACAGTGCAATTTATTGGCGGCGCAAGGCTATTAGAAACAGCAGCTGGTATCCCATATACCTATGGTTTGATAATTTTTGGGGTATCTATCGCCCTCTATACAGCTATTGGTGGCTTCAGAGCCAGCGTATTGAATGATGCATTGCAAGGGCTAGTTATGCTTATCGGGACAGTGATCCTACTTGTTGCCATCATTTACCATGCTGGTGGGCTCCCTACAGCCATCGAAAAGATGCATGCCATTGACCCTAAATTAGTGTCGCCCGAAGGGGCTGACGATATTCTGAGTGGGCCTTTCTTAGCTTCTTTTTGGGTTCTAGTCTGTTTTGGCGTGATTGGTTTACCCCACACCGCGGTGCGTTGTATTTCATACAAGGACAGCAAAGCTGTTCACCGAGGAATTATTTTAGGCACTATCGTGATGGCAATATTGATGTTTGGTATGCACTTTGCGGGTGCATTAGGGCGCGCAATTTTGCCTGATCTGACCATCCCTGACCAAGTGATACCAACATTGATGGTACAAGTCCTTCCTCCATTTGCCGCTGGGATTTTCTTAGCAGCACCGATGGCGGCAATTATGTCGACTATTAATGCTCAGCTCTTGCAGTCCTCAGCCACTATCGTAAAAGATATTTACCTCAATGCAGTGCCCACGCAAATTAAAAATGAGAAAAAACTGGCTCGGATCTCTAGCTGTTCTAGTTTGATCTTAGGGGCTTTGCTTTTGATCGCTGCGTGGAACCCACCTCAAATGATTATTTGGCTGAATTTATTAGCGTTTGGTGGTCTTGAAGCGGTTTTCTTGTGGCCATTAGTTCTTGGGCTATATTGGGAAAAAGCCAATGGTACAGGGGCAATTTGCGGTATGGTTGTCGGTGGCGTATGTTATGCCATTTTTGCTTCCTTTAAGATAGAACTTATGGGCTTTCACGCTATCGTTCCATCGCTAATTTTCAGCCTCATAGCCTTCTTGATAGGTAACTTTTTTGGCAAAAATCCAGTACAATTGCCCACAATTAAGACATCAACAAATTAGATTTTAACATAAGAGATAAATATGCCTTGGATACAGATCCGCATCAACTCAACAGGTCCACAAGCAGAAGCTCTTGGCGATGAACTCATCGAAACTGGGGCGGTATCCGTCACTTTTCAAGATAGCCATGATACCCCTGTTTTTGAGCCCCTACCTGGAGAAACTCGTCTTTGGGGTGATACTGACGTCATTGGTTTATATGATGCAGAAACCGACATGAAATGGGTGGTTTCTCAATTGGAAAATAGCCCTCTTCTTGGAACTGGGTTCATTCATAAAATCGAACAATTAGAAGATAAAGACTGGGAAAGAGAATGGATGGATAACTTCCACCCAATGCGCTTTGGTGAGCGTTTATGGATCTGCCCAAGTTGGCGCGATGTTCCGGACCCAACTGCCGTTAATGTCATGTTAGACCCAGGCTTAGCCTTCGGAACAGGGACCCACCCAACAACATCACTGTGTCTTCAATGGTTAGATAGCCTTGATCTCGAAGGGAAAACGGTAATCGACTTCGGATGCGGTTCGGGCATTTTGGCGATCGCAGCATTGAAACTAGGTGCCGCTCATGCCATTGGTATCGATATCGACCCTCAAGCTATTACTGCAAGTCGCGATAATGCGCAACGTAACGGCGTCTCCGAGCGTTTATCTCTCTACTTATCGAAAGACCAACCGGAAGCGCTACAAGCTGATGTCGTAGTTGCTAACATCCTTGCTGGCCCTCTACGTGAATTAGCCCCAATGATAAGCGTATTGCCTCGTGCAGGTGGTTTACTGGGTCTTTCTGGGGTATTAGCCACTCAAGCAGAAGGGGTTGCTGATGCTTATCGACCCATGTTTGAAATTGACCCTGTGGCTGAAAAAGATGAGTGGTGCCGTATTACCGGTGTCAAGCACTTTTGATGGCTTTTTTTATCAAAATTAGGGAATAATTCCTTTGAAAATAACGCCAGAATAGATTATCTTATAGCTCAAATATTGCTCAATAGCTGGTGATAATCTGTTCTGCACGAGATTTGAACAACGCAACAGTTATTTTAATAAATCGTTATCGAGTACGCTTAACTGTTTGTTAAATATAACTAATTTTTTAGTTGCTAGAATGCAAGATAAAAAAATTAGTGATAAATAACCGTTTGCTCAAAGTTTGTCCTTTCATATCTCGTAAAAAATGCGTAATATACGCGCCCTTGCAGTCACAGTATGGCCCCCATTTAGTTATGCGAATCGGACAATATCAGTTGAGAAACTGTCTTATTGCTGCCCCAATGGCTGGCATTACAGATAAACCTTTTAGGTCACTCTGTTATGACATGGGCGCAGGTATGACGGTATCAGAAATGCTTTCTTCTAACCCTCAGGTTTGGAAGACAGACAAATCTAGGCTCAGAATGGTTCATCGTGATGAACTTGGGGTACGTTCCGTTCAAATAGCTGGCAATGATCCCGATGAGATGGCTGCTGCTGCTCAAATTAATGTTGAGAGTGGCGCTCAAATTATCGATATCAATATGGGCTGTCCAGCTAAAAAAGTGAATCGTAAGCTTGCAGGTTCTGCACTGCTACGTTATCCAGAAATCGTTAAGTCGATTCTAGAAGGTGTCGTAAAAGCAGTGGATGTACCTGTTACTCTTAAGATCCGCACAGGTTGGTCACCTGAAGAGCGAAACTGCATAGAAATTGCCAAATTGGCCGAAGATTGCGGCATTCAAGCACTCACCATTCACGGCAGAACTAGAGCCTGTCTGTTTAATGGGGAAGCTGAATATGACAATATTCGGGCAGTTAAGCAGACTGTTACCATTCCGGTTATTGCCAATGGCGACATTACTGACCCGCTAAAAGCCAGGGCTGTTTTGGACTACACAGGGGCTGATGCCTTGATGGTAGGACGAGCGGCTCAGGGAAGACCATGGATCTTCCGGGAAATCCAGCATTATCTGGACACAGGTGAAATATTGCCACCGATGCCAATGGCAGAGGTACAACGCATTATGCTAGCGCATGTACAGGAATTGCACGACTTTTATGGTCAAGGCAAAGGAGCCCGTATAGCGCGCAAACATGTTTCTTGGTACTTAAAGGAACATGCACCTGATGACCAGTTTCGGCGCTCATTCAACACCATTGAGGATGCCAGCGAACAGCTGGAGGTGTTGGAAGCATTTTTTGAAAATTTTTGCGTAAATAAAGATAAGAGCTGACAGAACTATGTTCGAACAACGCGTAAATTCTGACGTACTAACCGTTGCTACTGTAAATTCACAAGATCAAGTAACTCAAAAACCGTTACGTGATTCAGTCAAGCAAGCACTGAAGAACTATTTTGCTCAATTAAATAATCAAGATGTTAACGATTTATATGAGCTGGTATTGGCTGAGGTAGAACAGCCTTTGTTGGACATGGTTATGCAATATACCCGTGGAAACCAGACCCGTGCAGCCCTGATGATGGGTATCAACCGCGGTACTCTGCGTAAGAAACTGAAAAAATACGGCATGAACTAATCCTAGTCGGTTAATGCAGTGTTTTTACAGGCACCTTCTATATTTTAGAAGGTGCCTTTTTGTTTAAATGACTGGGCACCAGAAACGCCACAGTACTGCGACGCATGCGGCTAGTATATTTTACTCTTCTATTGCAGGTATTTAGCATTTCTCATTAAATACACAAAATGTACTGCTCTAGACTAACCTAGCTTTACTCCCTACCAGTTAAATTACCATTCCCCCCAATGCCCTTTCAATCCCTAAAAGCCCCTATAAACTTATACTTCACTCACCTATTTTATTAGATAACCTATTTTATTCCCTGTTAACCCTAGGTTGATTTAACTTAAATATAATAAATTTAAATAGCCTCAATAAATCACATCATCTAAAATATAATAATAAATACTATATTCAGTAAATAAAATTCACAGTGCGCTTACCATCACAGCGGTCATGTATTCAATCCGGTGATTAACCTGTAATATAGGGTAATTTATCGGAGAATATTCATGGCTAAAGTCGATGTAAGGTGCCCATTTTGTCAACAAACGCTCCCAGTGAAAAAACATGGATTAGGTAGCACTGGTCATCAACGTTATCGTTGCCAAGATTGCTGCCGAAGCTTCCAACTCGATTATAAATATCGTGCTTGCCAACCCGGAACTAAAGATAAAATTATCGACCTCACGATGAATAATGCCGGTATTCGTGATACTGCTAGGGCCCTTCATATCAGCATTAATGCGGTTGTTCGTACTTTAAAAAACTCTCGCCGAAGCAGGTAACGTCTTTACCGCTTGATAATTTGCACATTGAACTCCTTTGTGAAGTCGATGAACAGTGGTCTTTTGTGGCTAATAAGAAACAACAACGCTGGCTTTGGTATGCCTGGGAAC
>NZ_JBIXLP010000002.1:0-76030 GCF_053543535.1 Providencia sp. AGC89
CACCTGACCCCATGCCGAACTCAGCAGTGAAACGCCGTAGCGCCGATGGTAGTGTGGGGTCTCCCCATGTGAGAGTAGGGAACTGCCAGACATTAATTAAAAATTTATTGCTTATAAGAAGCAGTAAATTGCCGAAAGGCGAAAAGAATAAGTGGAGCGGTAGTTCAGTTGGTTAGAATACCTGCCTGTCACGCAGGGGGTCGCGGGTTCGAGTCCCGTCCGTTCCGCCACTTAATTTAGGGGCGTAGTTCAATTGGTAGAGCACCGGTCTCCAAAACCGGGTGTTGGGAGTTCGAGCCTCTCCGCCCCTGCCAGTTACCAATTAAGTAATAATAAAAGAAGTATCTATTGATAACCCGATTACCTTAATCGGGTTTTTCTTTATATACCATCCGGTTGCCACGTAATAACTCCTTTCCATTTATATTAATAATCCCCTTACTAATCCATGAATAGCTCAATACTTCTGACTATTTATTTAATTTTTATTATTTAATTTTTAAACGCAAAAATTATCTACTTACCTATATCATTGTTTAATAATTGTGCTCTTTTGCTGTTTTAGTTAGCTAATCTATTAGTGGCTTAACTAATTATTTACTCTGAAATTTTTATACTGTGCTCACAGATAAAGGTTAAAGTTTCAGTTGAATAAAATCATAGTTATAAGACGGATAAGTTAGCTAAAGTAGAGGGATGCATGAGTTTTTTTGTTGTTTTTAAGATAACTAGTAATCAATAGACTAAAAAACGTTATAAACCATATACTAATGGACGGTTACATTGCTTTTGGCTTCTGCCATTAATGACCAAGCGCTATTATTCTTAACTTTCATTGATAAGCTTTGACATAAATTTGTATTATTCACCAGAAGTGATTAAAGCAACGTTTATTCATATTAACCCTTTAGTTGATACCCGCTAGGCGTTATTAGTAAATACGGGCAGCTCAGCAATAGTATAGAGACGAGTAAAACTTACTCGTCTTTTGGGTTTTCTTCGGTCAATAGAGCGTTTTTTATTGGTGTTTTAATCAACTGATTAATAAGCGCTTGCTGGTCATTTTTTTGTAACCAGACAGCATAGAGAGGTTTACTTATTGAAGTTTCTGAGAGAGTTTTTAAGCCTGGGTATTGATATACCCAATGTGCAGGTAAAAATGCAGCTGAAAGCGATACAGGAAGTAATTGACGGGTAATATGAGCAGAGGTGGTTATCATTACTGGCGTATCATCTTGCGTTAATATGGATTCACTTTTAGGCTGAAAATCGGCCCCCCACTCAAGCTTGATATAATTATATTTTGTTAATGCAACATTTTTTTGTGAAGCCATCAGTTGTAAGTCAATAGTACCAATAATGGTACTTTCGAACTCATCCATTTTGGGCGGTTCAGTGGCAATTAATAAATCTAATTCTCTTGAATGAAGCTGTTTGACTAATGATTGACGTGTAGAAACCCTTGCTTCAAGCCGTAACTCATCGTGTTGACTATAAAGAGCTTCTATCCAGTCTACTAAATAGCCTTCCCAAAGAGATGCTGTTGCACCAATTGAAAGCTCTGTATGTTGTGATGCATGGGATATTTCTTTTTTGGCTTGTAACCATGTATTCATCAATGATTCAGCATATGGAACGAGTCTTTCACCTGCTGCGGTTAAGCGGATATTATTTCTATGGCGGGTAAAGAGACTTGTTCCGAGTTGAGTTTCTAATTGTCGAATACGAAAGCTGACTGCTGATTGTGTCAAATAGAGTGATTCTGCGGCTCTACCGAAGTGCCTAGTTTTACTAACTTCTAAAAAAGTTCTCAATAACTCGCTGTCCACACTCATCTCCAATTTTTTTTGTCGTGATGATTTAAATGTTTTGTTTTACAGATTGCTTATGCTGTCTAATACTCCGCGCCATATAGAGTTTGACTGTAATAAGTTAGGAGTGTGTCAGATGGCAGATAGCTTCATCACGACTAATCGTTTTTTTGATAACAAAAATTACCCACGTGGCTTTTCTCGTCATGGTGATTTCACCATCAAGGAAGCCCAGTTACTAGAACGCCTAGGCCAAGCTTTTAATGAGCTAGATACTGGTAAACGTGCGGCACAGACAGAAGAAGAAAAACTTTTCGTTGCTGTATGTCGCGGCGAGCGTGAACCAGCTACCCCTGAAGAAAAAGTTTGGGCAAAATATTCTAGTCGTATTAACCGTCCAAAACGTTTCCATACTTTATCAGGCGGCAAACCTCAGATAGACCCATCGGAAGACTACACCGATACAGATGATTAATATTGTCATCGTATGTTAAGAGGGACTTCGGTCCCTTTATTTTTATCCGATAATTAATATTCTCTTCTCTACCCCGCTCAGCTTACTTGTTTTTGCAAATGAAGCAATAACTTATCCATTGTCCTGTACCCAAGGGCTTCTAATAAATGTGCCCGTTCTATATGCTCAGATGCATTAAGATCGGCAATGGTCCTAGAAACCCTTAATACCCTGTGCCAAGCCCGAATAGAAAGCCCTAACTTATTTAACGCATGCTCTAAGAATAACGCATCTTTATCCTTTAGCGGGCAAAATTGTGTGGTTTCTCTCGACGTGAGTAAATTATTTATTTTTCCTGCACGCTCAAGTTGCCTATTTCTAGCCGTGATCACTCTTTGCCTGACTTGTTCACTAGTTTCACCTTGATAATTTTGATTGCTTAATGAGCCGATAGGTAATAATGGTATTTCAATCGAAATATCAAATCTATCTAGAAAAGGGCCTGATATATGCGAAAGATAGCGCAATATGCGGGCGGGAGATGAGCGGCTCATTTCACCTTGGTAGTGACCTGTTGGACTTGGATTAAGTGCAGCAATGAGTTGAAAGTTTGCAGGGTAGCAAACTTTTGCTTTTGCACGAGAAATACTCACTCTTTTTGACTCAAGAGGTTCTCTTAATGAATCAAGGACAGAACGACTGAATTCAGGTAATTCATCTAAAAATAAAATGCCATTATGAGCAAGAGAGATTTCGCCAGGTTTTGGAAGAGAACCCCCGCCGATTAATGCAGCTATTGATGTGCTGTGATGAGGCGTTCTAAAAGGCCTTATAGGCCAATTCACTTTATCACGAGTGGTTTCAGTCAGGCTATATAATGAAGCGACCTCTAGTGCCTCCTGAGGCGTTAATGGAGGCAATAAAGTCATTAACCTGCTGGCTAGCATTGTTTTTCCTGTACCAGGGGGGCCTAGTAGAAGTAAATTATGACCACCTGTGGCGCAAATTTCTAATGCACGTTTTCCTTGTTCTTGCCCAATAATATCATTGATATCACCTTCATATCGAGCCGATGAGGGGGCTTCGTGGATTTGTTGGTTACTGGCTAAGACCTGTTTACCATGTAAGAAGTGGCAAAGTTCTAACAAAGATGTTGCAAAATGGACGCTATTGTCAGCGAGTAAGCTTAATTGGTGCTGATTTTCAATTGAAAGTATTAATACTCGACGTTGTTCTAATGCTGATTGTGCTGCAGGAATGGCACTGTTGACGTAACGTATCAGACCAGATAATGCCAGTTCACCTAAAAACTCATGTTGATTTAATGTTTCATTAGGAATTTGTCCAGATGATGCAAGAATAGCAATTGCAATTGCAAGGTCGTAGCGCCCACTTTCTTTTGGTAAATCTGCAGGCGCTAAATTTACGGTCATTTTTTTAGCGGGATATTCAAACCCACTATTTAGTAAAGCACTTCTTACCCGATCCCTAGCTTCTTTGACGGCGGTTTCAGGGAGACCAACAAGTGTTAGGCCAGGAAGCCCATTACTAATATGAGCTTCAACAGTGACAAGTGGAGCTTCCATGCCAATCGATGCTCTAGTATAAACAATCGCCAATGTCATAAGCCCTCCAATATTATTTGAGTTAACAGAGTAATATTCTGTTGAGAATAAATTGATTTGTAGAGCTGTTTTGTTGTATTTGCGAAGCGGTTCGATAATTTAATTACTTAGTTTCATAGCTGTTTCAGTTTTTTAGAAAACGGCTCGAAATGTTGGTATAACAAAGGTTGCCGTTATTTAATAAAGAATTAAGAATGGAGATACCTTGGATAGGCATCAATAAAACTAATCAATGGGTAGGTGTATTTTTACCTGCTTTTATTTGTGGAGTCTGGATGATGTAGCTGATTGTGCTATCAATTACATTTAAAATTACTGTGAAATTACCTTTTTAATGGTTTTTTATTCTTATTTTTATTTAACATTATGATTTTAAAGTAGTTAAATATTTTGAAAATAAATAAATTAAATAAAAGTTGTCAAAGTGATTTTAAAATGATACCTCTTTAATAAAGATAATTAAGAATGTTGAAAAATTAAAACTCATGAACGCATTTATCCAAGCAGTTAGCCTAATTATTATTCGTGTGGTGGTGATTATTATCCCACCGTGCGGGGCTGCACTTGGACGACGAAGGCTAAAATAACAGCCAGATCTCACGAGAACCCCGCACCGAAAGGCGCGGGGTTTTTTTTGACACTAAAGTTTGTTAAAGCAAATAAAATAGATAAAACATAATAAATACAAATAGATAAAAAGTGGACGGACAGGAGATAAAGCATGAACGGAGCACAATGGTTAGTTCAAGCATTGCGAGCACAAGGTGTTGATACGGTATTTGGCTATCCTGGTGGTGCAATTATGCCAGTTTATGATGCGTTATATGACGGTGGTGTGGAACATCTGCTGTGTAGGCATGAACAAGGCGCAGTGATAGCAGCAATAGGTTATGCGCGCTCAACAGGTAAAACAGGTGTGTGTATCGCGACATCAGGGCCTGGGGCAACAAATGTTATTACAGGATTGGCGGATGCTTTGTTAGACTCGGTTCCGGTTGTTGCTATCACTGGTCAAGTTGCCTCTGAGTTTATCGGAACAGATGCTTTTCAGGAAATTGATGTCTTAGGGTTATCTTTGGCCTGTACTAAACATAGCTTTTTAGTTGAAGCGATAGAAGATTTACCTCGCATCCTTGCTGAAGCTTTCGCAATCGCAAATAGTGGACGTCCTGGACCTGTACTGATTGATATTCCGAAAGATATTCAACTACAACATGCTGAACTATCTCCATTCCTAATGCCTGTTGAACAAGAGACGACCTCTCCATTATCTGAAATCCAGCAAGCAAGAGCATTATTACAACAATCCGAAAAACCGATGTTGTACATTGGTGGCGGTGTTGGGATGTCTGGAGCTGTTAGTGAATTACGAAAATTTATTGAATTTACAGGTATTCCCTCTGTTGCAACATTGAAGGGCTTAGGTACTGCACACCCATCTGATGAAAATTATTTGGGGATGTTGGGTATGCATGGCACTAAAGCAGCAAATATTTCCGTACAACGCTGTGATTTACTGATAGCTGTTGGTGCTCGCTTTGATGACCGAGTCACAGGTAAATTAAATACTTTTGCTCCGAATGCTAAAGTCATTCACCTTGACATCGACCACGTTGAGCTGGATAAGCTAAGGCAAACTCACGTTGCATTACATGGTGATGCGAAGGCTTTATTACCTGAACTGGCACTTAAAAAATCAATCGCTCCTTGGCAGCAGGAAGTTCAGCAACTGAAGAAAGAATTTGGTTGGCGTTATGATCACCCTGGAGAGCTCATCTATGCGCCACTCTTATTGAAACAACTATCAGATAAAATGAAGCCAAATACGGTGATTACGACGGATGTCGGACAACACCAAATGTGGTCTGCACAACATATCACCGTCGATGGCCCAGAGAATTTTTTAACATCAAGTGGCTTAGGCACGATGGGGTTTGGTATCCCAGCGGCAATTGGAGCCCAAGTTGCAAGACCTGAAGATGTTGTTGTCTGTGTATCTGGTGATGGTTCTTTTATGATGAATGTCCAAGAACTTGGAACCATTAAACGTAAACAGCTTCCCGTAAAAATTCTGTTAATTGATAACCAACGCTTAGGCATGGTTCGCCAATGGCAAGAACTGTTTTTTGAGCAGCGTTATAGTGAAACTATTTTGACAGATAACCCAGATTTTATCGCATTAGCTAGCGCATTTGGCATTAAAGGCCGACGTATTACTGACAAATCTGAAGTGAATGCTGCCCTTGATGAGCTGTTAAATAGTGAGGGCGCTTATTTATTACAAGTGTCCATTAATGAATTAGAAAATGTCTGGCCATTGGTTCCACCTGGGGCTAGTAATGAAAAAATGATGGAGAAACCATTATGATACAACATCAACTCTCAATATCGGCCCGTTTCCGTCCTGAGGTTTTAGAGCGTATATTAAGGGTCACCCGCCATCGCGGATTTCGTATTAGTGCCATGAATATGGGCCAGTCAATAGATGGCGATAATGTTAACATTAAACTGACCGTAAGTAGTCCGAGGCCGTTAACGCAACTTTGTGCTCAGTTAACTAAGCTCTCAGATATTACGGAAGTTGAAGTACTACAACAAGAATCACGACTATTAAGCACACAAAGTGCAATGTAAGGAATATACAAATGACTAAGAAAGCTGACTTTATTTGGTTTAACGGTGAAATGACGCCATGGGCTGATGCAAAGGTTCATGTAATGTCTCATGCTCTGCACTATGGTACATCTGTGTTTGAAGGCGTCCGTTGCTATGATTCACATAAAGGTCCTGTGGTCTTTCGCCATCGTGAACACATGCAACGTTTGCATGATTCAGCAAAAATTTACCGTATGCCTGTCAGCTATAGCGTTGAAGAATTAATGGAAGCATGCCGTGAGACGCTGCGTAAAAATAACTTAGTCAGTGCGTATATTCGTCCATTAGTATTTATTGGTGATGTCGGCATGGGTGTAAACCCACCAGAAGGCTACAACACCGATGTCATTTTAGCTGCTTTCCCATGGGGTGCCTATTTAGGTGAAGAAGCACTTGATCAAGGTATTGATGCAATGGTGTCTTCTTGGAATCGTGTCGCACCAAATACCATTCCTACAGGTGCAAAAGCGGGTGGTAACTACTTATCATCTTTGTTGGTTGGTAGCGAAGCACGTCGCCATGGCTATCAAGAAGGTATCGCACTAGATGTTCATGGCTATTTGTCAGAAGGTGCGGGTGAAAATATTTTTGAAGTGAAAGACGGTATCTTGTACACCCCACCATTTACCTCTTCAGCTTTACCGGGGATTACGCGTGATGCAATCCTAACACTAGCAAAAGATATGGGCATTGAAGTACGTGAACAGACACTGTCTCGCGAATCACTGTATTTAGCAGATGAAGTCTTTATGACAGGAACCGCAGCAGAAATCACCCCTGTTCGTAGTGTTGATGGCATTCAAGTAGGAATTGGCCGCTGTGGCCCTGTGACGAAAAAAATTCAGCAAGCATTCTTTGGCCTGTTCACTGGAGCAACTGAAGACAAATGGGGCTGGTTAGATCAAGTAAACCCTTAATAACTAAATTGAAATAGATGTTACAGGCGGACGTTCCCCGCCTGTTTTAAACACGGGAGTTAAAGATATGCCTAAGTACCGTTCAGCAACAACAACTCATGGTCGTAATATGGCTGGCGCTCGTGCATTATGGCGCGCGACAGGTATGACCGATGCTGATTTTGGAAAACCCATTATTGCAGTTGTTAACTCATTCACACAGTTTGTTCCTGGCCATGTGCATTTACGTGACTTAGGCAAACTAGTTGCAGAGCAAATCGAAAATGCGGGTGGCGTTGCGAAAGAGTTTAATACGATTGCCGTTGATGATGGGATTGCCATGGGGCATGGCGGAATGTTGTATTCCTTACCTTCCCGTGAATTAATTGCTGATTCAGTTGAATATATGGTGAATGCACACTGTGCGGACGCGATGGTGTGTATTTCAAACTGCGACAAAATTACTCCGGGTATGTTGATGGCGGCATTACGTCTAAATATTCCTGTTATTTTCGTTTCAGGTGGGCCGATGGAAGCTGGAAAAACCAAGCTTTCAGACCAAATTATCAAGCTCGATCTAGTCGATGCAATGATCCAAGGTGCTAACCCAAATGTTAGTGATGCAGATAGTGAACAAATCGAACGCTCTGCTTGCCCAACCTGTGGTTCATGTTCAGGGATGTTTACAGCAAACTCAATGAACTGTTTAACGGAAGCGCTGGGGCTTTCTCAGCCGGGTAATGGTTCATTATTAGCGACACATGCAGACCGCGAAACACTCTTTATTAATGCGGGTAAGCGTATTGTCGAATTAACTAAACGTTACTACGAACAAGACGATGAAAGTGCGTTACCACGCAATATCGCTAATAAATCTGCATTTGAAAACGCGATGACTCTTGATATTGCTATGGGAGGGTCAACGAATACGGTACTTCATTTGTTAGCAGCAGCACAGGAAGCCGATATTGACTTTACCATGGACGATATAGACCGATTATCACGTCAAGTTCCTCATTTGTGTAAGGTTGCACCAAGTACGCAAAAATATCATATGGAAGATGTTCACCGTGCTGGTGGTGTTATCGGTATTTTAGGTGAATTAAGCCGCGCAGGCTTGCTGCAAGAAAATGTAACGAATATTTTAGGGTTAACCTTCCAAGAGACATTGGCGCAGTATGATGTGATGTTAACCAAAGACGAAGGTGTGAAGTCGATGTTTTCCGCGGGCCCTGCCGGTATCCGCACGACAAAAGCGTTTTCACAGAACTGCCGCTGGCCGTCATTGGATACTGATCGTGAAAATGGGTGTATCCGTAGCATTGAACACGCCTATAGCTTAGATGGTGGCTTAGCCGTCTTGTCCGGTAATATTGCCGAAGATGGTTGTATTGTGAAAACTGCAGGGGTTGATGAAGGCAGCTTAACATTCCGTGGCCCAGCCAAAGTATTTGAAAGCCAAGATGACGCAGTAGAAGCCATTCTGGGTGGTAAAGTCGTTGAAGGGGATGTGGTTGTTATTCGCTATGAAGGGCCTAAAGGTGGTCCGGGTATGCAAGAAATGCTTTATCCAACCTCTTACTTAAAATCAATGGGATTAGGCAAAAGCTGTGCATTAATCACGGATGGCCGTTTTTCGGGGGGGAGCTCCGGTCTCTCTATCGGTCATATTTCACCAGAAGCGGCAAGCGGCGGGCTATTAGCATTAGTTCATGATGGCGATATTATTGATATTGATATTCCAAACCGGACAATGGTGCTTGATGTTAACGAAAGTGAATTGAACCAACGTCGTGAGGCTGAATTAGCTCGTGGTGATAAGGCCTTTACTCCACGTGGTCGTCAGCGTGAAGTTTCTTTTGCGTTACGTGCTTATGCTTCCCTCGCTACCAGTGCTGATAAAGGTGCGGTGCGTGATAAGTCGAAGTTGGGAGGCTAATTGTGGCTGCAGCAAAACCCTTACCCGCAACTCCAACTGGAGCGGATTACTTAAAAGCGGCGCTAAGTGCGCCGGTTTATGAAGCTGCGCAAGTTACGCCTCTTCAGCAAATGGATAAAATATCTTCGCGTTTAGGTAATACAATTTTAGTGAAACGTGAAGATAGACAACCCGTGCATAGCTTTAAGCTACGTGGTGCGTATGCCATGATCGCTAGCCTAACAGAAGAACAAAAAGCTAAAGGGGTAGTGACTGCTTCAGCAGGAAACCACGCCCAAGGTGTTGCATTATCAGCAAACCGTGTTGGTGTAAAAGCAAAAATTGTTATGCCTGTGGCAACGGCAGATATCAAAGTTGATGCAGTGCGCAGTTTTGGCGGTGAGGCTATTTTGCACGGTGCTAATTTTGATGAAGCCAAAGCTAAAGCTATTGCGATGGCGCAAGAAGAGGGTTATACCTTCGTCCCGCCTTTTGACCACCCTTCTGTGATTGCAGGCCAAGCGACCATTGCTCTGGAATTATTACAACAAGACGCGCACTTAGACCGTATTTTTATTCCTGTCGGTGGTGGTGGTTTGATTGCTGGTGTTGCTGTTTTAATCAAACAGTTGATGCCAGAAATTAAAATTATTGGTGTTGAATCGGAAGATGCTGCTTGCTTAAAAGCGGCATTGGAAGCTGGTCATCCTGTTGATTTACCTCGCGTTGGGTTATTCGCTGAGGGAGTTGCAGTAAAGCGTATTGGTGATGAAACTTTTAGGCTGTGCCAACAATATGTTGATGACGTCATAACTGTTGATAGTGATTCTATTTGCGCAGCCCTTAAAGATATTTTCGAAGATGTCCGCGCAATCGCAGAGCCTTCAGGCGCATTGGCTTTAGCTGGGTTGAAAAAGTATGTTCAGCAGTACAATATCAAAGGTGAGCGATTAGCGCATATTCTTTCTGGCGCGAATATGAATTTCCATGGCCTTCGTTATGTTTCTGAACGCTGCGAAATTGGTGAGCAACGCGAAGCCTTGTTAGCGGTGACTATCCCTGAGCAAAAAGGCAGTTTTTTACGTTTTTGTCAGTTACTCGGCCATCGGTCAATTACTGAGTTTAATTATCGCTATACGGATGCCGACCCAGAACGTGCTTGTATCTTCGTTGGGGTGCGTTTAAGCGGCCGTGAAGGGGAACGTGGTGAGATTATCCAAGAACTCAGAAATAATGGTTATGAAGTCGATGACTTATCTGATGATGAAATGGCAAAACTACACGTACGCTACATGATTGGTGGTCGTCCTTCTAAGCCACTAGATGAACGCTTATACAGTTTTGAGTTCCCTGAGTCTCCGGGAGCATTATTGAAGTTCTTAGAAACACTCGGAACATATTGGAACATAACGCTATTTCATTATCGTAGCCATGGTACGGACTACGGGCGTGTACTTGCCGCATTCGAACTTTCTGGGCCAGAAGTGCGCTTTGACCGGCACCTTGATGCGCTAGGTTATGAATATCATGATGAAACTGGAAATCCGTCTTTCCGCTTTTTCCTAGCGCCACAAGATAACCAAAAAGTTTTAGATTGATTGGTCTGGGAGCAGTTCCCAAAAGGCTTTAATCAATGGCTCGCTAAGGCGTTTGCTTAATAAACAGACGCCGAGCTCGAATGGTTCGACCATCGAGATATTATCGAGCTGTGAAATACGGCTACGGACTGGTTCAGGGCTGTTGTCGACAACCACACTGGGGATTAGGGCGATACCACAACCGAGAGCCACCATTGACACTATTGCTTCATGGCCAGAGACAGTTGCATAAATAACTGGGTTGTTTATGTTGTGGCGACGAAACCAGAGTTCAATACGTTTACGAGATGGCCCATGCTCGGGCAAGATAAACGGTACTGTTGACCAATCAGGTTCGGCTTCGGTTACCATCGTTCGTACGGCACATGGCAGTGATGGCGCAATCAATACCAGTGGGATTTCACCAATTTTAGTGAATCGGACGTTGTCAGGTAAGCGCTCTGGTTTCCCTGCAATACCAAGGTCGGCTTCATTTGTTTCGACCTTTTCGACTGCATCAGCGGCATCACCTGTTGTGAGTTTTATTTCCACTAGAGGGTGCAATGCTCGGAATTTATCGAGCACTTGAGGTAAGTGGCTATAAGCCGCGGTAACAGAACAAAATAGACGTAGTTCTCCACTCAGCGAGGGGCTTTGTTGGTTAAGGGCATGTCGAAGTTGTTGGTATTGCAATAATGTTTGTTGAGCAAACTGTTTCAGGTGCTCACCAGCCTGAGTTAGCTTTACGGAACGGTTATCCCTTACAAACAATGGATGGCCAAGCTGCTCTTCTAGGCGCTGTATTTGCCTAGAGAGAGTTGATGGGCTGACATGCATCGCTTTAGAGGTGCGCCCGAAATGTAAGCTCTCCGCCAAATGTAAAAATAGCTTTAAATCACGGATATCCATTTTGCCCTCGATGAAGTAATTAATGGTGTTGCAAATATCGCAACATTGTATTGTTAATATATCAATTTAAGCAATGCAAAACATCGCATATAGTAAATCCATAACCGCTCAGAATGAGCGACAGGCAAATAACTGCCTGACATAACGAACACAACAGAACAATGGAGTATGACAATGGCGAATTATTTTAATACATTGAATTTGCGTGAGCAGTTGGCTCAATTAGGCAAGTGTCGCTTTATGAAGCGCGAAGAATTTGCAGACGAAGCAGGTTATCTGAAAGGTAAAAAAATCGTCATCGTCGGTTGTGGTGCTCAAGGTCTGAACCAAGGCCTGAATATGCGTGATTCTGGTTTAGATATTGCTTATGCATTGCGCGCTGAAGCGATCAGTGAAAAGCGTGCTTCATGGCGTAAAGCAACGGAAAACGGCTTTAAAGTTGGGACTTATGAAGAACTTATCCCAACAGCAGATTTAGTTATTAACTTAACGCCAGACAAACAGCACTCTACTGTTGTTCGTGCTGTTCAGCCTATGATGAAACAAGGTGCGGCTCTGGGCTACTCTCACGGCTTTAACATTGTTGAAGTAGGTGAAGAGATACGTAAAGATATTACTGTTGTGATGGTTGCTCCAAAATGCCCAGGTACAGAAGTTCGCGAAGAATACAAGCGTGGTTTCGGTGTTCCGACATTGATCGCTGTTCACCCAGAGAATGACCCTAAAGGTGAAGGTATGGCCATTGCTAAAGCATGGGCGGCAGCAACAGGTGGTCATCGTGCAGGGGTACTGGAATCTTCATTTGTTGCCGAAGTTAAATCTGACCTGATGGGCGAACAAACTATCCTGTGTGGTATGTTGCAAGCCGGTGCGTTATTAAGTTATGACAAAATGGTTGCAGATGGCGTAGAGCCGGGTTATGCAGGTAAATTGATTCAATTTGGTTGGGAAACTATCACTGAAGCGCTGAAGCAAGGTGGTATCACGTTGATGATGGACCGTTTATCGAATCCAGCAAAAGTACGTGCGTATGCATTATCTGAGCAATTGAAAACCATTATGGCGCCATTGTTCCAAAAGCATATGGATGACATTATTTCAGGTAAATTCTCATCAGATATGATGGCAGACTGGGCAAATGATGATAAAAACTTGCTGACATGGCGTGAAGAGACCGGCAAAACACCATTTGAAAACTACCCTGAGTATGAAGGTAAAATTGCTGAGCAAGAATATTTTGACCATGGCGTTCTGTTAGTCGCGATGGTTAAAGCAGGCGTTGAGTTAGCATTTGATACGATGTTAGAAGCAGGTATCTATGAAGAATCAGCCTATTATGAGTCGCTGCATGAGTTGCCGTTGATTGCCAATACTATCGCACGTAAGCGTCTGTATGAAATGAACGTTGTTATTTCAGATACTGCAGAGTACGGTAACTATTTATTCTCATTTGCGGTTGTTCCAATGCTAAAAGATTTTATGACTAAATTGCAAGCAGGGGATTTAGCAAAACCAGTTGCTGATAATGGAACTGATAACGCGCAGTTACGTGATATCAATGAAGCAATCCGTAATCATCCTATTGAGAAAATCGGTAAGACATTACGTGGTTATATGACGGATATGAAGACGATTGCGGTCGGCTAACTCATTTTTCGTCACTCTTCGCGTGATAGGCGCGTTGGCAGCACTCGGTTACCCAAGTCACATACTTAATATATGCTCCTTGGGATAACCTAATTTTTCGTCACTCTTCGCGTGATAGGTGCGTTGGCAGCACTCGGTTACCCAAGTCACATACTAATGTATGCTCCTTGGGCTAACCTCCTTTGCCGCCTTCCTCTAACACGAATAGTTTAGAAAAATGCATTATTGATATAACCACATTGTTCTAGTGAATAGTGTGGTTTTTTTGTTTTTTATAAATAGACGGGATCGTTGCTCAAGAGTTGGTTGGGTTTCTGCTACAATCTGTAGCGAGTTCCATTTTGAATAACTAGGTGATGTAGAAAAACCATGCGATTAAACCCAGGCCAGCAACAGGCAGTTGAATTTGTCGATGGCCCTTGCCTTGTATTGGCAGGGGCAGGATCAGGCAAAACACGTGTTATTACGAATAAAATTGCGCATTTAATTCGCCAGTGTGGCTATCAACCTCGGCAAATTGCAGCGGTGACTTTTACCAATAAAGCGGCTCGCGAAATGAAAGAGCGTGTTGCTCAAACATTAGGGAAAAAAGAAGCCCGTGGTTTGATCATTTCTACCTTTCATACATTAGGACTAGAAATTATTAAACGTGAATATAAGGCATTGGGTATTAAAGCCAATTTTTCATTGTTTGATGACCAAGACCAGCTAGCACTACTTAAAGAGCTGACTTTTGATTTGCTTGAAGAAGATAAGGATCTTTTACAACAGCTGATCTCTTCGATCTCTAATTGGAAAAATGATCTTCTTTCACCAGAAAAGGTGGTGGGGCAGGCTCGTAGTGAGAAAGAGCATCATTTTGCCGAGTGTTATCGCCGCTATGAGTTACATTTAAAAAGCTGTAATGTGCTGGATTTTGATGACCTTATCAGCAAACCCACTTTGTTGTTATATCATAATGAAGAAGTGCGTGAACGCTGGCAGCAAAAAATCCGTTACTTGCTGGTGGATGAGTATCAAGATACCAATACGAGTCAATATCAACTTGTTAAATTACTCGTAGGAAAGCGAGCAAGGTTTACCGTTGTGGGGGATGATGACCAATCAATCTACTCATGGCGTGGTGCTCGCCCACAAAACCTTGTTTTACTTAGCCAAGATTTCCCTAAGTTGAATGTCATTAAACTTGAGCAAAATTACCGTTCTTCAGAGCGAATTTTGAAAGCTGCGAATATTTTAATTGCGAATAACCCCCATGTGTTTGAGAAAAAGTTATTCTCTGAATTAGGATATGGCGCACCATTAAAAGTCTTAACTGCCAATAATGAAGACCATGAAGCGGAAAAAGTTATTGGGGAACTGATTGCTCATCATTTTATCAATAAAACAGAATATAAAGATTACGCTATTTTGTATCGTGGTAATCACCAATCACGTATTTTCGAAAAAATGTTGATGCAAAACCGCATCCCATATCGTATTTCCGGCGGGACATCATTCTTTTCACGCCCTGAAATCAAAGACTTATTAGCTTATTTGCGAGTACTAACTAACCCTGAGGATGATAGTGCATTTTTACGTATAGTGAATACACCGCGTCGGGAGATTGGTCCCAAGACAATTCAAAAACTAGGCGAATGGGCGAACCAACGAGGTAAAAGCTTATATCAAGCTAGCTTTGATTTGGGGCTAGAGCAAACACTAAAAGGTAAAGGCTTAGAAGCATTACAACGATTTACACATTGGATGGATGGAATTGTACAAACTTCGCAAAGAGAGCCTTTGATTGCTGTACGTGATTTATTGCGAGAAATGGATTACGAAAGCTGGTTATATGAAACATCCACGAGTACTAAAGCGGCTGAAATGCGAATGAAAAACGTCAACCAATTGTTCACATGGATGAGTGAAATGGTTGAAGGCGATGAACTTAATGACCCAATGACTTTGAGCCAAGTGGTAACACGTTTTACGCTACGTGACATGATGGAGCGTGGAGAAGACGATGAAGAATCCGATCAAGTTCAGCTTATGACATTGCATGCATCTAAAGGTCTTGAATTTCCATATGTTTTTCTTGTTGGTATGGAAGAGGGGTTACTGCCACATCAAAGTAGTATCGATGAAAATAATATTGATGAAGAGCGCCGTTTGGCTTATGTAGGGATCACTCGAGCACAAAAAGAGCTGTTTTTTTCTCATTGTCGTGAGCGTCGGCAATATGGCGAATTAATCCGCCCTGAACTGAGCCGATTTTTACTTGAGTTACCTCAGGATGATGTATTGTGGGAGCAGGAACGCAAAGTGGTTAGTGCGCAGGAGCGTATGCAAAAAGGGCAATCGGCATTAGCAGATATTAAAGCGCGCTTAGGGTTAAATAAGAAAACAGAAAATAACAATTAATTAGGTTCCACACTAGGTTTCCCCTAGTGTGGAAAGAACTCTCAATTTGAACTATTACGTTCTTCTAGCTCTAATAGCCAATTTACATAACCTTGCCATTGGACTTCTTGCTGTAAATTTTCTGCGCGCAAAGGGTGCTCTGCTAACCAACGATAAGGCAGCATAATTGTTAACCCATTAGCATCCGTATTGAGCCTCAAAGCTGGCAATGTATCATCACGTCTACGGCTAGAAAAAATAATGGCTAGCCGCAGTAAACGGCATAAATAGTATGCCTGCTGTATGGGTAATGCATTTTGTTGGCTCAAAGATGCTAAGTCGACAGGGCCTTGTTGGTTTCTTAATAGTGCTGCGAGTAACCGTTTTTGCGCAGGGGTAAAACCGGGCAAATCAAGGTGTGTTATTAGATAGCTGGCGTGTTCAGGGCTTTTACGGAAATCAACGCTGAGGCCTATTTCGTGTAAAGCACAAGCACTTGATAATAAATCACGACAACGAGTATCTAACCCCCAATTTTTTGCCACTTGTAGGAAAAAGTACTCCGCAAGTTGACGAACTCGACTCGCTTGCTCAATGTCAACTTGGAAGCGACGTTGAATATTACGAACAGTACGGGCTCGAATATCTTGCTCGATAGGTAATTGCAACATACCGTAGACGAGCCCTTCTCGAAGAGCGCCCCCAGCTAGTGTCATGTTATCAATCCCCAAAGCTTCGAAAATTGCGATTAGAATCGATAATCCACTTGGAAAAACAAGGGCTCGCTCAAAGGTTAAACCCTCAATTTCAAGTTCTTCAAGTTTTTGGCATTGAATTGCTTTACGCTTAAGCTGTTGTAACTTTGAGAGGGTGATTAATTCATCCATGCCTTGAGCAATCATAATTTCTTGAATTGCTTGGACTGTTCCTGATGCTCCAACACAAATTTTCCATCCATGGGTTTTTAAGGCGTCAGCAATTGGGGCGATGACTTCTTGTGCAGCGGTTTGGGCTGCAGAAAAATTTTCTTCTGTTAAACTTCGGTCGCTAAAATAGCGTTCAAGCCAAGTAACACAGCCCATTTCAAGGCTATAAAGTTGCTCCGCTTTAGCTCCAGTCCCTGTGACTAGCTCAGTGCTGCCCCCGCCAATATCAACGACTAAACGTTGATCAGGGCCGCCTGTCGTATGTGCGACACCTTGGTAAATTAGGCGAGCTTCTTCTTCTCCTTGAATAACTTTAACGGGGTTTCCTAGGATATTACTGGCTTTCTCGATAAATAGGTCAGCATTTTTAGCTAAGCGTAATGTCGCTGTGGCGACGACTCGAATTTGCGTGTTCGGAATATCTTGTAGGTGTTCCGAAAATAGGCGCAGACACTGCCAGCCTCGTTCCATCGCTTGTTCAGAAAGAAGGTTGTTTTTATCTAACCCAGCCGCAAGCCGAACTTTGCGTTTAACCCTAGAAATAACCTGAATGCTGCCAGCAGTTTCGCGCACTACTAGCATATGAAAACTGTTTGAACCCAAATCGATGGCAGCATAAAGAGAAGAAGATTTCAGCATATCGTTTTTACTCAGCCTGGACGTTTATGGTTATTACGTGGGCCATTGTGGCGACGCGGCGAATTTGAATTGCGGCGAGGGCCCCCAGGGCGAGGACGATGACGGCGTTTTGGTGCCGGTAAATCATCCAATAGTGCTTCGCTATTATATTTACTCACAGGGATTGAGTGTTGAATATACTCTTCGATAGCCGGTAAGTTGAGTGCATATTCTTCACACGCGAGGCTGATTGAGCAACCACTTTCGCCAGCACGGCCAGTACGACCAATTCGGTGAACATAATCTTCACAATCGTCAGGTAAATCATAGTTAAAAACATGAGTTACAGATGGAATATGTAAACCCCGAGCAGCCACGTCAGTTGCGACGAGAATATCAAGGCTACCTTGTGTGAATTGCTCTAAAATACGTAGGCGTTTTTTCTGTGCGACATCCCCAGTAAGTAGCCCCACTCGGTGACCATCTGCAGCTAAATGAGCCCAAATATCATCACAACGATGCTTTGTATTAGCGAAAATGATACAACGTTCCGGCCATTCCTCTTCAAGTAAGGTTTGGAGTAAACGCATTTTTTCTTCATTAGAAGGGTAAAATAACTCTTCTTTGATACGATGACCTGTTTTTTGCAAAGGTTCTACCTCAACATATTCAGGGTTATTCATTTGTTCAAATGCTAATTCTTTGACGCGGTAAGATAGTGTTGCGGAGAACAGCAGGTTAAGCCTTTCTGTTGCAGCCGGAATACGGCGAAATAGCCAACGAATATCTTTAATAAACCCAAGGTCATACATGCGATCAGCTTCATCGAGAACAATGACTTGGATTGCGCTTAAATCGACGTAGTTTTGTTTGGCATAGTCGATAAGACGACCCGTTGTGCCAATTAAAATATCGACGCCATTTTGTAGAACTTTTAATTGTTCATCATAACCATCACCACCATAGGCTAGGCCCATTTTCAGGCCAGTATATTCAGCAAGCTCTTTAGCATCTGAGTATATCTGTACTGCCAGTTCACGAGTTGGTGCCATAATTAGCGCGCGAGGCTGGTTAGTTTTTTTCCCCTCAATAGCGGGATGAGTTAATAAATAATGAAATGTAGACGTTAAAAATGCTAACGTTTTACCTGTACCAGTTTGCGCTTGACCCGCTACGTCTTTGCCTTCGACAGTAAAAGGCAAAGTGGACGCCTGAATTGGCGTGCAATAATCGAAGCCTTTTTTATTAAGAGCTTCAATGACTTTAGGGTGCAATGCGAAGTCGGAAAACTTCTTTTCTGTCAAGTGTGCTTTACTCATAGTATGTTAGAATATCAGTTAACGGTTGGTTTACGAAAGTGTATCTTTTGAAATAAAGCATACTGCTGCCAATAATGTTACACTAAGTCTGCAAAAGATGAATTTTTGGAGTACAACATGAGCGATAAAATTATACATATAACTGATGCAAGTTTTGCAACTGAAGTTTTGAACGCAAGTTCACCTGTTCTCGTCGATTTCTGGGCAGCATGGTGTGGTCCTTGTAAAATGATCGCGCCTATTCTTGATGAAATTGCTGATGAATATACAGGCAAATTGACCATCGCAAAACTGAATATTGATGAAAACCCGGCTACCGCCCCAAAATATGGAATTCGTGGTATCCCGACACTTCTTTTATTCAAAAATGGTGAAGTTGCTGCAACCAAAGTGGGCGCATTATCAAAAACGCAACTGAAAGAATTTCTAGACGGAAATCTGTAAGTTATCGTTATATACAAGCCAAAACGTTTAGCGGTATATCTATTTTATCTAGAGAGCCGCTAGACGTCTTCACTTAAGCATGATAAGTTATCATTATTCCTCGTATAGCACCCATATGAATTACTTTGTATTCCATTGCTCTTATCTTATATATCTAGTTTGTTAGTTCTGTATTGTGATAATTGTTTCGTAATGATTGTTAATGATCAAAAACTGATGACACAATGATTTTAAATATGAAAATTGAGAATTTAGACGTTGAGTTCAAGCTACTGCTGCATTCAATATCATTTATTCCAATGTGTTTTTCATCTTAGTTAAAGATAGTGCATAAGCTACAGTAATGTAATCTAATGTTATTAGATCTTAGGGGATAGTAACAAACTGGGAAAAGTTAACGTTCAGTTCAAATGTGTTATTTAATGCGGTTCTGGCGTTAAATTTGCGATATTGGGATAGATGTTGTCCTAAATGTACAAAAAACTATTGCTAATGTTGTGTGTGTTTCTAATAATATACCGAACATCTTTCAGGTGAATCGTAGTCACATGTTAGAAAAATCATTAGTAATGACTAGCAAAAATTTTTATGCATTGTTGTGAGCGTATGATGAATCCGTTACCAACAGGGCTGTATAAAGTTAAACTGGCACTTAGTTATTAAGTTGCCGTCAATTTACGTTCATAGTTCGAGAATTACCCCGAGTTAAAGAACCCACCATTATGAATCTTACCGAATTAAAAAATACGCCAGTATCAGAATTGATTACGTTAGGCGAAAACATGGGGCTAGAGAACTTAGCCCGTATGAGAAAGCAGGATATTATTTTCTCTATTTTGAAGCAGCATGCAAAAAGTGGAGAAGATATTTTCGGCGACGGCGTACTGGAAATATTGCAGGATGGATTTGGTTTCCTCCGTTCAGCTGATAGTTCTTACCTCGCAGGTCCTGATGATATCTACGTTTCTCCTAGCCAAATCCGCCGTTTTAACCTACGTACAGGTGACACAATTTCAGGAAAAATTCGTCCTCCTAAAGAAGGTGAACGCTATTTTGCCCTCCTGAAAGTCAACGAAGTTAACTTCGACAAACCTGAAAATGCCCGCAGTAAAATCCTTTTTGAAAACTTAACACCATTACATGCCAATAGTCGTCTGCGTATGGAACGCGGTAACGGTTCTACGGAAGATTTAACTGCGCGTGTACTGGATTTAGCTGCACCAATCGGTCGTGGGCAACGTGGTTTGATCGTGGCTCCACCTAAAGCAGGTAAAACAATGTTACTGCAAAATATTGCAGCAAACATTGCACATAACCACCCTGATTGCGTTCTGATGGTACTGCTTATTGATGAGCGTCCAGAGGAAGTGACAGAGATGCAGCGTTTAGTTAAAGGTGAAGTTATTGCTTCGACTTTTGATGAGCCAGCTGCACGTCACGTTCAAGTTGCTGAAATGGTGATTGAAAAAGCTAAACGTCTGGTTGAACATAAAAAAGACGTTATTATCTTACTTGATTCCATTACGCGTCTTGCTCGTGCATATAACACCGTCGTTCCTTCATCCGGTAAAGTATTAACCGGTGGGGTTGATGCCAACGCATTACATCGCCCAAAACGCTTTTTTGGTGCTGCTCGTAACGTTGAGGAAGGTGGAAGCCTAACAATCATTGCGACTGCGTTAGTCGATACCGGCTCTAAAATGGATGAAGTTATCTATGAAGAGTTTAAAGGTACAGGTAACATGGAATTGCATCTTTCTCGTAAGATTGCAGAAAAACGTGTATTCCCTGCTATCGATTACAACCGCTCTGGTACCCGTAAAGAAGAGTTGCTGACGTCGCAAGATGAGCTACAAAAAATGTGGATCTTACGTAAGATTATTCATCCTATGGGTGAAATCGATGCGATGGAGTTCCTCATTAGTAAACTCGCAATGACTAAAACAAATGAAGAGTTTTTTGACTTCATGAAAAGAGCATAGCAGCTAAGATTTTCAAATCTTATAAATAGGTGCCATTATTGGCACCTATTTTTTTGCACCCATATCTTTGCTGAATACAAAAAATGAAGTTATAAAATAAGCTATAAATGATATTTATTGTTGTATGGTGTTAGTTTAGATAAATTAACCCTATGTTTTATTTCTTTATTTACACGCTGTATTAGTTAAACAAGTGTATATTCTCTACGCTACAATAATTAAAGACATACAAAACAATGGTTTTCTTTTAGTTCATTGAATTTAAAGAAATTAATTGGTTTTATATATTTTTGTGATTGAAATTAAATTTATTTAGGGCGTTTTATTATTTAATCTTTAAATGATTATTTAATGGTCAATTGATTAACTCTATTTTAGCGTATTGATTTTATGGCATGCATATTGCAGCTATAAAGTATAAACTTGGAAATGTTTCGTTATCGAATTAAAAACACACGTGTAGTGTGTATATTGATAATGTTATAGGAGTCTTTGTACGAATGAAGATTCGTCTTATAGCGGATTTTATTGCCAAGATGATAATGCATTGGCGCTTGCTTACTTATCGGCATTCACCAAAAAAAATTTAGTTTTGAAAGTTAAATATAAAGATTAAGAGAGTCGAACAGTGGACACCATACACTTTGTAACCAACCTCTTCTACGTTTTCTTGTTTTCGTTAGCCTTTATTTTTCTGGCCCGAGTTGTTGCGATAAAAATCGGGTTAGTTGATAAGCCTAACTTCAGGAAAAAGCACGTAGGATTAGTTCCTCTTGTTGGGGGAATTTCCGTTTTCTTTGGGATCTGTTTTGCGTTTTATATAACTGAAGAGTATATACCCCATAAATGGCTGTATATCAGTTGTGCAGGTTTATTGGTCTTTATCGGTGCGCTAGATGATAGGTTTGATATTAGTGTAAAATTAAGGGCAGGGATCCAAGCAATTGTTGCGGTTGTTATGATGACAGCAGCAGGGCTAAAACTTGAATCATTAGGCCATGCATTTGGGCCATGGGAACTCGTTCTTGGTCCATTTGGTTATATTGTCACTCTCTTTGCCGTATGGGCTGCAATCAATGCATTTAACATGGTTGATGGTATTGATGGGTTACTTGGGGGGTTATCTTCGGTTTCCTTTGGGGCACTCGGCTTTTTACTTTATCAAAATGGTAATTTTGCATTAGCCTTTTGGTGTTTTGCCTTTATTGCAGCTATCCTTCCTTATATTCTGTTAAATTTAGGCGTGTTAGGGCGTCGTTTTAAAGTATTTATGGGGGATGCAGGAAGTACTTTGATCGGTTTCACCATTATTTGGATCTTAGTCGCTTCAACTCAGGAAGAAGTTCACCCTATTAACCCAGTAACAGCTTTATGGATTATTGCGATCCCATTAATGGATATGGTTGCCATTATGTATCGCCGAATTCGTAAAGGTATGAGTCCATTCTCACCAGACCGCCAACATATTCATCATTTGATTATGCGTTCCGGTTTCACGCCAAAAGGTGCATTTGTATTGATTACTTTATCTGCAGCTATCTTGGCATGTATCGGAATTATTGGCGAAAGGTTAACATTTGTACCAGAGTGGGTAATGTTGGCATTATTTTTGCTTGTATTTATGATGTATGGTTATTGCATCAAACGAGCTTGGAAAGTCGCCCGTTTTATTAAACGAGTTAGACGTAGAGTCCGTCGAGGTGCAGTACGGTAACGACAAAACGAAAATAGAGGTTCTGTGCAGTGAATAACTCAGAAACACAACCGAGTCAGCATCAAACACCAATAGAGCCGGAATTGGATATCCGTGGTTTATGCCGCTCATTGTGGCAAGGCAAAATTTGGATCATTGCATTTGCAGTTATTTTTGCTGCAATTGCATTGGGAGCATCTTATTTTATGCAACCCAAGTGGAGCGCAACCGCAATCACGGATTTACCAACTGTAAATAATCTGGGAAGCTATTACTCTCAGCAGCAATTTCTGCGCAACCTCGATTCCCGTATAAATAATACCGGGCAAGAAGGGCAATTACCGACGATCGCAAAAGAAGCGTACCAAGAGTTTACAAAACAACTTGGTTCTTATGATACACGCCGTCAATTTTGGTTGAGTACTGATTACTATAAGCAACGCTTGGAAAATGACCCAAAAGCGGATGCTGCATTATTGGATGAACTCATCAATAATATTGAATTTACTCCCGCCGATGAAATCAAAAACCTAACAGATAGTATTAAGTTAGTGGCTGAAACATCAGCAGATGCGAATCAATTATTGCGCCAGTACACTCAGTTTGCGAATCAACGCGCAACAACGAACCTGAACGATGAAATTAAAGGTACTTGGGCAACTAAAATGCAATCCATGAAAGCCTTAGTTAAGCGTGAAGATATGGTTGCCAACGCGGCTTATGAAAGACGTCTGAATGTCTTAGAACAAGCACTTAAAGTCGCGGAAAAACAAGGTATTGTGCGTAATCAAAGTACAACACCAGTGGATGAACTCCCTGACTCTAAAATGTTCATGTTAGGTGCCCCATTATTACAGGCACAAATTGAAACATTGAAAGCTACAGGTCCTGATCATGATACCGATTATGATCAAAATATTGCCATGTTATCAACATTGAGCGTAGGACCAACTCTCCAAGATAATTTCCAAGCATATCGCTACCTGCGGACTCCTGAAGACCCCGTAAAACGCGATAGTCCTCGTCGAGCCTTTATGATGGTTCTTTGGGGAGCCATAGGGTTGTTAGTTGGTGCCGGAGTGGTACTTGCTCGCCGTCGCCCATCTTGATTTTGGGATATGCCACTGATGTTTTCATCAGTGGCATTATGAAGTCATTAAGATTACAAAAGCAGCACACTGCGAAAGATAAATATAAGAGAGTCACTGTGAAAGTATTGACTGTATTCGGCACACGGCCTGAAGCTATTAAAATGGCACCGTTGGTTCATGCACTTGCTGCGGATGAATTTTTTGAAGCAAAAGTATGTGTCACCGCTCAGCATCGTGAAATGCTAGATCAAGTACTGAAACTGTTTGAGATCACTCCCGATTATGATCTCAATATTATGAAACCTGGGCAAGATTTAACCGATATTACATGCCGTATTCTCGAGGGGTTAAAAGCTGTCTTTGCTGATTTCCAACCTGATGTTGTCTTGGTTCATGGAGATACAGCAACAACGATGGCGACTAGCCTCGCCGCATTTTATCATCGTATCCCAGTCGGGCATGTTGAAGCTGGGTTACGCACTGGTGATCTTTATTCACCGTGGCCTGAAGAAGCAAACCGTAAAATTGCAGGCCATTTAGCCATGTATCATTTTGCTCCAACTGAAAATTCGCGCCAAAATCTATTAAAAGAGTCAATCCCTGATAGCCATATTTTTGTCACGGGTAATACGGTTATTGATGCACTATTGTGGGTGCGCGATAAAGTAATGAGCGACCAGTATATGATGGAAAAATTGGCAGCTAATTATCCATTTATTGACCCAAACAAAAAAATGATTTTAGTTACAGGCCATCGTCGCGAAAGTTTTGGTGGTGGTTTTGAACGTATTTGCCATGCATTAGCAGAGATTGCCCAAGCACACCCAGATGTCCAAGTTGTTTACCCAGTTCACTTGAACCCTAATGTGGGTGAACCAGTTAAACGTATATTGCATGACATTGATAATATTATTTTAATTAGCCCTCAAGAATATTTACCGTTCGTTTACTTGATGAATCATTCCTATTTGATTTTGACGGATTCTGGCGGTATTCAAGAGGAAGCTCCTTCTCTCGGTAAGCCGGTTTTGGTTATGAGAGACACCACAGAACGCCCTGAAGCAGTTGATGCAGGTACAGTTCGCCTTGTGGGGACAGATACACAAAAAATTGTGGAAGAAGTTAATCGGTTACTGACAGATGACGCGGAATATCATGAAATGAGCCGCGCACATAACCCGTATGGGGATGGTCATGCATGTCAGCGTATTCTTGCAGCATTAAAAGGTAATCAGGTGAAATTATGAGTTTTGAAACTATTTCTGTTATTGGCCTTGGTTATATTGGTTTACCGACAGCAGCAGCCTTTGCATCACGTAAAAAGCAAGTGGTTGGTGTAGATGTTAATCAACACGCCGTTGACACCATTAATCAGGGGAAAATCCACATTGTCGAACCTGAGCTGGATGTTGTGGTGAAAAAAGCCGTTGAAGAAGGTCACCTGAAAGCCTTTACTACACCACAGCCTGCCGATGCTTATCTTATTGCTGTGCCAACACCGTTTAAAGGTGAGCATGAGCCTGACCTCACTTATGTTAGGGCTGCGGCAGAGTCGGTCGCTCCAGTGCTGAAAAAAGGCGATTTAGTGATCCTTGAGTCGACATCCCCAGTGGGAACGACTGAGCAAATGGCACAATGGATGGCAGAGGCTCGTCCTGATTTAACTTTCCCTCATCAAGCTGGTGAAGAGGCAGATATCGATGTTGCATATTGCCCTGAGCGTGTATTACCGGGGCAAGTCATGGTCGAATTGATTAAAAACGACCGTGTCGTGGGTGGAATGACGCCAAAATCTTCCCTACGAGCCAGTGAGTTGTATAACATTTTCCTTGAAGGTGAATGTGTTATTACCAACTCTAGAACAGCTGAAATGTGTAAACTAACGGAAAATAGCTTCCGTGATGTTAATATCGCTTTTGCAAACGAATTATCATTGATTTGTGCTGAACAAGATATCAATGTGTGGGAACTAATTAGCCTCGCTAATCGCCACCCTCGCGTTAATATTCTTCAGCCGGGACCGGGTGTTGGAGGGCACTGCATCGCAGTTGACCCATGGTTTATCGTATCGCAAAATCCAAAACAATCCCGCTTAATTCATACGGCGCGCTTGGTCAATGATGGCAAGCCTATTTGGGTAGTTGATCAAGTAAAAGCTGCGGTTGCAGATTGTTTAGTGGAAACGGGTAAAAAAGCCAACGAAGTGACGATTGCGTGCTTCGGTTTATCTTTTAAACCGAATATTGATGACTTACGTGAAAGCCCAGCGATGCACATTACTAAAATGGTGGCGAACTGGAACCCGGGTAAAACCTATGCGGTTGAGCCTCATATCCATGAATTACCAACCTCTTTAAAAGGTATTTCTGAATTAGTATCGATTGAACAAGCCGTTAATGAAGCGGATGTGATCCTCATGTTAGTTGATCACAATATGTTTAAAGGTATTCAAGGTTCAGCTATTCCACAAAAATGGGTTGTTGATACAAAAGGAGTGTGGCGTTGAAACGCATATTAATTACTGGGGGCGCAGGGTTTATCGGTTCTGCGGTTGTTCGTCACATCATTGAGAACACTGGCGACAGTGCGGTCGTGGTTGATTGTTTAACTTATGCTGGCAATTTAGAGTCCTTAGCGGCTGTTGCCAGTCACCCCCGCTATGCTTTTGAGCAAGTGAACATTTGTGATAGAACGGCACTAGACAAAGTATTTGAACAATATCAACCAGATGTAGTCATGCATCTGGCTGCTGAAAGCCATGTTGATCGCTCCATTGATGGCCCTGCTGCATTTATTGAAACCAATATAGTAGGGACTTACACACTGTTAGAAGCCGCGCGTTCCTACTGGTCTGCATTGGATGAAGAGAAAAAAGCTGCATTCCGCTTTCATCATATTTCCACTGATGAAGTGTATGGCGATTTAGAAGGCCCAGAAGGGTTCTTCACTGAAACAACACCTTATGCACCAAGTAGCCCATATTCTGCGTCTAAAGCATCGAGTGACCATTTGGTAAGGGCATGGGAAAGGACTTATGGTTTACCAACCATGATCACTAATTGCTCGAATAATTATGGTCCATATCATTTCCCTGAGAAATTGATCCCATTAATTATTCTCAATGCATTAGCGGGCAAGCCATTACCTGTATACGGTAAGGGGGAGCAAATTCGTGATTGGTTATTTGTTGAGGACCATGCGCGTGCATTGCATTTAGTGGCAACAACAGCTGAACCGGGCACCACTTACAATATCGGCGGGCATAATGAGCGCCGTAATATCGAAGTGGTAGAAGCGATTTGTGAGTTATTGGAAGAGCTACAACCACAGAAACCACAAGGCGTTGCTCACTACCGTGATCTCATTACCTATGTGAAAGATAGGCCGGGCCACGATATGCGTTATGCGATTGATGCTGAAAAAATTGAGAGTGAATTGGGGTGGAAGCCCCAAGAAACATTTGAGTCTGGCATTCGCAAAACCGTGCAGTGGTATTTGAATAACGAAACCTGGTGGCGTCGTGTGCAAGATGGTTCCTATGCCGGCGAGCGCTTAGGTCTTGGCAATTAGGTGAAAGTATGAAAGGTATTATATTAGCAGGAGGGTCGGGGACGCGATTGCACCCAATCACTCGTGGCATTTCTAAACAGTTATTGCCTATCTACGATAAGCCCATGATTTATTACCCGCTATCAGTACTGATGCTAGCGGGGATCCGTGAGATTTTAATTATCTCGACACCTGACGATTTACCCATGTTCAAACGCTTATTAGGTGATGGACATGAATTTGGTATTGAGTTGAGCTATGCGGAGCAGCCATCACCGGATGGTTTAGCACAAGCCTTTATTATTGGTGAAGAATTTATCAATGGGGATTCATGTTGCTTAGTGCTGGGTGACAATATTTTCTTTGGTCATTCATTTAGCCCGAAATTAAAAACAGTCGCGCAAAGGCAGCAGGGGGCAACCGTATTTGGCTACCAAGTCATGGACCCTGAACGTTTTGGTGTGGTGGAGTTTACTGATGATTTTAAAGTGCTCTCCATCGAAGAAAAACCTAAAAAACCAAAATCTAACTGGGCTGTTACAGGGTTATACTTCTACGACCAACAAGTCGTTGAATTTGCTAAGCAAGTAAAACCTTCTGAGCGTGGTGAATTAGAAATTACTTCAATTAACCAAATGTATTTAGAACGCGGTGAGTTGAATGTTGAGCTATTAGGAAGAGGTTTTGCTTGGTTAGATACTGGTACGCATGACAGCTTAATTGAAGCGGGCACATTTGTACAAACTGTTGAAAAACGTCAAGGTTTTAAAGTTGCTTGTTTAGAAGAAATAGCATGGCGTAATGGCTGGCTTACTGATGAGCAAGTTCAGGCTTCAGCAGAGCAACTGAAAAAAACCGGTTATGGGCAATACTTAGAGGATTTATTACGTGTCCGTCCGCGCCAGTATTGATAGTTTGCAATGGGAGAGCGATTTTTTTCAACGCTCGACCGCAAAATTAAATTTCACGGGGGGGAACTCCAATATTATTCTTGCTTATCAGATGGATAAGTTTGATATCGTACAGGCTAAAGTCATGGCGTCTGAAACGGGGCTAATCGATGACTTAGCAAGTATGGGGTTTTCTTTTGTTGAAGGTGAAATTGACTTTGCACTCACTATTGGCACAGAAAATGCTTATCTTAAAGCAGGTTTAACAGCGGCAGATAATATTGTTACAGCGCAAGTGGATGATATCCCTGCACTGAAACAAGCTGCTGCTTCTGTCTTTAGCAAAAGTCGCTTCCGAGCACCTTGGTATAATGAAGGTGATAGCGGGCGGTTTTATGCTTTATGGATAGAAAAATCAGTACTTGGTACGTTTGATCACACTTGTTTATTAGTTAAAGACGCATCTGGCACAATTTTAGGGTTTGTGAGTTTACGCCATCTTGATGCAGACACAGCACGTATTGGGCTGTTAGCGAAAGTGCCAGAAGCGACAGGGCAAGGAGTGGGTCGTAAGTTGATGTCAGCCGCATTTGATTGGTGTGTGCAACACCAAAAAAGACAGTTAAATGTTGCCACTCAAATCAGTAATGTTGCTGCATTAAATCTTTATTCACGTAGTGGTGCTGCCATTGCAAGCACTGCATATTGGTTATACAGGGGACAACATGATTCCATTTAATAAACCGCCAATTGTAGGTACTGAATTAGAGTATATGAAACAAGCCATGGAAAGTGGCAAACTGTGTGGTGACGGTGGTTTTACTAAACGTTGTGAAGAGTGGATGGAAAAACGTTTTGACTGCCCGAAAGTTCAATTAACACCCTCTTGTACTGCTTCATTAGAGATGGCGGCGATTCTAATCGATATTAAGCCGGGCGATGAAGTGATCATGCCTAGTTTTACGTTTGTATCAACATCAAACGCATTTGTGCTGCGCGGCGCAAAAATTGTTTTTGTTGATATCCGTCCAGACACAATGAATATTGATGAAACTAAAATTGAAGCGGCGATTACAGAGCGTACGCGAGCAATCGTGCCAGTTCATTACGCAGGTGTAGCCTGTGAAATGGATACCATCATGGACATTGCCAAAAAGCATGATTTATTCGTTATTGAAGATGCCGCACAAGGTGTGATGTCAACCTACAAAGGTAAAGCGCTGGGTACCATTGGCCATATCGGTTGCTATAGTTTTCATGAAACCAAAAACTACTCTTCGGGTGGTGAGGGTGGGGCAACATTGATAAATGATAAAGATTTAATCAATCGTGCTGAAGTGATCCGTGAAAAAGGGACCAACCGTAGCCAATTTTTCCGTGGGCAAGTCGATAAATATACTTGGCGTGATATTGGCTCAAGCTATCTGTTATCCGACTTACAAGCTGCTTACTTGTGGGCTCAATTAGAAGAAGCTGACAAAATTAATGATCGCCGTTTACTGCTTTGGCAACGTTATTACGACGCGCTACGACCTCTGGCAGAAGCAGGGCGTTTAGTTTTAGCCACAGTACCGGAAGGTATGAAACATAATGCCCATATGTTCTACATTAAGCTTAAGGATGTGGAAGAACGTACGGTGTTTAATGACTATATGAAATCTCACGGTATTTTGACTGTATTCCATTATGTGGCATTGCACACGAGCCCTGCGGGCTTGGAGTTTGGTCGTTTTCATGGTGAAGACCAATATACAACGTCTGAAAGTGACCGTTTAGTACGCTTACCGATGTTTTACAATATGACGGATGACGAGCAACAAGTCGTCATTGAGCGAATCAAAGCGTTCTTTGCCTAATGTCGTTAGCTAAAGCATCGGTTTGGACTGCTGGCTCTACCCTAATTAAAATTGGGGTAGGCCTGTTAATTGTCAAATTATTTGCTGTCTCGTTTGGTCCTAGTGGCGTCGGGCTGGCGGGGAATTTCCGTCAGTTAATTACGGTACTAGGGGTACTATCTGGTGCAGGGATCTTTAATGGTGTCACAAAATATGTGGCGGAACATCATCAAGACCCACAGAAACTGCGTGCAGTACTCGGGACGTCATCAACGATTATCCTTGGTTTTTCGACCTTATTGGCGATTGTTTTTTTACTTTGCAGTGTGCCAATTAGTGTAGCGCTATTTGATAGTGAGAAATATAGCTCTGTTATTCAAGTAGTTGCCTTGATTCAAATGGGGATAGGTTATTCAAATTATTTCTTGGCTATTCTAAAAGGCTATAGGGACGCATCTGCTAATGCATTAGCGATTATTTTAGGTAGCATAATTGGGGTTTTTGCCTATTATTTATGCTATTTAGTGGGTGGCTACGAAGGGGCACTCGCAGGGTTAGCATTGGTGCCAGCATTGGTCGTATTACCTGCGGCTGGTATGGTTATTAAACGCAAACAGTTTGCGTTGTCATCGCTAAAACCTGCATGGGACAAAGCGATTGCGACTAATTTGGGTAAATTTACCGTCATGGCAATGTTAACTGCGGTGACTTTGCCAGTTGCCTATATCATGATGCGAAATTTACTGGCCCAAACCTATAGTTGGGATGACGTTGGCTTATGGACAGGGGTTACTACTATCTCTGATGCCTATTTACAGTTTATTACCGCCACATTTTCGGTTTATTTGCTGCCAACATTATCTCGTTTGCAGCATAAAAGTGAAATCTCAGCAGAGATCATCAAAGCATTGAAGTTTGTCTTACCCGCAGTGGCCGCAGTGAGTTTCACTGTTTGGTTATTGCGTGACTTTGCGATTTGGTTGCTATTCTCTGAAAAATTTATAGGAATGAGAGACCTTTTTGCTTGGCAGTTAGTTGGAGATGTACTGAAAGTAGGGGCTTATGTATTCGGCTATCTAGTGATTGCCAAAGCCGCATTACGTTTTTATGTTTTAACTGAAGTGAGCCAGTTTGTGCTATTGATGGTTTTTGCACATTGGTTTATTCCAGAGCATGGCGCTGTTGGGGCCACGCAGGCATATATGGCCACCTATATTGTATATTTTACTCTCTGTTGTTGCGTATTTTTGATTTACCGTAGGCGAGCATGACAACCTTAATACATGTACTGGGATCAAACCTCCCACACCATAATCAGACGGTATTGACGTTTTTTAATAACGTAATTTGCCAAGAAATGGCACCGTCAACAAAACCGCATTTTATGGTCGTAAGTGATGATGCGCAGCTTGCTGACGCATATCCACAGCTCGAAATAGAAGTTTTTAGTAGTAAAAAGTCGGTTGCTAATTGCGTGATCCAGCGGGCAAAAGCTGAGCGCCGGACCCGGTTTTTCTTCCATGGGCAATTTAACGCACCAATTTGGCTAGCATTGCTATTTGGCCAAATTAAATCCCATCAGTTTTGGTGGCATATTTGGGGTGCTGATCTTTATGAGGAATCTAACTCATTAAAGTTTAAATTGTTTTATATTCTGCGCCGTTTGGCTCAGAAAAAAGTCGGCCATGTTGGGGCAACACGTGGCGATTTGTGTTATTTCCATCAATCGAATCCGAAAGTGCCTGCATCGGTCTTGTATTTTCCGACTCGAATGGACCCTGCATTGACGATTACTGAGCGTAAGCCCCGTGAAGGTGAGCAATTAACTATCTTACTCGGTAACTCAGGTGATCGTTCTAATCGCCATGTAGAGGCTCTGAGCGCGATTAAACAGCAATTTGGCGATAAGGTTAACGTTATTGTCCCAATGGGCTACCCAGCGAATAACCAAGGTTATATACAGCAAGTCGAACAAGCAGCAAACAGTGAGTTCACCGCAGGGCAAGTGCAAATTCTAAAAGACCGTATGGAATTTGATGATTACCTTAATTTGCTGAAGTCTTGTGACCTTGGCTATTTTATTTTTAATCGCCAACAAGGTGTGGGGACGGTCTGTTTACTTATCCAGTTTGGGGTTCCATTTGTGATAAGCAGGCAAAATACATTTTGGCAGGATTTAACTGCGCAGAATGTACCTGTATTTTTCTATGGTGATGAACTGACAACCTCGCTGGTGGATGAGGCTCAACGTCAAATGAGCTTACTTGATAAACAACATATTGAATTCTTTGCTCCTAATTTCACTGAGGGTTGGAAAGATGTTCTCAGTGCCGCGGAGGAGCGAGCATGACACATGCAGAATTAGGTGGCTTGGCGTTTGTCTACCTGATATCAATTATTTTTATTGGTACTTTGCTTTATAAAGAGTTTGTGCGTGTTCGCTTTAATTTCAATATTTTCTTTTCAATGTTGTATTTATTAACATTTTATTTTGGCTTTCCGCTAACTTGCGCTTTGGTATTCCAATTTGATGTCGCAGTGGTACCGGCGGATTATTTGCTTTATGCACAGTTAGCTGCGACCAGCTTTTATGCAATCTATTACGTTGCCTATAAAACGCGGATTTCGAAGCGTACAGAGGTATCAGGGCGTGCTCTGTTTAGCATGAACAAAGTTGAAACCAATCTAACGTGTATGCTGTTGATATTAATAGCTGTAGTAACAGTTGGTATCTTCTTCATGCAAAATGGTTTCTTATTGTTTAAGTTGAAATCTTATAGCCAAATCTTTTCTAGCCAAGTGTCCGGTGTCGCACTAAAACGCTTTTTCTATTTCTTTATTCCTGCGATGTTGATCGTTTATTTCTTACGACCAACCCAAAAGCGTTGGGTATTCTTCCTTGTGAGTACCGTTGCCTTTGGCTTTTTAACGTATGTTATCGTGGGTGGAACAAGAGCGAATATTATCATCGCTTTTGCTTTGTTTTTATTCATCGGTATCGTGCGTGGTTGGATCACCTTGTGGATGCTAGCTGCAGCAGGGGTAGCTAGTATTGTTGGTATGTTCTGGCTTGCTCTTAAACGTTATGGCCTTGATGTGAACGGAGCAGAAGCTTATTACACTTTTTTATATTTGACCCGAGATACTTTCTCACCGTGGGAAAACTTGGCTCTGCTACTCAGCCATTATGATGAAATGGATTTCCAAGGCCTTGCGCCAATTATCCGTGACTTCTATGTTTTTATCCCATCTTGGGTTTGGCCAGAACGGCCAGATACCGTTTTGAACTCTGCTAATTATTTTACGTGGGAAGTGCTAAATAATCACTCAGGACTGGCGATTTCACCGACGCTTATCGGCTCTTTGGTCGTGATGGGCGGTGTGATTTTTATTCCGTTGGGCGCGATAGCCGTTGGCTTAATTATAAAATGGTTTGACTGGATTTATGGCATGAGCCTAAAAGAACCGAACCGTTATAAAGCCGCCATTATGCAGGCCTTTTGCTTCGGCGCCATTTTTAACATTATTGTTTTAGCGCGAGAAGGGGTCGATTCTTTCGTCTCACGAGTGGTTTTCTTCTGCTTAATATTTGGACTTTGTCTGATTTTAGCAAAATTATTGTATTGGCTATTTGAAACTGCGGGGCTTATCCGCATAAAAACAGCTTCTCTTTTGAGAAGCCAACAGCGTGAAAGTCGCTAAAGGAGTATCATGGAACCGTTATCAACTCAGGCTTCATCCGTTCCACAATATTGCATTCGTGGTCATAATATTTGGGGCTTCAAAAATATGGCCCATTTTTTAGATTATTTGTTTGCAGATGGAGAAACCAAAACGGGAACGCTAGTTGCGATTAATGCGGAAAAAGTGATGATCGCTGAAAAAGATACCGCGTTAAATACCTTACTAGGCCAAGCAGAGTACTTGTATGCTGATGGTATTAGTATCGTACGTGCTATTCGCCGTAAATACCCACAAGCGGACGTTTCTCGTGTTGCAGGTGCCGATTTGTGGGAAGGCCTGATGGAAAGAGCAGGAAAAGAAGGCACTCCCGTTTTTTTAGTCGGTGGGAAACCTGAAATTTTAGAGCAGACAGAAAGTAAGCTTCGCGCTCAGTGGAACGTGAATATTGTCGGGTCTCAAAACGGTTATTTTACTGCAGAAGAAAGGGATGCGTTGTTTGAACGTATCCATGCGAGCGGTGCGAAAATAGTGACTGTTGCAATGGGCTCTCCAAAGCAAGAAATTTTCATGCGTGACTGCCGACAGGTACACCCTGAAGCTTTGTATATGGGCGTGGGAGGTACTTATGACGTGTTTACTGGTCATGTCAAACGCGCCCCTAAAGTATGGCAAAACTTAGGGTTAGAATGGTTATATCGTTTGTTATCGCAGCCATCACGGATCACTCGTCAATTTAAGCTGCTGAAATTTTTAGGCTACTATTACGGTGGTAAGTTGTAACTCTTCCAATAAAGAGACTTGCGTAATAGCTGGTCTCTTTCTTCAAATATTTCTATAATCCCTCAAAAATTAAAGCAATAACGTCGGTTTGTGCTCAATTTTCCTCACAATATGTTTTTAAAATTTGCCTAACTGACATTTTTCGACTGATTACAGTGGTGATGACTACTAAGCTTTAATTAACGCTGTAATTTAACCATGGTAATTTTTGACAGGGGTATTTATGGAAAATCCACAACAGGGACTTCAGCGTGGGCTAGAAGCTCGCCATATCGAGCTTATTGCACTTGGTGGAACCATTGGTGTTGGGCTGTTTATGGGCTCAGCCAGCACGTTAAAATGGGCAGGGCCTTCTGTTCTATTAGCCTATATCATCGCGGGTATTTTTGTTTTTTTCATCATGCGCTCGATGGGAGAGATGCTATTTCTTGAGCCTGTCACGGGGTCTTTTGCTTCTTTTGGTTATAAATACCTTAGCCCATTTTGGGGATGCCTGACTGCTTGGGGTTATTGGTTTATGTGGGTTGCCGTTGGGATCTCAGAAATCACCGCAATCGGTTTTTATGCGGAATACTGGTTTCCTGAGGTACCACAATGGGTTTTTGCTATTATTGCAGTGGTATTAGTTGCTTTAGCAAACTTAGCGGCTGTACGTTTGTATGGGGAATTAGAGTTTTGGTTTGCTATGATCAAGGTCACCACGATTGTGGTCATGATTTTGATTGGTTTAGGGCTAATATTCTTTGGTATTGGTAATAACTTTGAACCTATCGGTTTAGGGAACTTAACAGAGCATGGGGGCTTTTTTGCTGGCGGCTGGAAAGGTTTTCTATTTGCTTTGTGCATTGTTGTAGCTTCATATCAGGGTGTTGAATTAGTAGGGATTACAGCAGGGGAAGCGAAGAACCCCAAAGTCACGTTGAAAAAAGCCATTAATAATATCTTATGGCGTATTTTGATTTTTTATGTAGGGGCGATTTTTATCGTTGTTACGCTTTTTCCTTGGACTGAAGTGGGTCAACAAGGAAGCCCATTTGTTTTGACCTTTGCAAAAGTTGGTATTGTCTCTGCGGCAGCAGTCATCAATTTTGTGGTGTTGACCGCTGCGTTATCAGGTTGCAATAGCGGTATGTATAGCGGTGGGCGGATGCTATACGCATTGGCACAAAATAAACAATTACCAAGTTCATTTTTAAAACTCACAAAAAATGGCGTTCCTGGGCGTTGTGTGGGCTTTACTATCTTGTGTCTGGTTGCAGGCTCTAGTCTCAACTATATTATTCCAAACCCTGAGAAGGTATTTGTGTATGTATATAGTGCTAGTGTTTTGCCGGGGATGGTGCCATGGTTAGTGCTTCTTACTAGCCAGATCCGCTTTCGCCAGCAAAATAAAGAAAAGCTTGAGGGGCACACTTTCAAGTCGATACTATTTCCATGGGTGAATTATGCCACATTACTTTTTCTGGCTTGTGTGTTGATTGGAATGGCGATTAACCCAGATACACGCTTGTCATTAATCGTAGGGGCAATATTTTTATTGGTGGTTTCGGTTCTTTATTTTTTAATTCGCTGGGTGAATAGAGAAAATCAACAGGCCTAGCTAAAGTATTTTGGGGTATTTTTAGCGGAAATTGGTTGTCTGAGGGGGTGAATATGCTCTCTTTCTCAGCGAAATGGATAAAAGGCAAGCAATCGATATTTTTATTTCAAAAAGGACTAGACAGCGAGAGGATAAATCCGTACTATCCTCTCCCGCAACGGCGTTAAGCGCCCGTAGCTCAGCTGGATAGAGCGCTGCCCTCCGGAGGCAGAGGTCTCAGGTTCGAATCCTGTCGGGCGCACCATTTTTAGTACGCCGCTACGGTTGGCAAAATGACGTTGTATGTAGTAGAATAGCAACGCTTTGAAAAAAGTGAAGTTATGGTGGCTATAGCTCAGTTGGTAGAGCCCTGGATTGTGATTCCAGTTGTCGTGGGTTCGAGTCCCATTAGCCACCCCATTTTTTTGTGACATTGCGAGGGTGGCGGAATTGGTAGACGCGCTAGCTTCAGGTGTTAGTGTCCTATGGACGTGGGGGTTCAAGTCCCCCCTTTCGCACCACGAAAAAAGATAACTAATGCTATAAAAATCAGTACTACAAAAATTTCGGCGAGTAGCGCAGCTTGGTAGCGCAACTGGTTTGGGACCAGTGGGTCGGAGGTTCGAATCCTCTCTCGCCGACCAATTTAAAGAACCCCGCTTAATAGCGGGGTTTTTGCTTTTTATTGCCTGGTCTTTTTATTGGCTTCTTTGTCAAAACTTCTTTTCTTTCCCCTTCAGTTGGATCACTTTTGTTGATTGTGTTTTCACATAAGTTTTTTTAAAACAGGTAATATTTTGGAACTGTGAGAATTGCTATTTAACTTATTGTTTTTTCTTGAGAAGAAGATAAGTGTCGTGATCTTGATACAACCCTCTACTTACTTGTCTCCAAAAGGAGACATTTTAATCATTGATTTATAAGAAAAAATAAATAATGAATTTATGATGTCTCTAAATTGAGACAAGCAGGTGTAACGAAATATGAGAAGGGACACTCATAGAGAGAAATTATCTAGCTAGGTTGGATTGATGATTAAAAATAGCGAGTCAATCCGAGGGGTAGAGAGAAATAAAAAAAAATAGGCCCAAAAATATAGCTTTTATAAAAGTTGGCACGCATCCTGCATTATTATAGATGTAGATGCTCATCTCACTTCTTATGACAGCAAAGCTTCATAAACCCAGAGATGACGCAAAGCCGATTATCGGTGCCTATTGTCCAACTTAGATGATCAAGAGCTCATCCTCTTACCATCAACGAACGGGCGAAACGTTGAGTGAGGCACCATCCGTCTGTAGACCTGATTGTATTTTACACCTGCCTTGTGCAGGTGTTTTTTTTTCTGCAATACAAGCGACTTAGCCCCTTTACTGAAAACGTGAAAGAGGCTGTTAAACAAGATAAGAGACTATTTTTTGCCTTTACTAAACCATTTGCTGAACCAGCGAGTAATGTAGGTATAGCAGAGGATGATGAACGTAATAATAAAAATGTCTTTACTGAGGTCTTCTGTATTAAAGCCAATAAATAGGATAAAAACAAAAGGCGATAAAACTAGCAGAAGAAGATCAAAAAATATTTGTAAACGGTTTGGACTTGCAATAACCCAACGCCAAATAGTTTTAATTACATTCATATAGATATCCCACATTCATTCAAGCCAAGATGTATATTATGCTTTATACACTATGTATTTCCTTTATGACATAGTAATCACAAAATTTGTTTATACCTTGGCACATAAGTGGTTTTATTTTTTTATGATTATGTCACCTAGCGTGATATTTGTATTTTGTTTCTTTATTTTTGACAGTGTAAAACATTCGTTTGAATTAAAGTGAAACGCTGTTATTTTTCGCTTAAAAATACACATTACTAGTATTTAAATTAAACCTTAAATAAACAATTTCTTACTTTACCTTGTCAGTAAAAATAAATCATCTTTAACTGATGATTCATTTTCCCAAGGAAAGGTATTTAAAATGAAATTTTTATTTTTTGCATTGCTTTCTTTTTGTGCAGTCTCTTTTTCATCAACTAACCAGCCAAATTATTTATTAGATATGAGTGATGATTCTAAATTAGCATTGGATCAGATTATTCATAAAGTAATAATACCAAATCAAGGTCTACCCTATGGCAATCTTATTGATCAAGTTTCTAGTATTTTTCTGGGGATGCCGTATGTCGCCAACACATTAGTTGGTGGACCAAACGTCAGTGAAGTACTTGTTGTTAATTTAGAAGGTGTTGACTGTTTTACTTATCTGGATTATGTCGCGGCACTAAGCAAATCAAACAGTAGGAATACGTTTTTAAGCGCCCTTGTGAATACGCGTTATAAAGACAGTGATGTTGCTTATTATAAAAGAAAACACTTTTTTACTGACTGGTATGCGGTATCACCACAAAATGCGACAGATGTGACAGCATTAATTAGCTCTGAGTCGGTTACAGTTGAAAAAAAATTAAATCAAAAAGCAGATGGTAGTGAGTTTATTAAAGGATTAGGTATTCACTCAAGAAAGGTAACCTATATTCCTACTCATGCAATTAATGAAATGGTTCTTAATAACTTAAAAACAGGCGATTATATTGGTATTTATTCACCAATTAAGGGGTTAGATGTTTCCCATACAGGTATTGTGATTAGAAAGGATAATCAGGTTTTGTACCGAAATGCATCATCACTTTCAAAGAATATGAAGGTTGTTGATACAAACTTCCTAGAATATATATCCTCCAAGACGGGTATTATCGTTCTTCGTCCTATTATCTAATTGGATATATGGGGCTAACAAATATGAATTAGCCCGTTATTTTACTTAACGATAAACTAACGGGTAGGTTTGTATACTAAATAAAATAGCCCCTAAGGTAACTTCTTGGGGGCTATTATAATTAATATAGCCTTTTATGAACGCTCTTGGTTCAATGAGTGTATTAAGGCCTCTTGGCGAATTTTTGCTGCTTCATTCGGTTTATGTAATTTGTCGAAAGCATCAGCTAACCATGATGCATCTTGTACATCAAAACGTTGAGCTAAGGCAGCTTTGAAATAAGTTTCTGCTTTATCCCATTGAGCATGCTGCAGTGACAAAACCCCCAATGTACTGTTTAGTAATGGCGTTGCCCCATTTTGCTTTTGCAGATGTAAAAGCGTTTTTTCAATAATTTCAGGGTGTTCGCTATTAAGCTTCGGCACTAACAATAACAAGCGCTCATCATATTGCTGCTTTAAGCCGTCAATGATCATTTTTTCAGCACTATTAATGTCGCCACATTCAATTAAGTGTTCTGCTAAAAAAGCCTGCAATGCAGTTTCATGGCGGACGCGACGAGGCTGAGCTTTCCACCAAGCCTTCAAGCCATCACTCCCACCTTCAGCCATACATTGGTTCATTAACCCTTTGTAAGCTTTCAGTTTTAATGCGTCTAACTCGTCTTCAGTGTGTAATTGTACTTTGGCCATTACAGGTAATAATTCGATCAGTGCTTGGTAAGCCCCTGAACGTAAATAAGCTTGTTCGGCTAGGCGTAAAACCTCTGGGTGCCTCGGTGCTTTATCGAGAAGTTTATCAATGCCGTTACGAGCCGCGTGTACTTCGCCTTCAGCTAATTGGATGCGAACGCGACTAATATCAACAGGGAGTTGATCATTACCTGCGGCTTCTGCTGCCCTATCTAAGTATTGGTGGGTACGGTATTCATCACCGCGCTGTTGCGCCGCCTCTGCTGCCATTAAATAGTTGATTACAGGTTGTTGGGAAAAATCAGCATGCTTGCTCATCAATTTTTCAACCTGCTCAAAATCACCTTCAGCTAACTTGAGTAGGGCTTTTTGCGTTTGGGTGTGTGCTTTATGATATTTACGCCCACTTACCCAACCTTTAGTCCGTGATGTGGTGCTCATAAAGCGGCGGTAACACCAACCAAGAAATAGCAACACGAATTGGAGTAAAATAAAGCCCAATATCAGGCTCGTTACACTGGTTGTAATGTCGTAGTTATCGGTGCGAATAAAAACATAGCCTTGGTGACCGGCTAATAGTGGCCCTAAGATGACACCTGCGATAAGAACAATAAATAGGATCAGTACCTTAATCATTGTTACCCCCTATTTCCAGCAGGCTCAGTTGACTCAAAAGGGTGTGGTGTATCTGCTGGTTCTGCTTTTTGTGTCTCAGTCGCGGGAACTGCGGCATCTGCTGCTGCATCAACAGCACCATCATTTGCCTTAGTATTGTCAGAGGATTGAGCAAGTAAGCTACGCACTCGCGTTTGCATGACTTTCTCTAGCTTTTCTTGGCTTTCTAAGGCGTCAGGCATTTCAACATCAATCGGTTGATTAATTAGCTCGTCAATGGTTGATAAGAACGCTTTCGTTTCCGGCGCTTCAGTATCAAAATAAGCTCTTACCCATGTTGAAGCCTGCTCAAGCGACTGTTTGTATGTTTCTTCTTGGAAGCGAGGAACGGCTTGAGCTGCGATGAGCAACTGTGAACGAATGTTTTCACGAAGGTAAATGTCTTGATTTGGGGCTAGTAGTGGTGCTTCAGAACCGTCACGAGCCCTGACGGTGATGAAATCGTTAGTGAAGCTTTTCCAACTACGAGATAAGTTTTGTTGCCAATCAGAAATGTCATCACTGACTTCGGCATTATCTTCATTTTTAGCATCACCACTGTTTAAGTCGGCTAAACGTAAGTTATCAACGTCGTTACTGAGTTGGTTTAGGCGTAAGATAATACCGTCATAGTCGACTTGATTGATGGCGGCTAATTTTGCCATGTCATTGTTAATTGACTTGCGAATATCGAGCAGACTTGGGTCGTTCATTTCAGCCAAACTAGAGTCTGCACTTTTTAATAGGACAGCTGCTGTGACAGGGTCGTGGTCGTTCCACAGTTTTCTTCCTGCCATTTTTACCATAAAGTCAGCTTGTGCAATCAGCCAGCTTTTAACATCACTACTGGAAAGGGCAGTCACGTGAGCTTGCAGTTCTTGCATGCGACGATTGAGCCTATCTTCATACTCGCGAGATTGGTTTTTCATCTCAGTATTCGCGGTAATTAGGGCATCTAAACGTTGTCTATCTGAATTTTGTTGTTCGATTAAATCACTCAATTGCTGTTTTAGTTCATTGTTTTCATTTACTAAAGTTGCATTGTTTTGTTGAGTGAAATAATAAAGACCACCACCAATGGCGATGATAATAGCGATAGCAATTACTCCGCCAATGAGACCAGAACGTTTTTGTTCCGAAGAGGTTTTTTTTTCGGAGTGCTGTTGTTTTGCACCTGTTTCTGGGGTAACCGTCTCGGTTGTTTTATCGTGTTCCGTCATAAATTAGCATCCCATGTCGGTTGAAATTAATGCTTCTAATAAAGCATTATTATCTGCACTATTAGCTACACAGACCCTCTGCCATCCAGCTTGGCGAGCTTGATCTGCAATCCGTTCACTGACAACGAGTAAGCGGCGGGTAAACCACCAATTTTGATACTCTTCAGCGATTAATTCTTCTAGTAAAGCTAACATTTGGCCACTGGTTATCACAATGTCAGTGATATCAACTTGAAACCATTTGCGATTAAATTCGTTTTTTTCGTAAGGGATTGGGTGCCTTGCATAACATTCACAATAGTCGACTTGCGCACCTCGAGCCCTTAATGTTGAAGCAAGAAGTTCTCGGCCACCATTTCCACGCAATAAAAGGGCGTGTTTCCCTTCGAGAAACTGGAGATCAGGAAGCGTGAGTAGCACTTCGCTGGTTTCCCCTTGTTCAGCCCAATGGGCTGGCTTCCCGGTTACTTTCTTGAAAAACTGGGCGGTAGAGCGACCAATACCATAGTAAGATAGCTTATCTGACCAGTTACGTCCCATTTGTTCAAGTGTTAAATTTGCGTACTCGACTGCATTTTTAGATAAAAGAAAGACTAAGTCGTTTGTATTGAGGTGATCAAGGCGTGAAACTAGCGTGTTTAATTCAGCGCCTGGTCCAATACTGATCAAAGGGGAAGAGTAGGCTTCTCCCCCTTTAGCGGTGATTGCCGTTATTAGCTCCGAACCTGTGGGTTCAGGGCGTGTAACAAGAACCCTCATGCAGGTGGGTTCCCGTTATAAACTTCGGCTAAAATTTCCCTTGCACCGCGTTCGAGGAGTTCTTCCGCGAGTGATACACCCGCTTGGCTTGCTTCATTTGGGGCGACAAGCCTTTCTCCACGAATAATAATACTCCCATCAGGTGCGCCAACAAGAGCACGTAGCCATATTTTGTCGTCTTGCCAAATAGCATAACTACCAATAGGGACTTGGCAGCCCCCTTCTAAACGCATATTCATTGCGCGTTCAGCAAGAACACAAATAGAAGTCGTATCATTATTAAGCTTAGCGAGCAGCTCTCGTGTAACACTATCGTTTAATCGACACTCAATGCCAACGGCCCCTTGACCAACAGCAGGGAGACATTGTTCCGGTGCAAGAGCTGTGCGTATACGTGCTTCTAACCCTAAACGTTTTAGCCCTGCTACCGCTAAGATAATGGCGTCATATTCACCATTATCGAGTTTAGATAACCGTGTGCCTACGTTACCGCGGAGATCCCGAATGACTAAATCCGGACGAAGTTCTCTTAATTGGCATTGGCGACGTAAGCTAGATGTCCCAACGATGCTGCCTTTTGGCAACGCATCAAGATTGTCATAGTGGTTTGAAACAAAGGCATCTCGAGGGTCTTCGCGTTCACAAATAGTGACTAGGCCCAAGCCTTCAGGAAATTCAACAGGAACATCTTTCATTGAATGAACGGCAATATCTGCACGCCCTTCTAATAAAGCCAGTTCAAGTTCTTTGACAAACAAGCCTTTTCCCCCCACCTTTGCGAGCGGAGTGTCAAGGATGATATCCCCTTTTGTCACCATCGGAACCAGCTCAACCTGCAAGTTAGGATGTAATTGCTCTAGCTTATCTTTGACAAAATGCGCTTGCCATAAGGCCAAAGGGCTTTTGCGCGTAGCAATGCGCACAATATTTGTTGATGTCATTTTACTGTTTTCTCTAGCGAAGAACGCCGTAGATTAACCATACAATTGACGTTAGTTTTAACATGTTAAGGATATTTTTTCCAGCTGAGCTCAAAGCCACCGCTGTGTGGCTATCTTAGTGTTTGCTGTTGTTTGGTTCATTCCACTACATTCTTTACCCACCTTCACTTACTCAACATGAAATTCGGCCCATACACTGACAAATCGTGATGTTACTTTTCGATGGTCTCTTGATAAATATTTTCCGGTGATGCGTGCTAACCAAAGAATTATTTTAGCTTTTCGTGCTGTTTTTTTTGTTGGGTTACCTGTAGGTTTCATCTGTTCATGTTGAAGCGTTCAAGCATAGATGCTGCATGTATTACGCTTACATGGCATTTTACATAGTGGTTTTGTTGTTCAATTTGCATCAAAAGTATTATTCCATTGAAAAACAAGGGATATTCTGATGCATTAAAAAATAAAAACCTTTTTATACAATATGTTGAAAAGCATTTAGTATCAAAAATAAGCACGTAAAATAATGTGATCTACTTTACCCTTTTGCTGCAAGGTGTTAAATTGATCACGTTTCCGACAATTCATTTGAAAACTTTTTTAAATCTATCTCTATCTGTTGGGTGCTGGGAAATTCCCAGATTTGTATTACATTCAGTCAGGCGTAACTCTTGTATCTCTATATTGAAACCTTAAAGCAAAGACTTGATGCGATAAACCAATTACGGTTAGAGCGCGCAACAGCATCTATGAGTGAAACCTTTTCGAAGGTTTATAACCTGCTGCCTGTCTTGTTTCATTATCATCATCCAATGATGCCTGGTTTTATTGAAGGTAATGTACCCCATGGCGTCTGCTTTTTCTCTCCAGATACAGAACAAATGAAGTGGTTGGGGCAATTTGAACGCTTCCTACCAATCGAAAAGCCCACTAATGGTGAATTACCCATAACTGGGATTTATTCAATGGGCAGTACCTCCTCTGTAGGGCAAAGCCATTGTTCAGATATCGATGTTTGGGTTTGTCACCCTTCTTGGTTAGATCACGAAGAAAAACGTTTTTTACAAAAGAAATGCACATTAATTGAACAGTGGGCAGCGTCTTTAGGCATTGATGTAACCGTTTTTCTAATCGATGAGAATCGTTTTCGCCATCATGCGAGTGGGCATATAGGCGGGGAAAACTGTGGTTCAACGCAACATATTCTATTGTTAGATGAGTTTTATCGTACTGCGGTTCGAATGGCCGGCAAACGCTTATTGTGGGCGATGGTACCTGTTGAAGAAGAACAACATTATGATGAATATGTTATGAGGTTATATGCACAAGGTGTATTAACGCCAAATGAGTGGTTGGATTTAGGCGGATTGAGTGAACTTTCAGCCGCAGAATACTTTGGTGCAAGCTTGTGGCAACTTTATAAAAGTGTTGATTCCCCTTATAAAGCAGTATTAAAAAGTATCTTATTAGAGTCTTATTCATGGGATTATCCTAATGGCAAACTACTGGCTATGGAGTTTAAGCGCCATTTACATGCCGGTGAAATCGTGTGTTATGGCTTGGATTCCTACTGTTTAATGCTTGAACGCGTCACAAGGTATCTTGTTGAAATTAACGACTTAACTCGTCTTGACCTTATACGTCGTTGTTTTTACCTTAAAGTTTGTGAAAAACTTTCTGAAGAAGATAGCAATGCTTTTTCTGGTTGGCGTCGAGATGTCTTATCCCAATTGGTGGCATCATGGGGCTGGGGAGCAGAACGTTTAACAGTACTAGATACACGCAGCCAATGGAAAATTGAGCGTGTCCGTGAAGCGCATAATGAGCTACTCGACACCATGATGCAAAGTTATCGTAATTTAATTCGCTTTGCGCGGCGAAATAATTTAAGCGTTAGTGCAAGCCCACAAGATATTGGGGTATTAACTCGTAAATTATACGCAGCCTTTGAAGCGCTTCCGGGTAAAGTGACGTTAGTTAACCCTCAGATTTCACCGGATTTAAGTGAAGAGCACCTCACTTTTATTTATGTGCCAGCAGGGCGTGCAAATCGTAGTGGTTGGTATTTGTACAACCAAGCCCCGAATATTGATGCGATTATTGGGCACCAGCCTCTGGAATATAACCGTTACTTAAATAAATTAGTGGCCTGGGCATATTTTAATGGCTTACTAACTGAAACGACACAAGTTTATATGCATAATGGGCAGTCGCAGTGTGACGAAAGAAAACTGCTTGAACTTATGCATGACGTCTCAAATCATTTCCCAATTAGGTTGCCGGCTCCAACACCAAAAGCGCTATATAGCCCCTGTGAAATTCGCCACCTTGCAATAATCGTTAACCTAGAAAAAGACCCGACTCAAGTTTATTCAGAGCAAGTGGTTCATGTCGATTTTAGGAAATTAGATATTTTCAGCTTTGGCGAGTCACAGCAGTGTCTCATTGGTAGTATTGATTTGTTGTATCGTAATTCATGGAATGAGGTAAGGACGCTCCATTTCAGCGGTGAGCAGTGTATGCTAGAAGCGTTAAAAACGATTTTAGGTAAAATGCACCAAGACGCTTCACCACCGGAAGCTGTTGAGGTCTTTTGTTATAGTGAGCACTTACGGGGGCTTATTCGTACTCGTGTACAGCAATTGATATCGGAATGCGTAGAACTGCGTTTATCAAGTAATAGTAATGACCCTGGGCGCTTTAAAGCGCTCCGCATAGCAGGGCAGACTTGGGGGCTGTTTTTTGAACGCCTGAATGTCTCAGTACAAAAACTAGAAAATGCGGTTGAATTCTATGGCGCAATTTCCCATAACAAGTTACATGGCTGGCCGGTCAAACTTCAGGCAAAAAGTGATAACCATTTGCCAGCTGTTGTTGATGGTTATGCGAGTGAAGGGATTGTACAGTTTTTCTTCGAAAATACGGCGGATAACACAGGTTTTAATATTTACGTATTAGATGAAGCTAACCGTGTGGAGATTTACTCTCACTGTGAAGGTTCCAAAGAAGACTTGGTGCGTGATGTCAGTAAGTTCTACTCCTCCTCCCATGACCGCTTTACCTATGGTGCTAATTTTATCAACTTCAATTTACCGCAATTTTACCAAATTATTAATCATGACGGTAAAAACCAAGTGGTTGCCTTTTCGGGCGCAACGTGGCCATTTACATCAGAGTCAGAGGATGATGACGAAGTGGGGCATGATATGCATTTAAGCCAATCAGGGCACCCACAAGCGCATTACTTTTAGTGATAGTTGTTTAAAACTAGAACGAAAATGGCTGTTGGCTTTGGAAAGCAATGGCTTCCGCTAACTGGTTTTTAAACTCATTGCCAGAACGGTCACAGACCCATTCCCCTTGTTTGTAATCATAATGGTATCCGCCTTGTTTGGTCGCTAGCCAAATTTGGTGAAATGCCTCTTGTTTGTTGATGATGATTTTGCTGCCATCTTCAAAACTGAGTGTCATAACACCGCCATTTATCTCACAATCGATATCGGCATCACCATCGTAATTGTCCAAATGCTCTTCAATAGAGCCCAGTAGCGCTTCTGCTAGCTGGTGAAATTCACTGTCATTCACGGTTAAAATCCTGTTTGCTCACAATTAGTTAATTAAAATTATAGGAGGGATCAAGCATTGGGGTCAATCTCAGTGCGCTGACTAAAAATTTCAGATTAAATTTAGCCTAGAGTATATAATATAAGCATGCTTGATAAACAGACGTGATTTGCTAGGTCACTCCTGTTATTGTGTAAAATATCAGATGTCAAAAGTTAGTATCACAGGCGAAAAAGAATGAAAAAAAGTTTATTTGGGCTTAGTGCACTTGTTATGTTATTTACCTTATCTGGTTGTGGCTTGAAAGGCCCTCTTTATTTCCCGCCGGAAGAAACTGTTGCTCCTGCTCAGGCGCCTGATGTGCAACCAACAGCGCCAAGCAGCTCAACCGAAGAGCCTGCTACAACAAATCATAACCAGTAAGTTGCCGCTATGGAGCGTGAAATGCAATTCTCTAAAATGCATGGCTTAGGCAATGACTTCATGGTTGTCGATGGTGTCACACAAAATGTGTATTTTTCGCCAGAACTTATTTGCCGGCTGGCAGATAGGCATACTGGTGTCGGTTTTGATCAGCTATTATTAGTTGAAGCCCCCTATGACCCTGACCTTGACTTTCATTATCGCATTTTTAATGCGGATGGCAGTGAGGTGTCACAATGTGGTAATGGGGCGCGTTGTTTTGCGCGCTTTGTTCGGCTTAAAGGTCTGACTAATAAGCAAAAAATTAAAGTTAGTACCCAATCAGGCCGGATGACATTAACCATAAATGAAAATGATGATGTCTGCGTTAATATGGGAGAGCCTGATTTTGAGCCTCAAAGGGTGCCATTTCGCGCTATTAAAGAAGAAAAAACCTATATTATTCGAGCTCAAGAACGTACAGTGTTATGTGGGGTTGTTTCAATGGGTAACCCACATTGCGTCATTCAGGTTGAAAGTATTCATACCGCAGAGGTTGAAATTTTAGGACCAGCTTTAGAGAGCCATGAGCGCTTTCCCGAACGCGCTAATATTGGTTTCATGGAAATTATTAATGCTGAGCATATTCGCTTGCGCGTTTATGAGCGTGGTGCAGGTGAAACTCAAGCATGTGGTAGTGGAGCATGTGCCGCAGTGGCTGTTGGGATCACTCAAGGGTTATTGGCGAAACGAGTACGTGTTGATTTACCCGGCGGGTCGTTAAATATAACTTGGGAAGGTCCAGGGGCTCCGTTGTATATGACAGGCCCAGCAACTCATGTCTACGATGGGGTCATCCAGCTATAAAAGTCACACAGCGATAATTTTACCGAGTTGAAGAGGGGAATATGGATAAAACCGAAAAAGCACTGAAGAGAAAACATCAACTTGATGAATTCGATGTGGTGCAATATCTAAAGGAAAATCCTTACTTTTTTCTTCGTAATGCACAATTATTGGAGCAGTTGAAAGTTCCACATGTTGTACAAGGTGCTATCTCATTACCTGAATTAGTGATGAATCGCCAACGTTTGAAAATCAAAGAGCTTGAGCAAGATATCCGTTTTATGGTAGAGCAAGCGCATGAAAATATAGAGCTTTTTGATGAGTTATTGGTTCTGGTGATAGACATGTCATCAGCCAAAAGCTTACAAGAAATGTTACTTACTTTAAATCGCTGGGCAAAAAAATTAGGTTTATCAGGCGCATCGGTTCGTTTATTCAGTGATAGTTGGCATTTATCAGCCCCTTTAGATGCCCATCAACTGGTGATTTCGCGTCGTGTTTTTGAGCCTATCAGAATTCAACGATTTGGCGATAAACGTAACTATCTTGGTCGTTTAAATGGCCCTGAAATCCAATTGCTTTTACCAGATGCGCTCAATGTCGGCTCTGTGGCTATCTCATTATTTGGTCATCATGGTGAATCGGGCATGGTTATTTTTACTAGCCGCGACCGCGAGCATTATCAACATGGTATGGGGACGGTTATGTTGGAAAAAGTGGCTCAAATTCTCCCGAGGTTATTATGCCAATGGATAGAACGCCTGTAGAGTCTCAGCCGAAAGGGCTGATGATGCAAGTTGAGGCCTTCTTACGTTATCTGCGAGTTGAACGTCGGTTAAGCCCTGTCACTATTACTAATTATCATCGTCAATTGAGTGTTATTGTTGAAATGCTAACCTCATTGAAAATCACTGAATGGCAAAAAGTTGATACAGCTATCGTACGGAATATCGCGGCTAAAAGTCGCAAATCAGGCCTACAGGCTGCAAGTATGGCTTTACGATTATCGTCATTGAGAAGTTTTTTGGATTGGATGGTGCATCAAGAGGCGTTGCCTGCAAACCCAGCCAAAGCAATTCAAGCACCCAAATCCAAAAAACGTCTTCCTAAGAATATGGATGTAGATGAGGTCTCCCAACTGCTAAATATGGATAGCGGTGATCCACTAGTTGTGCGCGACCGTACTATGCTGGAAGTGATGTATGGTGCTGGATTGCGTTTATCTGAACTTGTTGGTCTTGATGTTCGTCACCTCGATTTAAGCACTGGTGAAGTTTGGGTGATGGGAAAAGGAAGTAAAGAGCGAAAAATTCCAATGGGAAAAACAGCGGTGAGCTGGCTACATCGTTGGTTAGAAATGCGTGAGTTATATGAGCCAGAAGATGATGCTGTTTTTATCTCAACCCAAAGTGGGAAACGAATTTCGAATCGAAATGTACAAAAACGTTTTGAACAATGGGGAATAAAACAGGGGGTTAATAGTCACATTAATCCTCATAAATTACGCCACTCCTTTGCGACACATCTCCTTGAATCAAGTGGTAATTTACGTGGGGTGCAAGAACTTCTTGGTCATGCGAACTTATCAACAACACAAATTTATACGCACCTTGATTTTCAGCACTTAGCCAACGTTTATGATGTGGCTCATCCGAGGGCAAAGAGGGAGAAACCTTAATGCATTTTTACCGCCCACTGTCACCAATTATGGCGATTACGTTTGATTTGGATGACACGCTTTATGATAACCACCCAGTTATTGATAAAACGGAAGAGGAAGTCTTACGTTTTGTTCGTGAATACGACCCTCGATTCAATCATTTTAGCAATGATGACCTCTATGCTTTTCGCCGCCTTGTGGAAGAACAAGAGCCTGAGATCTGCCATGATATTTCCCGTTGGCGCTGGCTTTCTTCAAAAATGATGTTTTGCCATTATGGCTATTCGCGAGAAGATGCACAAAAAGGGGCAGATGACATCATGGCACATTTCACTTACTGGCGTAATAAAATAGATATCCCTGAATCTACACACGCAACACTTGCCAAATTAGTTGAAAAATTACCGTTAGTTGCGATAACCAATGGTAATGCAGAACCTGAAGCGTGTGGGTTAGGCCAATACTTTCAGTTTGTTTTAAAAGCCGGGCCAGATGGCCGTTCAAAACCTTATTGTGATATGTACCGTTTAGCTGCACAGCGCCTTGATCTTGAACCGAAATTCATTCTTCATGTTGGGGATAATCTACTGACAGATGTTGAAGGCGCAATCAATAGTGGTATGCAAGCCTGCTGGATTAACCTTGACCAAAAAACCCTAATGGGGGAGAAAGACGTGCGTTTATTGCCGCATGTAGAAATTTCTCAGTTGGCTTCTCTTTTATCATTGGTATAATCATTTCTCTGTATAAAAACACAGTGGTATTTGCTATTGTCGTGCTGCTACCAAACCTATTAAGGTTGGTAGTAAGTCGAATAGGTCATTTAAAATAAATCAGGAAAATCAATTTATTGGTTTTTGATTGATAACACAAAGTGGGAAATTACGTTTTTATTCCCCTTTGTTAACAACCTCACAGTGGTATTTTCCACTGCTTTGCTTTGATGGTAATTATGGACGTCTCTTATCTGCTTGAAGGTCTCAATGACAAACAACGCGAAGCGGTTGCCGCACCGCGTACTAATTTACTTGTGCTCGCGGGGGCGGGCAGTGGTAAAACTCGCGTATTGGTACACCGAATTGCCTGGTTAATGTCGGTGGAAAATGCATCACCATTTTCTATTATGGCAGTGACGTTTACTAACAAAGCAGCGGCAGAAATGCGCCATCGAATCAATCAGTTGATTGGCAGTAGTGAAGGTGGGATGTGGATTGGCACATTCCATGGTTTAGCACACCGCTTGTTGCGCCAACATTATATGGATGCCAATTTACCGCAGGATTTTCAAATCTTAGATAGTGATGACCAATATCGCTTAATTCGACGTTTGCTTAAAGCAATGAATTTAGATGAAAAACAATGGCCCCCACGTCAAGGAATGTGGTACATCAACGGCAAAAAAGATGAAGGTTTACGGCCCCAACATATTGAAAGCTATGGTAACCCTGTTGAAGCGACGTGGTTGAAAGTATATCAGGCGTATCAAGAGGCTTGTGATAGAGCAGGTTTGGTCGATTTCGCTGAGCTGTTACTTCGAGCTCATGAATTGTGGTTGAATAAACCCCATGTATTACAACACTACCGTGAACGTTTTACTAATATTTTAGTGGATGAATTCCAAGATACTAATAATATTCAATATGCATGGATTCGAGTATTAGCAGGGGAAACAGGCAAGGTCATGATTGTTGGTGATGACGATCAATCAATTTATGGCTGGCGTGGTGCCCAAGTAGAGAATATCCAACGGTTTCTTAATGATTTCCCCGGTGCAGAAACAATTCGTCTTGAGCAAAACTATCGCTCGACAAATAATATATTAAAAGCGGCGAATGCTTTAATTGCGAATAACAGTGATCGGCTAGGCAAGAATTTATGGACAGAAGGAGGGGATGGTGAACCCATTTCACTCTACTGTGCATTTAATGAATTAGATGAAGCCCGCTATATTGTTGGGCGTATTAAACAATGGCAAGAAAATGGCGGGGCGTTAAAAGATTGTGCCATGTTATATCGTAGTAATGCCCAATCGCGTGTACTTGAAGAGGCGTTAATTCAAACTAACATGCCTTATCGCATATATGGCGGCCAACGGTTCTTTGAACGTCAGGAAATCAAAGATGCACTTTCTTATTTAAGACTGATAGCAAATCGTAATGATGATGCCTCGTTTGAACGCGTGGTCAACACGCCAACACGAGGAATAGGTGAACGTACTTTGGATACCGTTCGCCAAACAGCACGAGATCAACAATTAACTTTATGGGAAAGTTGTGAGTACTTACTTCGTGAGCAAGTACTTGGAGGGCGAGCTGCGGCAGCAATAGAGCGTTTTTTAGAGTTAGTTGAAGCGTTGGCGAAAGAAACGCAAGATATGCCATTGCATGTTCAAGCAGATAGGGTTATTCACGATTCTGGTTTGCGTGCAATGTATGAGCAGGAAAAAGGCGAAAAAGCCCAAGCGCGTATCGAAAACTTGGAAGAGTTGGTGAATGCAACGCGTGACTTTAGCTACCAAGAAGAAGACCAAGATTTAATGCCATTACAGGCATTTCTATCACATGCAGCTCTTGAATCAGGGGAAGGGCAAGCGGATGCCAACCAAGATGCTGTTCAATTGATGACTTTGCATTCAGCCAAAGGTTTGGAATTCCCAGTTGTATTCATTGTCGGAATGGAAGAAGGGATGTTTCCCAGCCAAATGTCAATGGATGAAAGCGGACGTCTTGAAGAAGAGCGTCGGCTCGCTTATGTGGGGGTTACCCGAGCAATGGAAAAACTTACCATTACTTATGCAGAAAGTCGTCGGTTATACGGTAAAGAAGTCTATCACCGTCCATCACGCTTTATTGGTGAGCTACCGACTGAATGTGTCGAAGAAGTTCGCCTAAGAGCCACAGTTTCTCGTCCGGTTAGCCATCAACGCCTTGGTACACCAATCAGTCAAAATGATTCAGGTTATGCGCTAGGCCAGCGGGTAATGCACCCTAAATTTGGTGAGGGGACTATTATTAACCTAGAAGGCAGCGGTGAACATTGTCGTTTACAGATAGCCTTTCAAGGACAAGGGATTAAATGGCTAGTGGCTTCATATGCACGGCTAGAGAATTTATAGTTACCATAAATTTCAAATATAACACCACCGTTCTAGGTGGTGTTATATATAATATAATAATTATATTATGTATCTCTAAAACTATTTAGTTTATTTGTTTTGATTTTTTATATGATCTATTAATTTGTTTTTTTATTTTTATCTTTTAATATTAAATTGTAGTTCATGGCTAACGTAATGGTAATAAATGGAGCTTAATTATATGGATAGTAAACGTATTTCTGCACTAAATGAAAGATTGATAAATATAAAAAATAAAATTAAAGATATAAATGGCTTATTAAAGAGATATAAAAACAGTATAGATGAAATGTCAAATAATATGGAATTAGTAAAAATACAATTAGAGCAGTCTGAGCATCCTAATCGAGTCAAAATGAACAAAATTATGGATGAGGTTAAACAGAAAATAAAGGTCAGAGACAAAGAGCAGAGAGACGAGCTTAAATCACTAGGCGAGTTTTTTAACAAGAAAGAAAAAAATATAAAGACATTTATCAAATCAACAAGTACATATAAGGCAGTCAACTTTGTTAATGTGGGTGGGTTAAAAAGTCGGATTTTTGATTTTATTGCAGTAGTTAATAGGGATAGTGAATTAGTGGAGAAGGAACTTAGTTCTCTTCAGATTGAACTGAGCGAAGTTAGCACGAAATATCCGGGTATTAAGGGTGATTGGTTAGAGGCGTTGCTGAAACCAGATGCACTTATTGGAACAGCGAAACCAGATGCACTTATTGAAATGACAGCGGCGCTAGAGCCGTCTCAGGAAATGACTTCATCTGTAGAGGCACTGGTTGAAACTCAACATAAACCTCTCGTTTTTGTTGCTAAACACAGTTGTTTTGGAAAGACGGCATGGTGTGGAATAACACACTGATAATATTGTTTGATTTTTAATCTGTAAAATAAATCAATCGAAATAATTTATTAGTGTAAGGTACTTATTTATATAGGTACCTTATTCAATCAAATGATTAAAAATACTTACATAATGAAAAATAAAGGGTTTTTAGTTAGAAAGATTGATTCGATAGTTTAATCAATAAGATTTAAGCTTTTAATTTTATCTTTTTGTTTTTTTAGCGTATAAAGTTTTACCGAATAACCTTTCTAGTATTTATCATGTCAATTAATAAACTTATTGATTCACTCTCTACACAGGGCTGGTATGTGTGGGACGGTTTCTTGATCCCGCCTAATATAAAAGCTATCAAGGATTGCATTCCAGAAACACTGCAAGATGCACGTATTGGTCACCGTAATTTGTTACAGGGGAATAAAGCAATTCGAGGTGACCAAACTGTTTGGTTAGAACCTGAAATGGGGGCTCCTATCTGTGATTATATGGAGAAAATGGAACAAATAAGACAGGAAATCAACCGTCAACTTTACCTAGGTTTACGCGGTTTTGAAACGCATTTTTGCCGATATTCACAGGGTGGTTTTTATAAGAGACATGTCGATAACCCTAGGGGTGTTGGGCGGCGTAAGGTCACGACGGTTTTATATATGAATGAATCATGGCAACCTAGTGATGGTGGTGAATTGGTGGTTTACGACCAAACAGGTAATCAACTGTTTACATTAGAGCCGATTGCGGGGCGTATGGTCTTTTTTATGTCAGAAGAGTTTCCCCATGAGGTTTTACCAACTAAATTGATACGTGAAAGTATAGCCGGTTGGTTTTTAACTGAAACAGTATCTTAATTAGTTTTTTCATATTCTAGATACTGTTAGATAGTAAGCTATCTTATCAAGATTTCAACAATAAACTTTTAAAACATACAAACTATAAATTTGTATTTTAACGTTAATAACGATATTTTATTTTACTACGTTAATAGTAGCTTAACTTTAAAAAGGAGTTTTATTATGAAATCTAATTATGGAACGCTTGATAACGTAAAAAATTTGATTCATGAATTAAGTGAATATAATGATGTTGCAGTAGATAAAAAGCTAATAAGTACGCTTGATAAGTTTCAGGAGGGGATAGGTAAAATATCGGATATAACATACACTCTACCTAAAATTTACGCCTCAAAACCGCCGCTTATTCAACATGCTTTTCTATCAAGCTTCAATAATAATATAGAAATGAAATATCTATTTAAAGAAATAAATAGTGAAGTCATTAAATATGTTGATATCATCAAGAAAGACTACAATCCCCAAGAGCAAGTACAGATTTCATCGTTGATTAAAGCAAATCAAAGTAGCGCGTTTCTTCCCCAAAGCCCACCGCAAACTATAGAAGAGCAGGCTAAAGCCTATCGTAAAGTACTTGAGCCACAGAATTTAGCACCAGTTATCGAAGGGTTTAGAGAGGGTACACAAGAAACTTTATTATCGAACCACATGGCGGCACTAAAGCCAGTAGAAAGTCACTCTTTAGATAACAACCTGTCAGCAGATTTTACTATTCACGGCTGCCAGATCTTTATTCCACATCAATATCGTATGTAATAGGTCACGTTGGGGGTCCACCTTTCAGAGTGGACCCCAATTAGTTAGTTACTTCGCTTAAACTCTATTCCAACAAAAGTGATCGTAGCATTTCCCCTTTCTATTTGGTAATGGGAATGATGTCGCTGTTTGTCTAATGAGCTCAGTTGTTGTGAGTAATACTCACTGAGTTTCCACTGGATTAATTGCCTTGCGAGTCTCTTATTTGCGTGTTGACTACGCTCAGACTGGACTTTAACCGCAATACCTGTGGCAATGTGTTTTGCTCTAACTGCAGAAGACGTTTTATTTACATGCTGCCCACCCGCGCCTTGGGCTTTAGTAAATTCAAACTCAATCTCACTTTCTTCAATAGGTTTGATCGCTGAAAAACGCGTGACATTGAGAAACCAATTTTTCCGTTTATGGCGAGGCCTGATGGGGCTTTGACATTGCCATTGAACAGTGCCACACCAAGTATTGGCTAATGTTTCTGTATTTTCACCTTCCAGGCAAACTAATGCAGATTTTAACCCTTGTTTCGATGGGACAGACTCTAACAAATTGACTGTAACTTGGTGTTTATTCGCTTCTTGTAGAAAACAGGCTAGTGCTTTTTCAACCGCAATACAGCATTCTTCAGGGCCTTGTGCAGAGGAAAATTGTAATAACATGATTAACACTCCCCACTGGTTTTGTAGGTAATGATAGGTTTAAGCCTAGCCACCACTTGGATTACTCCAATATTCACCATGCTTTCAATCACAGTATCAATTGATTTATACGATTGTGGGGCTTCTTCATAAATCAGTTGTTTATTGGCGCAAATGACACGACTACCTAGTTCTGTTCGAGATAATTGAACAGGTGTGTAGCGATGAGATAGGCGGCCTTTACACTCCCCTCGCATCCATTTGCGCCCAGCGCCGTGAGCGAGGGAATTCAGGCAAGCGTCATTTCCCTGTGGTGCGACTAAATAACTGTAATCGCCACGCGAACCAGGAATAATTACCAGCCCTCGGTCTGAAGGGGTTGCTCCTTTACGATGTAACCACCCAGTTATGCCATTAATTTGACATGCCTCGACTAAATTATGGTTAACATCTAGGCTTAGTTCACCAGTTGATTTAACCTGTTGCAGCATGCGTAGCCCTATAAGACGGCGATTTACCTGTGCAAAATGTAAAGCACCTTGATGAGCTTTAAGGTAATTATCAGCATCACGAGTGCCTGATAGAAGCCCATTGTGGTTATATTTTTCAATGTGTTGTCGAAGAATTGATTGGCCTAAACCACGCGAGCCGCTATGAACTAATAGCAGTAGCTGTTGCTTATTTAACCCACTCGTAGCAAATAATTCAGGGTGCAATACTTGGTCAATGGTTTGGAACTCTGCAAAATGATTCCCACCACCAATAGAGCCTAATGATGCCATAAATTCACATGTTCTCATTGTGTCTGGCACATGTTCTTCGAGCCATGCTAATGAGGCATGATCTGACATCTGAGATAACTGTTTTTCTAATTTATCGAGGTTAACTTTTGATTGTTTAATATCTGTTTTAAACAGGCTCATACCGCAGCCGATATCATTACCAACTAATGCAGGATAGAAGCGTTTAGTAGAGAAAAATGCCGCACCAATTGGATATCCTCGGCCTGGATGAAGATCAGGCATACCAACAACAGATATCATATCTGGTAAGTTTGCCGTTGTTTGTAATTGTTGGATCGCTTTGCTTTCAATCCATGTATTTTTCGTTGCGATATAACTAACGTGTTCGCTAACGAAATGAAGGGTATTGCCCATAAGCTATTTACTCATTTAAATATTAAAAATAAGGTTATTTAGCGGGCCAATATGAATAGGATCTTTTTTTAAAGAATGGCTATTTTTGACAGTGCCCGCAAAGAGTTTGATTAATTTTTGACATTGTAAACCTCCTTGCAGTTAGTTGATGAATATAAAACGTTGTGAATACTAGCTATAACTTTTTTCTTTTGCAAGCGCTATTTTTACAAAGAAATATTTTTAGTCATTTTCTTATAATAATATATTCTCGTTAATATTTTTCGATAATTTATAACGAGATTGTTTATTGTTATATTATATGATTATTAATTTTAAAATATACTTTTTATTATCGTAATAACAGGTGTGAGGAATATAAAAGTTTGTTACGCTGTGATTCTGTGCTTGAGCCTTTCTGGTTCAAGCTTATTTTTTGGATCAGAAATGAAAAAGCCCCGTTAGTTATTATTAACCAACGGGGCTCGATCCAAACCTAGACAGTTAGGTTTGTGGTTTTAAGCACCTAATTAAAATACCCCAACGCTACTATTAGTATTGGGGTATTTATTCATTTAAATAATATAAAAGTATAATTAAGCGATATGAACGGTTTTTCCACCGATAATTGTGCGCAATACTTTTACATTTTCAATATCATCGGCTGGGATTTCAAATACATTGCGATCTAGCACTATCATATCGGCAAATTTGCCTGCTTCGAGTGAACCAAGTACATCTTCTCGGTGTTGCGCATAAGCAGAATCAATAGTTGCTGAGCGCAAAACTTCGATAACAGTAAGGTTGCGGTCATTATCCAGTCTTGGCGCTTTTTGACCATTAATATCACGCCCACGTCGTGTAGCTGCCACTTTTAAGTCATACCATTCGTCAAAATCATCAATTGGCCAGTCACTACCAAAAGCAACAACAGCACCTGCATCGACAAATTTAGCGATAGGTTCTAATTGTTCAAAACGTTCATCACCTAGCATTTTCTTTTCAAAAGCAGCGAGCTCAGGTGTTGGTGCTGCCCATTGGAAAGATAGGCAAGCGATGGTTTTCAAGCGGGCAAAGCGTGCATAATCATCTGCATGTACTAGTTCGTTATGGGCTAAGCCTGGGCGAATATCTTTTTCGGGGTGTGCCGCTCGCATTTTTTCAATCGCATCTAATACAATTGACACAGCACCTTCGCCGACAGTGTGTAAGTGTGGGTCATAACCTGCCGCTGCTATTTTTTCCATCAGTTCATCAAGGATTTCGGCAGTGAAGTAGAGGTCGCCATAGTTATTAGTTTCGACCCAATTAGGGGCATCATCAGTACCTTGATTAATACGATATGGTTGTAATAATGATGCGGTCATGGTTGGAAACTGCATCACGCCATCAACAAACATCTTAATATTATTCAATCCTATTCCTGGAGCCGGTGTCCAATCTGCTTGGTGCCATTTTTTGGCAAATGCAACGGCTTTATCCACCGCGCTAGCAACGGATGCCACATCAGGAGTTTCATCTGGGGTAATTTCACGAGCCGCTTGGAAACGGAGCGTTAAATCACCGCGTTGTTGTAATTGTGAAAATGCTTCGAGTTGTTGTTCAGAAACCCGAGCATCCATGACCATAGTCACGCCTTGTTGATTCAATACTTTTTGAACTAATTCAGCAACTTCAATAGCTTGGTCATCGCGAATAGAAGGAATGCTGTCGGCTGCACGCATGGCAGGGGCATCTTCTAAAATACCGTTTAACTCGCCATTTTCATATTTACCAATTTTACCATCAGGGGGCTCAGGGGTTTCTTTGGTAATGCCAAAGAGTTCGAGTGCACGGCTATTGGCGAGCAATGTATGGCAATCATTGGAAAACAGGACGACAGGGCGCTGAGTGTTCAGTTTATCCATGTCTTCACGGTACATATCAACCCCTGCAGGGAGCATTCCTTGGCGTAGCCAAGCGGTTACTTTTAGCCAATCATTTTCACCGGTACGAGGGTCTTTATCTAAATGGTCTTGAACGCGCTCTAAAATTTGATCGATAGTCAAAGATTCATAGTTCAAATGGCAGCCGAACAATTGAATGCCACCCCAAAATGGGTGCATATGGCCATCAATAATGCCGGGCATCATCATTTTGCCTTCTAAATCGATACTTTCTGTTTCAGGACCAACATATTGATGAAGTTCATCTGAGGTGCCTGTTGCGAGAATATAGCCGTCACGGAGCGCAATCGCATCAACTACGCGATTCTGGTTATCTGCGGTGTAGATATAACCGTTAAAATAAATAACATCAGCAAATGGATTATTCATAGTAAACCGTCTGTATCAGTAGTGCTTTAGAAGCAACAAAGCTAAAAAAACAACGGGGAAGGCAAATGCTCCCCCGTAATTATTTATAAAGTATGAAATGATTAGTTAATAATCATCTCAGTTTCGTCATCAGAAATTGCAGGAGGACGACGAGTGAAGCCATGGGTGAGCAGGGTGAGATAAACAGCACCAGCAGCTAACCACCATAAACCGACTTTAAAGGCTTCGCTATCAAGGCTTGTCCATAACCATAAGGTTAAGATAACACCAATGGACGGCATTATCAGGCATGTGACAATTTTTGTATTATCTAATGACGCTTTTCGGTCAATATAGAAATGTTTGATTACGGATAAATTCACGAAAGTGAAGGCAATCAAAGCACCAAAGCTTATCATCGATGCAACCATGCTTAGGGATAAAACTAACGAAAGCAGGGAAGCGATAGCCACAAAAATAATGGAATAAACAGGCGTATTGAGTTTTGGATGTAAATAAGCAAATAAAGAACGCGGCAGTACGCCCTCACGGCCCATCGCATAGAAAATCCGCACAATACTGGCCTGTGAGGTCATCGCTGAGGCAAATACACCAATAACATAGGCGGTGATAAAGCTCGATGCCATCATTGCGCCACCGACTTGTTTCATCACAGCAAGGCTAGCAACATCGGTATTAGGAATAAAGTCCTGCCACATTGGATAAACGAGGTGTGCGCCGTAGGAGATAACGACAAATAGCGTTCCAGCGATAAACACAGTGTATAGGATTGCTTTAGGTAATGCGCTGCGTGCATCTTTGGTTTCTTCTGCCATGGTTGAAATTGCATCAAAGCCAAGGAAGGCTAGGCACAGCACTGCGGCACCTGCAAACAGCCCAGAGGCTTGATCTGCCATAACCGTAATTGGCGCCAATAAGGCATCTGCATCTAATACAAATGATGTTTTAAAGCTTAGGTATAAAAATACAGCGATAAACACAAATTGCATTAAAATGATTAGCATATTCATTGAGGAAACTAATTTGATCCCCAATATATTCATAATGCTAACAATTGTGATGGTGCTACAAATAATCACATACATTGGAATATCAGGGAAAGCTTCATGAACGAAGATCCCAATCGCGATGTAGTTGATAATTGGTAGGAATAGGTAGTCGAGCAATTGTGCCCAACCAACTAAAAAGCCAAGTGTGCCGCCGAAAGTTTTTTGTACATATGAGTAGGCAGATCCAGAAAGTGGAAGTGCGCTAGTCATTTTGCAATAGCTCATGGCAGTAAAAAAGACAGCGGCTAATGTAATCAAATAAGCGACAGGCAAATGCCCTTCACTTAATACAGTAACTTGCCCATAGGTGGTGAAAATTCCGAGTGGTACCATATAGGCCAGCCCGAAAAAAACTAACGCAGGAGTGGTTAGTACGCGTTTCATTTGAACGGTATTCTGTTGCATTTTGAAGCCCTTCCCAAAAGCCCTTAACAACGTTAACTCTGTCTGAATACTCAGGGAGAGTGAACCTAAAATGCAGCCATATAGCTTGGTCTTTATAACATTGGCTATAGTACTACACTGTTTTTATTTAATACTTACGCGTCATATTCAATTTCAGAAAACCTCGCACCAGGACATTTTAATTAAATGTCATCGTGCGCACTTTAATGAAACGTCAGTGATGAATCGGACCATCACCATCCGCTGGGGTGAATACAAGCGGCGTACAATATAATTACCAAGTTCCTATTAAGCAATCATTAATTGAAAAAAATATAGAATTACTTTTATATCAATAAGTTGTTTATAGAAGAGTCAGTTAATTGATGAGAATTTAAGATAGGTTAAATGATAGCTATTTTTAGAATAAAATCAAGCCAAATGAGATTGTTGTAATTAATTGATTTATATGGTTATTTTTGATTTCTTTATGGGGTGTGAGAATTAATCTATCTGGTTTTGATTAACTCTAAGTATTATTCATAATAAAAAATTAATATTCTTTTTTATCGTCATTGCATTAATTAAATTAATTATTTTTGTTCCATATAATGAAACACCGACTTTCTTTTTATATTAAAAACAAAGTCGGTGTTTGAAATTGGCACTGTTTATCCACTATGCAGCTTTATATAAATTGCGATAATTTATTTCTTCCTCAGCTTTTGTTGAGTATATAAAGCATCTAATGTAAACAAAACTAATGCAATCCAGATAAAGCCAAAAGTTACTAATAATTCAGTGGTCATGACTTCGCCATACACAAAGACCGCCAGCAAGAACATAATACTTGGCCCCATATATTGGAAAAAACCAAGGGTGGATAACCGTAAATGGTTTGCTGCCTCTGTGAATAATAATAATGGCACCGTCGTAATAACACCCGCGGCAATCAATAGAATATTCAAGTGCCAATCATTGACAGCCATGTTACTGGTAGGGCTATCTGCAAAAAATAATAAGAAAATAACGCCAACAGGTAGTAGCCATAATGTCTCGAATGTCATCCCTGTTTGAGCATCTACGCCAAGTTTTTTACGTAATAAACCATACGTTGCAAATGTTACAGCTAGACTTAAGCCGATAACGGGGACTGAACCGAATTGCCAAAGTTGGATTAATACCCCAGTTAAGGCAAGCGCGACGGCAAACCATTGCATAGGACGGAAGCGCTCTTGTAAAAATAACATACCAAACAATACGTTAACTAATGGGTTGATAAAGTAGCCTAAGCTTGCTTGTAACATATAACCATTATTAACAGACCAAATATAAATTAACCAGTTGCAAGCAATTGTTGTCGCTGTCACGCCGAGAAGTAATATTTTCTTGGGTTGCTTGAGTACTTGACGGACATAATTCCAATGTCGTGAAACGGTTAATAACAAAATCATAAAGAAAAATGACCAGATAATACGATGAGTCAGGATTTCTTCTGCGGGCACTTCTTGGATACTTTTAAAATAAATAGGTGCGACACCCCAAATAAAATAGGCGCCTAAGGCACATAATACGCCTTTGGTAGTATTTTGCTGGCTCATTGTTGGCTCTGAAATTGAATTAAAAACTAAAAGAAATTTATACAGAGATACCGAGCCGTTTTTTGTGCGGCTCGATTTTTGATGCCACTAATGTGACATTGCTCAGGTTTTTTTACAAGTTAATAGTTTACTAAGTGACTAATTATTTACAACACTAACTCAACCAACGAGATAAGTAGCGGTCGCAGTCGCAATATGTTGGTTATTTTCATTATGTAATTCACAACGGGTGACGGCTATTTTATTGCCGTCTCTTAATAAACTGGCACTCGCGGTAAATACTTCACCACGTCCAGGACGTAAATAATCCACGCGTAGATCAATTGTGCCCATTCGCGACATTTTATCCACAATTTCTGTATGTGATAGCGGGTCAATGCGCTGCAATATGCGGTTAATACACACCATTCCGCCAGCAACATCTAAAATAGAGGCAATCACACCACCATGTAGAATATTTTGAGTGAAGTTGCCAATGAGTTGTTGGCGGTTTTCAATTGTTAGCTGAACAAAATCATCATTCATATTGGCCAGTTTAATGCCGAGTAATTGGTTAAAAGGCATTTTGTAGATAAATGCATGGCTCATTAGCTCACTGGCTTCTTCTAAGGTATAGATACGGTCATTCATCATGTTCATCCTTTGAATAAAATGTAAATGATAAGTTAACATTATGTATAAAATATGTCTCTAACAAACGTATGAATAATCTTTCAACAGTCTGTGGGTTTTATGTGTAAAATAGGACAAACTTTTTTTTGACGATGTTGAAAATAGGAATGACTAATGCGTGCTTTAGCAGTGTTATTGAGTGCCGTGCTCTGTTTTTGGTCTGCTTCTCTATCTGCGACTGAAATTAATTCCCAGTCAAATCAGGATACAACGAGCAACACACCAATCAGAGGGAGCATTATTTCAGGGTTATTACAAAATTATGATAACCCTTTTGTGTTGTATCCGTATGAATCAAATTACATCATTTACACCTATACTTCCTCGATAAATAAAAATGCGATTTCGAGCTACAACTGGGGGGATGATGCATTAAAAGATGAAGTTAAATTTCAATTAAGTTTAGCCTTTCCTTTATGGGAGGGGATTGCAGGGGATGATTCCATTCTCGCGGTCTCGTATACACAACGTTCTTGGTGGCAACTGAGCAATAAAAAAGAATCTTCTCCTTTTCGTGAAACCAATTATGAGCCGCAGGTTTTTGTCGGCTGGCTAACCGATTATCAACTGGGTGGCTGGACTTTGCGTGAAATTGAAACTGGTTTTAACCATGAATCAAATGGTCGTTCCGACCCAACCTCACGTAGCTGGAATCGGGTATATGCAAGGATGATGGCACAAAATGGCAATTGGCAAGTTGACCTAAAACCTTGGTACCGTATTCATGAAAGCGAAGGTAGCGATGATAACTCAGATATCACAAAATATATGGGATATTACCGCCTGAAAGTCGGTTATGCGCTGGGTGACAGTGTGTTTACAACCACGGGTCGTTATAACTGGAACACCGGTTATGGCGGTGCTGAATTAGGTTGGAGCTATCCAATTAGTAAACATGTGCGAATTTATACTCAGTTGTTTAGCGGATATGGCGAGTCAATGATAGACTACAACTATCGCCAAACTCGATTTGGTATCGGTGTTATGTTAAACGACATGTTGTAATCTAAGGTTAGCTCAACCTGATTTTGTTAGTTAGAGCTAAATATCTTTTGATGAATCAACAAATTCGCTGCTCAACTGGGCAGCGACTTGTTTTATAGATTGAGGAAGTTTGTGTCAACTGCTTGTGTCATTAACCAACTTTCGCTGGCTGAAAATGTGCTTAACAGTACATTTGGTTACCAGTCATTTCGCTCTGGGCAAGATGCAGTTATTGGGGCTATCCTTGATAATCGTGATTGCTTAGTGTTAATGCCAACAGGGGGCGGCAAGTCCTTATGTTACCAAGTGCCTGCTTTAGTAAAAGAAGGGGTTACCTTGGTGGTCTCTCCTCTTATTTCACTGATGAAAGACCAAGTAGACCAATTGCGGTTACACGGTGTCAGTGCGGCTTGTCTAAATTCATCGCAAACCTCCCAAGAACAGCGCCAAATCATGGAATTATGTAGCCGTGGTGACATTAAATTATTATATGTTGCCCCTGAGCGGTTACTGACTGATTATTTTCTGAGCCAATTATCGAATTGGAATATCAGTTTGCTGGCGGTTGATGAAGCGCACTGCATTTCACAATGGGGGCATGATTTTCGCCCTGAATATCGTTCATTAGGTCAGTTAAGGCAATCTTTGCCTGATATCCCCGTTATGGCATTAACGGCCACCGCAGATGAAACAACTCGAGCAGATATTATTCGCTTATTAGAGCTGCGTGATCCTTTGGTTCATGTGAGCAGTTTTGATAGACCAAATATTCGTTATACCCTAGTAGAGAAATATAAGCCTTTGGATCAACTTTGGTTTTTTATTAAAAGCCAAAAAGGGAAGGCGGGGATCGTTTATTGTAATAGCCGTAATAAAGTTGAGGAAACCACCGAGCGCCTGCAAAAACGAGGCTTGAGTGTTGCAGCTTACCATGCGGGGCTAGAGGCTTCACAACGAGAGTGGGTACAAGACGCCTTTTTAAAAGATAACTTACAAGTTGTGGTTGCAACAGTGGCTTTTGGAATGGGCATCAACAAATCCAATGTACGGTTTGTTGCTCACTTTGATATTCCTCGTAATATTGAAGCATATTATCAGGAAACGGGTCGTGCGGGGCGTGATGGCGTTGAAGCCGAAGCAATTCTATTTTATGACCCAGCAGATATGGCATGGCTGCGTCGTTGCCTTGAAGAAAAACCCGCAGGTATGCAGCAGGATATCGAGCGGCATAAACTGAATGCGATAGCCGCTTTTGCGGAGGCTCAGACCTGTCGTCGCTTAGTCTTACTGAACTACTTCGGCGAAAATCGACAGCAGCCTTGTGGTAATTGTGATATTTGTTTAGACCCACCGAAACAGTATGATGGGTTAATTGATGCACAAAAAGCGCTTTCTTGTATTTATCGTGTTGGTCAACGCTTTGGTATCGGCTATATTGTTGAGGTGTTGCGTGGTGCGAATAATCAACGGATACGGGATTTAGGGCACGACAAGCTGCCTGTTTATGGTATCGGTAAAGAACACAGTAATGAGCATTGGGTTAGTGTGATCCGCCAATTGGTACATTTAGGCATGATCACTCAGAACATTACGCACTTTTCTGCACTGCAACTCACCGAAGCCGCTAGGCCAATATTGCGAGGTGAAAGTGCATTACAACTCGCAGTTCCTCGTGTTTTAGTGGCAAAAAGCCGTAATCAACAAAACAAAATTTATCATGGTAATTATGATAAGAAGCTATTTGCGAAATTGCGTAAATTACGTAAATCGATAGCAGACGAAGAAAATATCCCACCATTTGTGGTATTTAATGATGCGACACTTATCGAAATGGCCGAACATACACCAACCTCTTCGGTTGAGTTACTGTTAATTAATGGCGTTGGTGAGCGTAAGCTTGAACGTTTTGGGGATGCATTTATGACGCTTATCCGAGACCATCTTGAAGGTTATGAATGAATAAATAAGGAAACTACCGGATGACGCCTGAAAGCCTAAAAGAAAGCTGGCTGAATCGAGAAACTCAATTTTCTGCCTTTACCAATGGCCCCCTTTTAGATTTCTGGCAGCACCGTGAAGAATTTAATTTCCTTGGTGTTGATGATATCCCTATTCATTATGTCCGGTTTATTCATCCTACCCACCATAAAGCGGTCGTCATTTCACCTGGTCGAAGTGAAAGTTATGTGAAGTATCCTGAAGTAGCATATGATTTTTATCATTTAGGCTATGACGTATTTATTATAGATCATCGTGGTCAAGGGCGTTCAGGCCGTATGCTGACAGACCCTCAAAAAGGGCATGTTGAAAAGTTCACTGACTATATTGATGATTTTGAAAAATTTATCGAATTAGAGGTTAAGTATCGCCATTACCCAAAATGTTACGCATTGGCGCATTCTATGGGGAGCGCAATTCTTGCAGGGTATTTATTGCGCGATAGCCTCACCTTTGATGCTGCGACTCTGTGCGCACCGATGATTGGTATCAATCTGCCAATGCCTCGTTGGATGGCGAGTTTTATTGTTGATAGGGCAGAATCGCGTGAGAGTGTGCGTAATGATTATGCGGCATCAACAGGTAAGTGGCAGCCTTTACCTTATTTAATCAATGTATTAACACACAGCTCAGAGCGTTATCGGCGTTATTTGCGTTACTATGCGGATTACCCCGAATTACGTTTAGGTGGGCCAACATACCACTGGTTGCGTGAGAGTTTTGCGATGGGCGATGAGCTAATTGCGAAAGCGGGGGACATTGATGTACCACTGATGGTGTTGGAAGCCAGCGAAGAAAAAGTGGTCAGCAACAAAGAGCTACAAGCTTTTTGCCAAAGTCGGCAAAAAGCGCAAATAGGAAGAGAAGAAAAATTACCTCTCGTCATTGAAGGGGCACACCATGAAATCCTATTTGAAGTGGATGCGTTAAGAGCTATGGCACTCAACGCTATCTGTGATTTTTTTGAGCAGTATTAGTTAGGGTTTGAATATGAAATATCCAGTAGTTGCCTCCGATTTAGATGGGACATTACTATCTCCCAATCATGACTTAACGTCTTATACCAAAGACACATTAAAACAGTTAGTTGAAACACAAGATATTCATTTTGTGTTTGCTACTGGGCGCCATCACGTGGACGTTGCACAAATCCGCGATGGCTTAGGCATCGATGCTTATATGATCACTTCAAATGGTGCTCGTATTCATAACACACAGGGTGACTTGATTTTTGAGCACAATGTTGATGCCCAAATCGCCCATGAGCTTTGCCTAATGGAATTTGATAACCCAGAGCTCGTCACTAACTATTATCATGGTGATGATTGGTTTATTAACCGAGAAAGCCCAGAGCAAAAAGAGTTTTTCAAAGAATCGGTGTTTAATTATCAACTGTTTGATCGACATAACTTTAAAACCTCAGAAGTTTGCAAAGTTTATTACACCAGTGAAGATCATGATCTATTAGTGGATTTGCAGCAGCGAATTCAGGATCGCTGGAAAGATAAAGTGAATGTCACATTTTCTTTGCGTAGCTGTCTTGAAGTTATGGCTGGGGCGGTTTCTAAAGGTGAGGCCTTGAAGCAAGTTGCTGGGTTACATGGCTATGCTACAAATGATTGTATCGCATTTGGTGATGGCATGAATGACAAAGAGATGCTTACCATGGCTGGAAAGGGTTGTATTATGCAAAATGCCCACCAGTTACTGAAGGATGCGTTACCGACGATGGAAGTGATCGGTTCAAATAGTGATGATGCTGTTGCTCGTTATTTAAGAAACAAATACTTAAGTAACGTATAGTGTTGAGGTAAGCCCTTCAGTAATAAGTTGGGTAAGTATGGTATTTACCCAACTTATTTATACTTAATTTAGAAAGCTAGCCAGTTGGGACTGAAATTCGGCGAAACGTGCTTTTTAAGTCAATTAGGTCATTTTTCCTATTTTTTCTCACAAAGAGAAAATTTACACTAGGGGTCTAGGTGTTTGGGTCGATATTAATGGATATAGCACTGTTGAGGGTTTCTTAGGATGAAAAAAATTGCGTTAGCATTGTTGGTGAGTTCTGTTTTTTATAGCTCAGTATTAATTGCAACACCGAGTGCAGCTCCTACTGCTGCAACCACAGAGCAAGAACCCACGATAGAGCAGATTAAACAATTAGCGCAAAAAGGTGACCCTGAAGCTCAATTCCAACTTGGAGAACGTTATTTTAAAGGTAACGGGGTTTCTCAAGACTCGAAAGCCGCAGCGGATTGGTTTGTTCGGGCTGGGAACCAAGGGAATTCTGACGCACAGTTTAGGCTTGGCACCATGTTTGTGAATGGTTTTGGTGTTCGTCGTGACTATGATAAAGCGATGTTATGGTATGAGCAAGCGGCGGAAAATGGTGATACCCGCGCTGAAACCAATATGGCAATGATGTATGCTCAAGGCTTGGGCGTCCCGCAAAATTTAGAAAAGGCCGCTTTTTGGTTTAGAAAAGCCGCTCAAGGCGGTAATGTTATTGCCCAATTCCATATTGCTCAGATGTATTCGATTGGCAGTGGTGTTGATTTAGATGATGAAAAAGCTGTCTTTTGGTTTAGAAAAGCCGCCAAACAAAAAGATGCCAAATCCCAAGACCGTTTAGGGGTGATGTATTCAGAAGGGCGTGGTGTTAAGAAAAACTTACAGCAAGCTTATGCATGGTTATCTACCGCAGTTTATAGTGGCAATGCGGAGAGCCGCCGTTTGCAAAGTAAAATTGAAGAGCAATTAGAGAGCGCAGACTTACAACAAGCGCAGAAACTGGCTGAAAGTTATATTAAATCCTACGGGAAAAAAGCCAGTTGATTGTTAGTTTGATGGGCCGGAGATAATTCTGGCCCCTGCCATTATAAGTAGTGACAATATCAGGTAGCTCCAACTCAACCGATAAAAGCGGTTATAACCCCACCCCCGTCGGATACTCAGCTGTACCTCTTTAGAAGAAAGCGTCGCCGTCATCATGCGAAATATCACAATGTAGACTAAGCAATAAGCTTGCCATAGGTAGAGTGTATTAAATGCGAAACTTTTACCAACGATTAATAAGATAATTAATGGGATCAAAAAGAATAAAATTGACCCAACTCGTTCAAGTTGGGCAATCCTCAGCTTAATTAGCTCATCTTGATGCTGTGGCTCTAGCGACATAATCGGTTTACAACTCCCCAGACTTACGAGCAGGATTACGCCCAGAGAGGTTGTTAGTTGCACTCTGCAGTGAGTTATCGCGCACATCGACCCTCGCTTGGAATGGTGGGAATGGTAAGGTAATCCCTTGTTCAGCAAAGGAAACTAAAATATTTTGGTGGATCTCATGACGAGCCGGTAAGCGGTGCCCCATCTCAGCTGCATAGACACGTAACTCAAATATTTGAATCCCTTGCTGTAAATCAACCAAATACACTTCTGGCGCTGGGTTATCTAAGATCATCGTAGAGCGATTCGCTGCGCGTAAAATAGTGTTAGTCACTAACTCACTGTTGGCATCTGATGGTGCGGGGATGGTCATAACGATACGGGTGATAGTGTCAGAAAGTGACCAGTTAATAAATTGCTCGGTAATAAAAGCCTTGTTCGGCACAATAATTTCTTTTCTATCCCAATCTGTTAGGGTCGTTGCCCGGGTATTGATTTTGGTGATGCTACCCGTTAAGTTACGAATAGTCACGGTGTCCCCGATACGAATTGGTTTTTCAAATAAAATCATCAAACCAGAAATAATATTGGCAAAAATTTCTTGTAAACCGAAGCCAAGCCCAACCCCCATTGCCGCGATTAACCATTGAAGTTTTGACCAGTCAATCCCTAACATAGAGAAGCCGACAATGGTACCAATAAGGGTGATACCATACTTGGTTAGTGTACTGATAGCGTAGCCAGTACCTGGCGTTAAATCTAAATGCTGTAATACTGCAAGTTCCAATAAAGCTGGAAGGTTACGAACTAATTGAGCCGTTACAATAATCGTTAAAATGGCAATAAAGATAGAACCCATCGTGATAGGCTGAATAGTATCAACACCATTTACTGTGGAAGTCACATCCCATAAGCGAATATTTTCTAAGAAAGAAAATGCAGTGTGTAATTCTGACCACAGCCAAATAAGTGATACCAAGGCTATCATGGTTAAAATTGAGCGTACCAGCCCAACAGATTGGGTACTGATAGTATCAAGGTCAATGACCTGTTCTTCGATATCAATATTCCCTTCGCTACTGGCACTTGCTTGTTGGTTGTCATCTTCACCTTTGGCTCGTTGTGCCAAAATCTCTGCACGGCGCTGCTTAGCACGCTCAAACGCAAGCTTACGGCGTTGCATCGACATCCATCGACGAATGGTGTGATATATAATGAGGATCACAAACCAAATTGCCACGGAGGTTTCTAAGCGGGCGAGTAGGGCTTGTGATGTTGAAAAATAGCCTAAAATAGAGAAAAATGCGGCAATGATGGGGGCGAGTAATATCATCCACCATAGTGCTTTATTAACAATATTTTCCCCAGACCCATGTCTATCTATATACAGCGGAATTTGTGAGCGACGTAGGTTATTAGTAATTAGGCTTAATGCGATACACAAAAAGATGAAGCAGAAACGGCCAATACTTGCCGCAAATTCCCTATCACTATAATGTTCAAAGGTGATAATGGCCATAACGAGAGGGACGATAACAAAAATAGCCATACGGTAATAACGCATCGCTCGTTTGACAGCGTCTTTGTCCCAACCAAAGTGGGAAATAAATAACCCCGTTGGGCGAGAGAAGGTCTCACTGATCATAAACAGCCATAAAAGTGGTGTGGTTGCACTCACGCCAAAACCAATGGCAACGGCCATCGGATACTGCCATGCACTTTGTAACCCATAACCTATAGCGGACCACATCATTGGTAATGGCAGTGCCACAATAATCGACCAGAAAATAGTACGGATGGTTAAATAGAAGCGGTCTTGCGTCACTTTACCGATACGTAAACTGGAGCGATCAAGGAATGCTTGGTAATGTTTGCGAGTACTGATGCTAAAAATGACCAGTGCTATTGAACCTAAAAGATATAAAAAAGTATCTTGGGTTGTCACCATAACACTGAGTGCGCCAGCAAGCTGGGACAAGGTATCAAGTGACAGTAACTGGGTAATATCTGTGACTAGCAATACGGGATAACTGATGCTAATTGGCGGGACATCAGCTACCCAAAATAGGTAGCGGTTAGACGCATCTTTTACTTCTTTTAATGCATCTGTTAATTGCCCTGTCGCAACATTTAACTTTGTCAGTTCTAACATTTCAGCGTCAAGGCCTGAAATCAACGAGGTTAATAGCTCCCGACGTGTTTTGATTAAAGATTGATAAACCTGAATTTGGGCTGCATTTAGCTCATTAGCCGTTTCTTGTTCGCGGGTATCAATTTTAGTTAGTCTATCAAGGCTATCTTCGTAATTTAAGCGTTGGACTCGTAAATCAGCCATTTCACGGTCAAGTTGCTGGCTTTTAGGGATATCTGGCAAACGAGAAAGCTGTGTCCTCAATGCTTCCCCTAGAGTACTCGAACTACTGATCCATTGAGCTTGCTCGCGAATGGTTGTTAATGCTTGGCGAGCATCGCGAATACTGGTAGAGATTTCCGATTGGCTGGTGGTAATCGCACTCATACGTTGAGCTTGAGCCGTTAATTCTTGTGACATTTTACGGTTGACATCAAGCTGTTCTTTCAAAAAGGGCGTTAATTCACCTTGTTCAGCCAACATTTCTGTATGTTCTAAAGCTAAAATGGCTTTTTGTTGGCGTTGAGTATTTTGAAAGTCACGTAATTTTTGAAGCTCAAGCTCCATGCGTTGATAACGTTTTTTATATAACTCTAAAGTAATACGTGAAATTTCTTGGCGATTATTGGCGGACAACTGCGCCATTTCTAATTCATTAACGGCTGATTTGCGAGCACTTACTTCCGCTTGAGCTAAGGTATACTGGGCTTCAGCCAAAGGCGTTGATGGAGTACTAAGGGATTGAAAGCGTGATGTTGCTTCAGTGAGTATACGCCTTGCTTCAGAAAGTTGTTGTGGCAGTACATTTAATGACTCACTGATCTCTCGGCCTTTATCTTGCTCCTGTTGGGTTAGACGGCTTTGGTCCAGTAATTGGCTACTGAGTTGAATAATACGCTGGTCTAATTCCCCTAAACTAATCCCAACTGGGATAGGGGCAGGTTGATCACTTTCGTTAAGTAGCTTTTGTCTTAGCTCCTTAATAATATTAGGGAAATCATCAATAGCTTTTTGATAAGATTTTGCTTTAGCTTCAGAATCACGAGTTTCGTTTATCCAATTGAGTGCGCCTTGTAACGCTTGAGCTATTTCTGCATCTTTGGGGTTTTTACTCGAATCAAGTTGTTTGAGCTCCTGCTTAATCTGTGCTTCATCCTGCGCCGCCGTAGACGCCGCAACGGAAGAAAAAACGATTAACAGACTAACAAAAAAACTGATAATCAAACGCACAGTAAGGAGCTCCTTTAAGGAATGAGTGATTTACTTAACTTCAGTTGGTTCTTCTGCTGGTTGATCTGCTACAGTTTCAGCGAGTAATTCACCCATACGTGTAGCATAACCAGGGATCAGCGATGGGTTAAAACTGATTTTATTGGCTTCAAATAAGTTAACCACCGTTGAACCAAGTTTAAAAAGCCCCATTTCTTCGCCTTTTCTCAGGAAAATAGCACCTTCAGAACCTAATTCAGGGTAAACCCAACGCTTGATTACACCTTCACGAGTCGCATTCACACAGCCGCTCCAGACTGTATCTATACTACCTACGATGGTTGCACCAACAAGAATTTGCACCATTAAACCAACTGGAGTGTCAAAAACGCAAATCAAGCGCTCATTACGCGCAAACAGATTCGGGACGTTTTGTGCCGTCAGTGGGTTCACAGAAAATAGGTCACCAGGGACATAAATCATTTCTTTGAGCAAACCATCACATGGCATGTGGACACGATGGTAATCACTTGGCGATAGATAAGTCGTAATAAATTGGCCACCGCGGAAATGCTCAGCTAATTGATATTGCCCAGCGAGTAATGCTTCAACGGTGTAATTGTGGCCTTTTGCTTGAAAAATAATGCCATCATTAATTGAACCAAGTTGGCTCACCGCACCGTCTGCGGGCTGGGCAAGTTGATTATCTTTTTCAACGATTGGGCGTGCATCTTCTTTTAGCAGACGGATAAAAAACTCATTAAAGGTAGAATAAGCGGTCAATTCACTTTTTTGGGCTTCATTCATATCCACTTTATAGGCTTTTACAAACAGCTTAATTGCCCATTGTGTCAGAAACCCTGCATTTCGGCTCGCAAACCAGCCTGCGAATTCAGTAAGGCATTGTTTTGGAAGCATATATTGCAAGCGAATTTTAAATTTATCTAGCACGTTAACCTCTGGTTTTTAAAGGTATGTTAGCAAAAGGGCGGCTATTGTACACAGTTTACTCGCCATATTTCAAACGGTAGTAGGGGGTACCTAAGTGACAGGGAAATACATGTCTTTGGGGTTACCCAATTTTACTGCCGAACACTACTTAGAACTATTTAGAGCCGTAAACAACAAATTTGTAAGCGCTCACTAACTTCACTTGTCTTTCGCTGTAAAGTTACCGCGGGGTTTGACCTGTTCCATACTCTCTAAGATGCGATGGTAGTTTTCAAAGCGTGATTCGGCAATTTTCCCTGTATCTACGGCTTCACGCAGCAAGCAACCAGGATCATCCAAATGTTTGCAATCACGGAATTTACAACCACCAAGGTATTCTTTAAATTCGACAAATCCTTTCGTCACTTGTTCCGTGGTTAAATGCCACAAACCAAATTCACGAACTCCGGGGGAGTCAATCACATCACCACCTAGCGGAAAATGATACAAACGCGCTGTTGTCGTTGTGTGCTGGCCTAACCCAGAGTTGTCTGAAACGTCATTAACGAGAATCGCCTCTTCATTATGCGGAAGTAACGTATTTAGTAAACTAGATTTACCGACACCGGATTGCCCTACAAATACCGACATTTTACCTGCTAGTATGTTAGTAAGTGCTTCCATTCCTTCATTAGTATGGCTAGAGACCTCGAGAACTTGGTAGCCAATATCACGATAAATAGTCATTAAATCGCTTACCCATTCGCGATTCTCTGTATCGAGTAAATCGACTTTGTTTAACACGATAATGGGTTGAATTCCGATGGTTTCACAAGCCACAAGATAGCGATCGATAATATTGAGAGACAGTTCAGGTAAAATCGCTGAAACCACCACGATTTGGTCAATATTTGCAGCGATTGGCTTTAAACCATCATAATAATCTGGACGAGTTAATACTGAGTGGCGGTCATGCACAGCTTCAACGATACCATTAACTTTAATGTCACTTTGTGTGTTTAAGGCAGGGCGCCATACCACTTTGTCCCCAGTCACCAGAGATGAAATGGTCCTACGCAAGTTGCAGCGTTGTATTGTGCCGTCGAGAGCCTCAATATCTGCATGTTGCCCAAACCGGCTGATGACTAGGCCTTCTTGCGCTTCGCCTAATTGGCTATCATCAATCTCAACTGTTTTTTGCTTTTTAAGCCTTTTTTGATGATTTTCCTGAACGCGGCGCTGTTGGCCTTTGGAAAGTTTCTGTTTAGCCACCTGTCCTCTCTTCGCTATTGGTAGTCGTTTAGAATATCAATTATACAGTAAGTTGTTAGTAGAGCTTGCTAAGGCAATACCTGTCACTTAAGGCATGAACAGTGCTATCATACCTTAACTTCATAGAATGCAGTTAGGGTATATCATGCAAAAGAATGAGAATAATTTAATTTGGATCGATTTAGAAATGACTGGTCTCGACCCCGTTCGTGATCGCATTATTGAAATTGCCACTATTGTAACAGATAGTCATCTTAATATTTTAGCAGAAGGCCCCGTAATTGCAGTACATCAGACTGATGAGCAACTTGCGTTAATGGACGAATGGAACGTGAATACTCACACCAACAGTGGGTTAGTTGAGCGCGTACGTAAAAGTACAGTGAGTGAGCGTGAAGCGGAGTTAGCCACTATTGAGTTTTTAGAAAAATGGGTTCCTCAGGGGGCATCCCCAATTTGTGGTAATAGTGTTGGGCAAGATAGGCGTTTTCTGTTCAACTATATGCCTGAATTAGAACGCTATTTTCACTATCGTTACCTTGACGTTAGTACGCTAAAAGAGCTTGCTCGCCGTTGGAAACCTGAGATTTTAGCGGGTTTCACTAAGAAAAATACTCACCAAGCCCTTGATGATATTCGTGAATCAGTCGCTGAGCTAGCTTATTATCGAGAGACATTTATTAAAGGATGAAAAGGTTTATAAATCTGCGGTCAATAGGCTGGTATAAGTATTATTGTTGAGTAAGTTACCAATGTTAATGTATTGAAATCAGATTTTTACAACGTTTGTTGATAAAATCACCATTGTGACTATTTTGTCGGCAAACGAATAAAAAAATTAAAAATTTGGGTCTAGGGGCTTGCTAGAATCTGAATTTTTCGTATAATGCGCTCCCCGTACCGATGAAGTTTTTGTAGTTAAGTCGGCACGTGGAATACCTAGAAATGGTGATGCGGGAATAGCTCAGTTGGTAGAGCACGACCTTGCCAAGGTCGGGGTCGCGAGTTCGAGTCTCGTTTCCCGCTCCAAATTTTCTTGGTGTTTTAGCTAAAGCACTATTTTCGTGATGCGGGAATAGCTCAGTTGGTAGAGCACGACCTTGCCAAGGTCGGGGTCGCGAGTTCGAGTCTCGTTTCCCGCTCCAAACTTTCTTAGTGTTTTAGTGATAGCAATACCCACCAAATG
>NZ_JBIXLP010000003.1:0-16305 GCF_053543535.1 Providencia sp. AGC89
CGCGGCCGGAGAAATCGTAATGAGTGTCATAAGTAACGTACTCAAACGCATCCGCTTTTTTAGCTGACGAATTCGGTTTTGCATTGGGCTGTACCTGAATGATGACAATGAAAATTAAGAATAAATAATGAAAGGACGTCTATTACTGCGGGCTATTCTCAACGGGGACGGCATCCCCTAAAGAAATCCGCTCTAATGCTTGTTTTGAAACGGTGATACCTTGGTTAATGGAGTTTTCCAGCGACTGACTCTCTTGCTTTTGCGATTTGGCTTTCTTCATTTGTTCAATAAACTTCAGCTGAAAACCTTCTTGGAATACCACGGTAATTTCAATGCCCGCACCGATTGGGATAACTGGATGGTATTGCTCAGCGCGTTTAATGAAATATTCCGATAACATTTTTCCGGATTGCTGCACCCCACCGCCAACACCACCGCGCGCCACATCCGCCATCGTGGTTGTACTACTGGCTCCAATCCCCACTGTTTTATCACCCACTTTTGAAAAACCAGAACCGACCGCTTCAATAAAGCCACCGCCAAAGGCATAGCCGACTAACTCACCATTTCGGATGACCGGTTCACCTTTAATACCATTTTTCCCCATAAAAGAGACGTGGCCTTTAAAGGGCATATCAATGGTATGACCAAACAGTTTGCAAGACAGTCGGTCGGTACGCACTAATCCACGTTCACTGGAAATATCGCCATACACCCCAGCGGTAACGGCACAACCACTTAAATCATATTCTTCATTATTCGGCATAATCAGCTTGCCTGTTAACCGAAATTGCATCGGAGAGGGATTACTGTTTCCCGTCACTGAAGCATTGGCATCAGCCCCTTCAATCACCATCGCTTTAGCAAAACTGCCTGACGGGATGTAGGGCAAATCCGGTAAATCGGTGTTTTCCTGTTCATCCTCATACTCAATCGTCATCGAGGATAAACCTTGTTTTAGTACGGGATTCACATTAATTTGCGGCTGCCCGACAGGATATTGCCCCCCTTGATAAAATGCTGTTGGCGGCGGAATAATCGGTTGACTGGCTTGCACATTCGGCGTGGGTAGTGTTCCTACGGGCAGTTGCTGCGGTTGAGGCAAACCGTTATTGCTATCACCGTGTATGAAATCGTTTCCCATTTTCGTGAGTTCATCACCTAAGGCAGTTAATTCTTTATCCTGCTCAGCAATTTTATCGCGATACGCACGGTTTTCTTGTTCCAGTTTCGTAATACGGGCGTTCACTTGCTTCATTTGCTTATCCATTTGAGACGCCGTGGATTGCAAATCCGCCATCGCTGATTTTCCCACATTCTTATCAAATGAGGATGTCACTACGCCTGTCATGTTGGGAGCGGGTCGTGATTGCTTTGTGGCTGCTTTTGGCTTCGCGGGTAAACTCATGTACCAAGCTGCTGTGCCAAGCCCCGTTAATCCCAAGGCCAATAACACAAACAACGCCGTTTGTTTTCGCTTTGCGCGAACATTAATATTTGCCATTTTCAACCTCATTACTGACGGTTAACCAGACCGTTGCCGTGGCACCTGCCAACACGGTATCGCTATACGGATAAATAACGACAGAGCGCACCGCGTGTTGATTGAATAATCGCTCACTTAGCGGTTGTGAGACGGCACTGGTGTTCATCACATCCAGTTGGTAGACCCGCAACTCACCACCATTCCACATTTTGTTTGCCGTCACACGATAGGCTGACGGTAATGTGAATGACGGTAAAGCCGTCACGGGTGCGGGAATAAACCCATTTGGTGTTTGTTGATTCAGTAACGCTTTGTGAATTTCAACTAAGACACGTGGATACGGTAAAGCGCGCTCCCAACGTTTAGCGACGGCACTTTGTGCTGGTTGATTGGAAATGAACTGCAACACGCGACCATCACGCTTTTGCGGAACTGCCACAACAGATACCGTTAAGCCCCCTGCTGTTCTGACGTAAAACGTAAAGGGTTTGGTTTGTGCGGTCATCAATACCACGCCCCCATTCGCAACACCTGTTGCCCCTTTTTGATTGCCATTGATAAACATGCCTTGAGCACTGTCGATGGCCACAATTCTATCCCCTGGCACAACCAACATATTCGGTTCACTGTTACTCAGCCCCACTTTTACTTGTGAGTCCGGAGATACCGGAATTTGGGTTGGCAACTGCGCCATTGGCTCAGCACGTACTGTCGAGACAAAACCACAAAATGCGAGCGCTAAACAGAGAAGCTTTATCGGATTACTTTTTTTCTTCATCAATAATGTCCTCAAAGCTGATCACTTCACTAATTCCATTGGCATATTTAATATGCAACCGCAATTTTTTATGTTCAGGTAGCGACTCACGCTTACCTATCCACGTTTTCAGATCACCTTGAATATCAATAATGCCGTCAGCGGGATAGACTTCCATTTTGGTCATATAAAATGCCGAGGTGACGTTGTTATTGATGATTTCTTTCGCTTCGACCGCCAACACATCTTGCATTTCTGGACGCGCCTCTTTGGCCACATACCGTAATAAGGATTGATGGTTTGCTTTGACCGATTCGGGACTGATGTTATAGCGTAGAAACAACAACGACTGCGCGACGGACTCAAGGTAGTTCGCATCCGCATGGGAGCGCGTTAAGGTAAATGGGGTATCAAAAAACATCGGGATATACGTTTCTTGTCGACTATTGAGTAAATCATCTAATCTCAGCCACGCGAAAATATTACCAGTCAAACTGAGGCCTAACATAAAGGTCAGTGTAATAAACAGTAACGAGGTGTATTTCGTGGCGGATTTAGCTGCGCTCAGTTTCATGGCAGCCTCCTTCCTATTTTAAATAAAGTCTGAACGCAGAGTCAGGGAGAGTTTTATAAATACTTTTGAAGCAGTAGGCGGGTAAGTACCAATAACAGGCATTGAGTAACCACTGACTTCCCCGCCCTTTCTTGAAGTACCTCAGGGCATACCAGAGCAACGTACCAACCACAAGGCCAGTCATGTAATGTCCGTCATAAAAGCCCCATGACATGGGGCCTAGTAGAACGGCGGTTTCATCATTGGGTAATGGAAGAATACCGCCTTGCTCGGTTAATGTCTGAGGGAAAATGAATCGCTGGGCACGTTCGTTTTCCATCATCCAACTCCTTATCCATTAACCGCCTGTTGATGGTGCTTCAATTAAACCAAAGACGATTTTGGTTCCCACAATAAAGACAGGAATGAGCAGGAGTAATGCCGGGTTTTGTGCGCGCATAAACGCTAAGAACACCAACACCGCTTCACCGATCATGATGTAATACATCACGGATGACCCTTCACCGAAGGTATCGCCTGCATCCGCTGCACCTGCTTTTGCTAAATCGGCCGCTTGTGCAAAACCACGCGCTGCCATCCATAAAACCAATGGAGCAGCAACATATTTATACAAGGATTTAGCCGCTTTAGAATTCAGTGAATTCCAAGCACGTGCAAATAACCCTTTTCTTTTTGTTACCGGTGAATCAATAGCAATTTGACTCATAATATATCCTCTTATTAAATGCCCTATGAAGTAAAATAAATAAATAAAACCTAAACGACTGAGCTAATTAGCTCGCTTTATTCCCTTATCCAGAAAATTCTTAAAACAAATAACACTTAACTTAATAAAGAAATAAAACGCGATAATTTTTCCTGGCTCTGGGTAAAGCTACCGCCCCAGGTGTGCATTACCTTTTTTTAGACAAAGCGATCCTGTTGCTGTGTGTAATCAACAAAAATAAAAACCAAAATGGAATAAACCCAGTAATAGAGTAAATTAATATTTAATTAACAACTCTTGGTAATTCCCTTCAATATGTTCAACAAGTCGTAGATGATCAGATAATCGTAAAACGGCTTCGACTTTTTTAGAGCGTCGTGCTCGTTTGGCGGATTCTGTTAATAAACGATTTGTTTCAGCACTAATCGGCACACTTATTGTGACCGACTTATATTCTTTTTCTTTCATTTTGACTCCTTTTAGCTGGAGTCTACTAAAGTAAAATAAGTTACGTAAGACCATTTTACCACTGTAAACACACAGTCACGTGAAACCGACACAATAATTTTTTAAGAGATAAAAAACTACAACCCAAAAATATAAACAACATCAAACAATAAATCTCGATCATAGATTCTAGTTTATAAATACCTAAAAGACGACCAACTGAAGACTTAATAGTTCAAAATATAAAAGATAACATTACATATATAGCCTTTGCTAAAAGACAAATAACTAACCACGCAACCCCATTCATAACATCAACAAACCCATGATTTTTAAAATATCAAAACATGAATCAAATAAATAAAAGCCAATTTATCATCAAATAAAACATCTTTTAAAAAACAAAAATAATCAAAAGGAAATTAGTACTTATCGCATATAGTTAATATAAAACTTTTTATTTTAACAACGAAAGAAATACATCTAATGCTATTGCAATAAAAAAATGTATAGAGATAAATAATTCAATGAATGAAAGAGTAAAACCAAGATTGGATGATGAAGTTTTTGGGAACATAAAATAGAGTGAACAGTTTAAAATGAGCTACAGATAAAACAACGTTATCTACGTCAGATATCAAAAAAAAATAAACATAAGTGAAAAAAACAAGCAATAAAAGCAAAAACAGCTTGAGATATCACATCAAGATCAATAGGATCATGAATAGACATGTAACCATCCTCTTAGGCTTCGGTTATCTGTTTAGCTCAATAAGGGAGGAGCAAACTCCTTTATTGGGCGACTCTTAAATTTTAATTAAGCAATCAATATTACTTAAGGTAAATATACCTATATTTACAGATTAAATCAATCATTATATTCAATAAAAACAGCATCCCCATACGCAATAATAAAACTAGAAAACCATCCCGACCACCTGAAGTAGTCCTGTTTCAACTCTAAAATTAATAATTGCATTTCCACCATTATCAATACAAAACTCAATAATTCATCTTTTAAAACTTCATCTTCAAAGAAAAACTTACCCCCTGAACCGGAACAGAAACTTTAACCAACCCTAGATTAGTAATCATCTTCGCATTACTTACTGAACTTCCAATAAATACTCTATTATCAAAATCTCGATAAACTTTTGGTTCCGAATTAAATAATCCCATATGTACTCCTAACTCTCAGGAAAATACTCATCAAATATAGATTGAGTTCTATTTTTAAAATCCTCAATATACTCTCGATAATTATACCGATTGTCTTCTTTGATTTCTGTTAAATCAAACATCATTTTGAATAAAATTTGAATACATTGACGTGATTTAGTCACCTCTTCCAATAACTGTTTTTTATAACGCTCCTCTAAAGATAACCCATCATCCCCTTCTTTGTCTTTTTCTAAATTCTCAACAACGCGCAATCCGATATCCAATAACTCAGACCCAACACTGGAAATGTTTGCATCAGCGCCATCCGCTTTCCGTTTATCCACAAAATTACGAATACCATCTAATGTTTTTTGCTTCATATATATATGTTGACGAGGCATTCTTTTATCTCCTTAGTTTCCACTAGCCGCTAGTTGTAGGCTGCGATCAATTACACACAGCCCACAAATAGCCCACCAAATACAATCATAAAAAATAAATCACATATAAACAGTATATTACAATAGACCACAATTAGACCACTAAATTTAGCAAAAAATTATATTTATTTGATATTATTAACAAAACACACAAAGTGCATCTATTTAGCCCACATATAGACGCTATTAGTGGGCTAGTAATGGGCTTAGCACTAAAAATTTCAAAATTTTCACCCATTTGTTTTGAATCAACACCATGAATTAATGATAAATTCTTGCAAAATGAAATTTTGCGTGGGGTGTGAATTCTTTCTTTCAGAGGAGCATATTTATTGCTCCTCCTTTCTTTTGGCTTGCATTTAAATAGTGCTTTATTTTTTAATTAAAATGGGCGATTCTGAGCTAAGAGAAATTATTATTAAATGGGGTTTTATATGCGAATAATCTGTATTCTCATTGCGTTATTTTTTTCACCGTTTTCATTTTCGTTTGATTGCTATGATAAAGCAGAAAATGATTATCAAATTGACCCTGATTTATTACGTGCAGTTGCCTTTCGTGAAAGCTCATTTCAAACTAATGCGATTAACCAAGCTTCACCGACGCGATACGCTATTGGCTTAATGCAAATTCATTCGCAAAACTTTAATGAATTAGCACAGTATGGCATTACCGAAAATCAATTAAGGTTAGATCCGTGTTTGAATATTTATACGGGCGCATTTTATCTGGCGAAGTTTATTCTCATACAAGGGGATATCTGGAAAGGCGTAGGGGCTTATAATGCAGGATTGAAAAAATCCGAGATTCAAGAACAAAAAAGAAATCAATATGCGCTTGAGGTCTATCACATTTATCTTAACATTAAAAAAAATAACTAAACTTACTCCTTTTACTTTCTATTTTTAACGCTATAATCACGTTTAATATTAAGTAATGCATGTGGCTTAGTATAAAAACGAGAAACGCGCCTTTATGGCGCGCTTTCTTTAATAACTGGTTTTTCTTAATACTCGACCAATTTCTCCACCTATCCCATCATTCCCAATAATTTGTTCTCGTCCTATTTTGTATAATATTCCTTGATGATAATTTTCAACCGTCATTAGCGCGGTATCAAACTCATATGACTCGCCATATTTATCAATCAATGATTTGATAGCCAATGCGATTATTTCATCACTATAATCCCGATGTGTAAAAACATAATCAGCACCACCATAAACTACATTAAAAGGTGATGTCTCACTATAATGATAATCGGTATAACTATCAAAACGCGATGTTTCATATTTATTGATTATAGATTCCACTTCATCAACTGTCGGACCATCTGTCCATGATATATGGTAAGTACTGTGATGTTGTTTACGCACTGAAAATTTTGTTTTTGGAAAATGTTTTTTTAATTCAGCGCGGATATTTTTACCGACTATTTTGACTTCATTATCTAAACTAGAGGTTATCTGTGTTAAGTGTGAATTTTGATTATTGTTTTTTTGAAATTCGACACCTTGATTAAATTCTTTGTGTTTTTGTTCTTCTTCGGCTTTCTCGGCTTGTTCATGTGCTTCCGCTTTTTCAATTAATGATTTAATTGTTTCTTGTTCAACCATTTCATCTTCAATTTTCCATTGTATGCCGTGCAAAATACTTTCCGGCAAACGATTAGTTTTATTCCCATTAAAGAATACGATATCAAATTCAGCATTACCCCCTGTGACCATAACATTATACATATTCTTTATGCTTTGTGTTTTTTGCTCGCCATGAATATTAACAATAACCCCCTTGCCGAGATTATATAAATTAGTATAAACCACTTGACCAACCGATAATAATGTTTGCTGTTCCATATTCGTTTACCTTTTTCTGATTTATTAATTGATGATGTTCAATTAAGCGCAAGCCTGAGACTTGCGCGGGATAGCGTTAATCAATGGCGTTTAATATTTTGGTTTGGGATTCAGGGGATAATGTAAAAATAAAATCCCGTAATTGATGAAAATAAGCAGAAATACGCTCACAATCTTCGTGATGTTCTTTTTCATAGGTCACAAATGAAAAATGACTTAACATCATTAAGGTGACAATAATGCCCGCTTCTTGAGCACTCACATCGTCCATAAATCCATTCGGTGAAGTGAGCATATAGCCTTTTGTCGGTTGTAAATAAAAACCGTTATTCGACAACGTATAAAAATCCCAATACCCGCCGTTATAGGCTACGGCGTTCCGAGTCATCCAGTTATAGATTGCATTTTCAAATGCAATGTAATACCGCCCTAATTTTGAAGGTAAAAATTTTAAACGGGCTTGAGCATTCTTCACCTCAATAGCCGTGATTACGATTTCGTCTTTTCCATTTCTTTCGTTAGATTCTTGAGCTGCAAGGTTTTGTTGTTGAGTCATTTTAGTGTCTCCTTTGGGTTAATGATTTCTTTCGTTGAGTTCCTTCGCTGCAAAGGGCGTGCATAGACGAAATGAGGAAGGAAGCAAGGGCGGAGGCAAAATTGTTGGAAAGCGCAGCGGCAAGAATTTTGCTGGAGTGCACTTTACCCTTGCTGGATGACGAGTTGAGTCTATGTTTAAGCCCGAGCGGAGGGGCTTGGCGAAAGATTAACAACACAGTGGCTGAAAATGACACAACCCGACTTGCGGCGAGAGAATCGAACCGCAAGGCGGCCTTTGAGCTTAACAACGTTAAGCGGTTAATCAGGGGCAGCTCCCGCAGGGAGCTTGTACCCCTGCCCTTTGCGCCACGCGTCAGCGTTAAAAGGCGCAGGGGTTGTCTTTTTCGGATTGAGCCTGGCTCGATGCCAGGATTAAGCCGATGCGCAAAAAGGGGAATAAATCCCCTTGAAAATAACGTGAATTAGGCTGTTAGAAAGGATTTAAAGCGGAATGAATTTAACATTAACATCGGGGTATACAGTGTTTGTCGGACTTCCAACGTTAAGCTGTTACCGATATTCACAATCGCAGGTATCCCCAATAATGCCAGTTGGACGTAACACATTCGGGCGGCAACTTCATCAATATCCGTACATACCGCAATCATTTGCATTTGTGGGTTATAGCCTTGCTGTAAAACAGAATTAGCACAGGAAATTACCATTCCGCCCGCGCCACACGTTGGCTCGCACACACTGATATAGCCATTTTTTTCAATTATCTTGCTGCAATCACCAATGATAAAATTTGCCATTAACTGGCTGATATGAAATGGTGTGAAAAACTGCCCCCATGCCCCTTCGCCAAGTTCTAGTGACATAAAGAGTTCCCCTAAAAAATCAGTCGCTTGACTGTCTAATGCATTAACACAAATTGCCATTAATTTGGCGAATACATCTAAATCGGCTCTTTCATAACGTGCAATCACGTTAAAGTAAGTTTGTTCCAATTCAGGACACTGTTTCACGCTGTTTTCTAAGGCTATTGCGAAAACATGAATAAAATCCCGAAACACGTCTAAGCGACTGTGATAACGTGCCGTTTGATTAAATAATTGAATAAATTCCTTGTGAAAATTGCGCTTTGATTTGGCGTTAATCGTGGTTAGGTTTGCTTTCTCGACTATTTTGTCTGTCTTTGTGTCTATCTTACTGGGCGAACCTGAGATAAGAGGACTGGCTACTTTCGCGGGTTGACTTAAATCTACATCAAAAAAACTCAATTGTGACATATCGACGCTCCAAAACTGCCCCTGAAGCAAAAACAGGGGCAGTGAGTTAACTTAAATCCACGATTTACGCAGTTCTAAACAGCGTAATAATTGCCCTAAACACTGGTTATTCATTGCAGGGATGCGAACGGGCTGTTTTCGTTTAAGTTGTTTGTCGATATGCCGTGCCATTGACCGATAACACGGCTCAATTTCACTGATGGCGATATCGTGACGCACGACCCGACGCTTTGACACGACGGACATTTGTGGCTTTACAGATTTGGCAGCGTATGCCATGATATTTGTATTCATCGGAGTTTCTCCTTTGAGTTGATGATATGCCTTGAGTTTCTTCCTGCAAAAAAGCGTCTCAAGGCACGGATTAAGCAGGCGAAAGCCTGCTTTTTTCATTGTTGCGCCAGCAGTCCAGCACAACGCACACGCGATACAATTTGCGCGTGAGATAACGTTGATACATCCCTAAACGTGAAATAACGCCCGTCCACTTTGACAAAAATATCAGTCACATTCCCCATGACCATTTCTTGCAATTTAAAGGACTCTGTATTGTTGTTACCTTGCCAATCCAGTGGGGGCATAACGGATAACGCATCCATAAATTGCATTAAGGTAATTTCTGTCGGAATAGTTTTGGCAGCTTGTTCGCGTCCGACCCAATACATTATTTCCGCGCTTTGCGTTTCTTGGTAACTGTCTGTTTCATACTGCTCTAATGCGTGATACATATAAAAACTCCTTATTGATGGTTGATAGATAGAATCTCGTAGCGATAATTCCTACTCACTCTAATTAATCAGTAGGAATTGTTCTTATTAGAATAATTAGATTTCTCCACAGCCTGCGGGACAACAATCTATGGCAATGCCGTGTGAGCAAATTCCCAAATCAAAATCAATGTCATTTTCAATTTCTTCTGTTGTATCAAACGGCTGATAACCCAGTTTTTTTGCAATTAGGATGGCTTTTTTATGGTGTCTGTTTGGTAAAGCGTTTATTGCTCTATCTACCAATTGGTTAAATCGTTCCTCAAATAAAACATCACTTAGTCCGCATCCTTTAGATGCTTCTTTGTGGGCTTGTTCGCATTTTGCTACCCAACTGTCTTTATTGAAATTTTTGAGCTTCATATTTTTTCCTTTAAAATTATCTTTCTGAAGATTCAGGAGCGGCGGTGTTGACGTTCTCCGAAAGCATCCTGGTTTACCTGCGAGTTTTAAATCATCTCTCTGTGAGTTCTTTCGCGGCAAGGGCGTGCATAGCTGAGACGAGGAAGGAAGCAAGGGCGGAAGCAAAATTGTTGGAAAGCGCAGCGACAAGAATTTTGCTGGAGTGCATTTTACGCTTGCTGGATGACGAGTTGAGGCTATGTTTAAGCCCTAGCGGAAGTACTTACAGAGAGATAAAAACCTGTAGATAAGGATGAATTCGGCCGACACGCAACGCGTGGCGTCCTTAACGGCCGTGCGAAGCACGAAATGCCGTGTAGTTAGGTTTCGCTTGCTATCCGAAGGACAGAGACGCTTGCGGCTCTGCGAAAACCCATTCGTATAACGAATGGCGTTGGAGTGTAGGCGACAGCTCGACGAAATCGAGCTGCCGTAGGAACCCATAAGGGTTATTGCATTTTCATGATGAAAATTTCAACTTATTGTTATTAAAGTTAAAGCTGTCACTTACTTAATCACTCGCTCAGTAAAACTCAATCTTTTTTTAACCACATTGACTGGTTTTACACCGAAATACTGACTTTCTTTTGCCAACCATATCTTAAGCTCAACAAGAAAATGGTCGGGAGAATACCGAACATTTTCTTGCAACGCGCGGTATAACTCGACATTCATCGGTGAATATTGATTCAATAATGCATTGAGTTTCCATTCACTCTTTAAATAGAGATATAGCTTTAATTCAATAAAAAGATAAATACTCAGCCACCAATAAACCACTACCACAGGTACAACTAGACCCAAAATGGGTAAATTGGTTAGGATCAACCATGCAGAACCCACCGTTAACGTTAAAAACCAAACAAAAAGTCCTATTTTCGCAGCGACATATCGGGTTTTTACGCCGTACTGTATTTCACAGAATTTCAGATAACCAAGCTCAAACTGGTGCTGCTTGATGATTTCTGACACTTCACTTACGATATTTCCCATTCCTATCATCCTTACCGACGGATTTCCTCGACTGTATCAAAACAAAAGGTTGTCGGCATTTTCATAATAAGACTAGACAGGTTGCTAAAAATGCCCCTTTAACTCCCTGATTGACGGGGTAATAATAGGTCGCATACCCTTCTCTAGGCACAGCCTTGTAATACCCCACGTTGATATCTTCACACACTAACCACGTTTCACGGTCACTCTGTGAAATTTCATTTGCTGCAATCGCTGAATTAATGACGGTTTCTTTTGATTGCTCACCCCGCATCATTAACACCAAACTGTCTTCAGTTTCGAGTAAAACCACATTCCATTCATTCATCGTCAACGCCCTTTTGACGGGTTAACTTATTCGGTATGGCATAACCATCCAGTAATTGTTCACCGTATGATCGGTTATCAATTTCATCATTAAAATCCAAAAGTGCCGACCATAACGGGGCAAAATCAAGGTATTTTCGCAAGTTTAAATGCCTAAATCGCGTCGTCCAGTTCACAAGCAACTCAATCAAATCATACTCTTCAATCCCATCATGATTAAACCGGTTGTACCACGATTTAAATTCACTGGGGGTAATAAAGGCTAACTCAATTTCGGCTTGCGCTAATCGGTTTTGATACTGTTGCTGCGCTTTTATTTGGGCTTTTTGTCTGGCACGGCTCACCACTTGGACTTGAGACTGAATTTTTCGCCCCTGCCGTTCACGGTCACGGTAATCCAGCTCAGGGAAAAAATCGCGCACATGATGATCGCACAACGGCAACGGACAAAGATATCCACGGGACTGAACAAACGTATCTAAAGCCGCAAGATAGCGATTTTTTGACGGCATTTCACGTTTATCATCAAAAGATAACACCAATGTATAGTGCAAATCTTTCGCGGTGATAGCCCCTTTATTGCCCGTAAAAAAGCGAATTAACGCACACGCATAGGGATAACGTTTTTGGTGTTGCCCTTTTTGTATTTTATCTTCAACAAAAAGGATGGCTTTTGCGGCGGCATATTGACGGTCATTAAAGGGAACAAGGGCTAAGTGATTTGGAATCGTTGTCATGATTATTCACACTGCCCTTTCGGGCAGTGTCTCCATATTGATTATTGCGCGTTATCGGTGTGGTGAGTGTCAGCATTTACATCGAGAAAACAGCTCGGCAACCAATGGGTATCTTTAAGGGTATTTTCAGCCAACTCCGCAGCATCCCCTTTTTTCATTTTGACGGCTTCAAGGGCTTTATCTGATGCGCCTGCCTCGGCTAAACAATCGCTGATTTGGTCTTTACTGATACGCCCAAAGAAGTTGGCTTTGGTTGGCTGCCACCACTGGCGGAAATCGAAGGCAATCGCCTGCTCAATTGGGCGCAAGCCTTTAGCTAATGTGTTATCGTACGGAGCATGATGATTGACTTCACTCAACGTTTGCGCGGAACAAAATGCCAGTAATGCGACTAAATCCGCTTGCTCCCATGACAACAACCACGAAAAATCGGCTTGCCATGCGTCAGGGAGACGCGCTGACCATGACTCAAATTGCGTATTAAGTAATTGCAATGCTTCACTGTCTTGGGCGGTCGGGGCATTTTTGAGTAACTCCTCCTGAGAAAGCGAAAATTTAATGTTAAATGCGGTTTTGGCATACGGTGAACCAAATACCTGAATACACGCATCATGCACCAAAATCGCCAGTGCCACGTTTGGATGTTGTGTTAATGCCGCTTGAACGGCTAAGGTGCGCTCCGAAGAAAGACTTTTGCACAACGCTGCGCTGTAAGTGGACTCAGTCTCAACAGGAACGGTAGATTGCTCATTCAGACTTTCAGAAGTGCATTCTTCTTCTCTGCTCTGATGCTCCCGCTGTTCTTGGTTAATCACACCTCGGACAACACACGGTTCACCGTCACGGTCGAGATAAATCACCACACCTTTTGTAGCTTTTTCATCGGCTGACCACGTCATATTTTTAGCGCGGTGCTTAATATCAGCAATTTGCTGTTCACACTCTTTTGCCGCTTGGTAAAGGTCAGCTTGTTCATTTTCGTCATCTGCTTCCGTTGATTGCTGGCGTAAATCATCTTCACGGGCACTTAATTCAGTCACTAAATCCGCAAATTCAGGAGAGAACACCGCATCGGGGGCATTGCAGATAGACAAGGTTTCCCCGTCATTACCGTAAAAACTCGGACGCTCTAAACGGGCAGTACCGAACTGCCAACCCTCAATATCCGCTAAGAGTTCCGCACAAACAGTGAGTTTATCGAGTGCCAATTTTTCTAATAGTGGGGCGTTTTCAATAAATCCTGCTTCGGTAAAGAGGTCAATTTCAAGGGTTCCCCCTGCTTGCTCGTAGGCATCCAATCCAACAAACTTCACCAGTCGATTATTTTCGGCAGGGGTTTTGGTTTCTTCGACCGCTTCACGTAAATAGCGTGGCTCTTTTTTCCACCCAAAGGCATTGTTCCATACCATTACTTGGCGTTCATGGTCAGTAGTGCCTGTTAAGGCTTGCAGTTGGTCAAGGGTAATATTATCCGCATCCAATTCGGCTAACAGCTCGGGTGCCATATTCGCTAAACGCAGACATTTTTTTACGTGGTGAGTGCTGAACCCTAATAAGTCACCGATTTCAGACGCATTTTTGCCTGTTTTTTGTAGCTCGATAAAAGCATGAAGTTGGTCGGCTGGATGCATGGCTTCACGTTGGCTGTTCTCCGTCAGGGAAATAATCAGCGCATCGGACTCTGAGACCACTTTGACAGGCACAGGGAAACTCGACGCTAAATGTCCTTTTGCCACCAATTGTTGTAACGCCAGTAAACGACGCTGACCCGCTGCAACCCCGTAGACGTCATTATCCATCGGATAAACGACTAAGTTTTGTAATACCCCGACCGCTTGAATACTGTCTGCCAGTTCGGACAAGGCTTTTTCGTCGATTGGACGTTTACGGACATTGAGTTCACTCTGTACCAATGCCGATAACGGCAATACATGCGCTTCCATACTGTCCAATGCCTGATAAATCGCGTCGGCTTGTGCGGATTTTGTGCCTTTTTTTGCTTTACGTTGTTTTGGGTTAATGATAGTTTCTAATGTAGACATAATTGATACCTCTATTGTTTTTAATGTGTCTTTGCTAAGAGAGTGACAAGGCTCTCTTAGCACCTAAGATGCCTGAATCAGTTCAGGACGCAGATAGAACATGTTGTTTAAATTGTCACTAAAGCCAATCGGATAACCGTTTTTCATAAAAATACTGTTGGAATCGTATGCATCACTGTGCAGCGTGATTTCTTCGTCGTACAACTCAGGTGAGATATCCCCCTCGAATAAATCCAATAACCGTGTTAATGGCGCAATGTAATGCAATAAATCGGCTTTCTGACTATCCGTCAGTGGGTTTTTAACCCTTCTTTCGTTAGATTCTGGAGCTGCAAGGTTTTGATGTGATGACATTTTTGAATCCTCCACCGTGTTAATGATTTCTTTCGTTGAGTTCCTCCGCTGCAAAGGCCGTACATAGCCGAGACGAGGAAGGAAGCAAGGGCGGAGACAAAATTGTTGGAAAGCGCAGCGACAAGAATTTTGGTGGAGTGCACTTTACGCTTGCTGTATGACGAGATGAGGCTATGTTTTAGGCCAAGCGGAGGTGCTCGATGAAAGATTAATCACACAGGTGATGAAAATGACAGCACCCGACTTGCAGCGAGAGAAGCGAACGGCAAGTCGCCATTAACGCTTAGCGTAGCTAAGCAGTGAACCAGGGGCGGTCCCGCAGGGAGCTGCACCCCTGCCCTTTGCGCCACGTTGAAAACGGTAAAAGGCGCAGTGGTTGACCTTTCAAGCCGGTTGTCCCCATTTTCCACATTTGGCGAGCCAGTGAGCGCGCCCCAAACAGGCGCGAGAACGGGAGTGTACGGGGAACCTGCGCCAACTGTGTGTAAATGGGGTCAATCCGGAGTTCGGCTTAAGCCTGGCTCAATGCCAGCATGAAGCCGTTGCCCCGAAACGCAAAAAAAAGCGTATCCACAAAATCAGTGGATAACTTGAAATAGCCCTGTTAATAACAAGGTTAATAGCCTGATTAATGAATGAATATCAACACTGCTCAAAAAAACATCACCCAATGATTAGCATTTTACGATAGGAATATCCGAGAATTGCGTTGTCCATCGGGGCGAGAGAAATTGCTGCTTCATTTTCCATAAAGCGGATTGTGATTGAATACCCTGACCTGCAAACCAGATAGCACTTTTTCCGCGATTAATCTGGTCAATCGTCTGCATCAGTTCACTGCTTTTACGAAAACGATGGCCACTCTCAAATAAATTCAGTTGCACTTGCCCTGAAGGGGAAAATTCACTGAGCAATATGCCGCTTTTGCTGTATTTCACATTTGGGAGCCAAAGTCGGTCAAACAAAGACACGGCCGCCTGAATAATCTCGCGTGTGTCTTGTGTGGGGTAAATGAGCGCTTGAGTCTCTTGTCGATAATAGTGCGGTTCATGGTGAGAAAAATAGCTACTTTGCACCCACAAGGTCACTAACCGACAATACTGTTTTTCTTCCCGCAGTTTTTCTGCAGCGCGTTCTGCAAAGGCACACACCGATTGGCGAACTAACTCATAATCCATCACTTTATGGCCAAACGAACGGGAGCAAATAATTTGCTGCTTAGCGGGCGCGATTTCTTCCAGCTGAAGACACGATTCACCGTTCAGCTCGCGCACGGTTCGCTCTAATACCACTGAGTACATTTGGCGCGCCTGGGTCGTTGACAACCGACTTAAATCCAAGGCTGTTTCAATTCCACTTTGATTCAGGCGTTTTGCTAGTTTACGTCCTATCCCCCAAACGTCCCCAACAGGCACGAGCGCCATGAG
>NZ_JBIXLP010000004.1:0-104025 GCF_053543535.1 Providencia sp. AGC89
TTTGATAGAAGCAATGGCTTTCTTACGCTCATCGTCTGTCATTGGCGTTTTATCAAAGTTTTTCCTTTCGTTCTTAGTGGCTTCTATCCTTTCATTCGTCACCGCTATATCAGTAATCTGCTTACCTAACTCGCCCACTAACTGCGTTTTCTCTATCCGCTTTTGCTCTTTCTCTTTATCAAAAATCGTATTGAGTTTTTCATGAGCATTGTCTGTATCTCGGCTTAATTCGCTGACATCTTGTTTCTGATTGTCTTTATCGCGAATAACAATGTTACCCTCCGATACCGCAGCATGCGTGGTATTGCTGTCTTTCCCTTTGTTATTCACATTGGTCAGCAGTGAACCCGCTGCATTCCCCATTAACTGGTCTTCAAATGGTGTGCCTCCTGTACTGAAACCACCACTTTGGCTATCCACCTTGTACTCCGCTTTGTTTTTAATATCACCAAAGCCCAGAGTACCTGTATCCAATGTGTTTTTATCCGCCTCTGCCGTACTGCTTATGACCGCACCATCAAGTTGTGTATGCTCACCCACCGTAATATCAAAACCGCCTTTGCCTGCATTGATACCCGTTTGCTTATCTACCGATTGATAATCGCTGTGCATTTCGGTTTTATTGGCATTCACGGAAGCTGTGGTATTCAACCTTGACCCAATACTGCCAGATACACTGCCACTTTGTTGCTTCGAGTCATATTTGTCCGTCGCTTGTTGGCTAGATAGGGTCAAATCCCCACCCACATTGGCTTTAACGCTTTCACCGCTCACTTGCGCACCGGTTAGCGTGGTGTCTTTGCCACTGTTCAGCGTCAGTTGTTTACCCGCATTAACCTCTGTATCGGTATAGAACTGGCTATTGCCTTTCTCAAAACCATTGCCTTTATTCACGCTCGCATTAACATTCCAACCGCCCGTACTAATACCTGCACCGATTGAACTGCCTTTACTTTCGTTCTTACCATTCACGGTTTGAGTGTTGGTGGCACTGGTCAGGTTAATATCATTTTTCGCAGTTAAGGTTATGTTTTTACCTGCATCCACTTGGCTGCCTTGTACCGTCAGGTTGCCTTGGCTACCCTCTTTTTTACCTGTGGCTGTAAGGTTGACATTGTCCCCAGCACTTAAGCTGCTACCTGATGCGGTATTTTGCTGTGTTTTCGTGGTGGTTTTTGAAGAACTACTGCCATAAGACACATTGACGCCAAAGGCATCTGCCACACTACCACCTTCTTTCAGTCCAGCCAACTCACCGGCTTGCTGAGCTTGTACACCCTGTAAGCCCGCTTTCATTCCTTTAAGTGCAGCTAACTGACCATCATCTTCTTGTTTCGCTGATTTTGCAGTCTGCGCCATACCATCTAACAGGCTACCCGTTGTACCGCCTAACGATACCGTCAACCCACTGGATTTACTTTCCACCGTGGTGATATCCGTACGGCTATTTTCAGCCGCGGTGATACTCACATCACTGCCCGTTACATTGATATCTTTCGCCGCAATCACATCACTGCCGTGAATATTTGCACTGCCACCAGCGGTTAAGTTTACATCTCCCGCCGTACTGCCAATCACACTGCCTTTTTTCTGGTTGCTATCGGTTTCGGTAGTCACTTTTTGTGAAGTTGAACCAACCGTGAAACCTAAACCGCCACTGCTCATTAACCCTGATTTTTTGGTTTTCGACACATGAGTTTCATGCAGTGCTTCGTCAGAAGTGGTTACATTCAATTGATTGCCAGCATTGACGGTAACATCGTTAGTTCCGAGTATATTACTCCCCTCGATATTCACGTCATTCCCTGCCGTCATTTTCACACTATCGCCACTGAATGTACTACTGATGGCTGTGCGCTCATTCACCTCATCATGGGTTTCTTTGGTGGTACTTGATAAGAAGCCTTTATCCTTGTGTTTGGTGTGTTTCGCATAATCACTTGTTTCAATACCGGAAGTAATATTGATGTCACGCCCAATATTGATCGCTAACTCCCCACCGCTACTCACGTTTGCTGCACGGGCAGACAGGTCTTGCCCCGCAGATAAGGTTAAATCCCCTTGAGTTTGGATTTGTGTGCCAACCTCTGTGCTGTTAGCGCCACGATAGTAATTGCTTGAATTATGGGTGTAATCAAATGCCGAGCTAACATCGCGAGTTTCTAAACTAATATCACGCCCTGCAATTATCGATGTTTTGCCATCAACCCCTAAGTTGCCGATATCTGTCGCGATTAGGTTTATATCTTGCACCGCTTTTAAGGTAAGCTGACCATTATCACCCGTGACATAGATACTGGCAGGACGATCGAGCCATTGTGATTTGCCATCCCCACGCTGCGCCGTTTCACTGAGAATATCGCGCCCCGCTGATAACGAAACATTGTCTAAACCACGGATTTCCCCACCAACATTTTTAATATCTTTTAGGGCATCAAGCTGTATGTCTTTGCCTTGAATGCGGCCGCTATTTTCGATATTTTCAGCACGTAAGTCCGTCAATTCACGGCTACTAATTTCGCCGCTATTAAGGATATTGCCAGTCATATTCGCAGAAACATTGCGCCCCGCCAGTAATGCTCCATTGCCGTTTAGATCCCCTTGGCGAGCACGAACGTACACCTGCGGGACACTCACTAGTTCAACACGTCCATCCGGCAACGTGACTTCCTTATTCACCATCCACACAATATCTGTGGTTAAATTCGCCATCTGTTCTGGCGTTAAGGCGATACCCGGTGTCAGGTTAAATTGGTTACCGAATGCCACACCATTGGTTAACAGTGCACGATACTGTTCCTCGTCACTACTGTAGTTACCCAGTAAACGCTGCCCAGTAGTTTCAATCAGTTGGTCACGCACTAAACGCTGCTCATAGTAACCATCACCTAACCGCTTATGCAGCTGTTCATTCGTGACAATATCAATACTCGACAACCATTTTTTATAGTTAGTGAAGCGTGGGTCTGTTTCAATCAGGAATTGGCTATCACTGTTAGGTGTTAGATTAAATAGACTGTTGTCGGGTAATTGGGTATTTGGTCCAACGGTTCTGATCACTGTATCGAGGTTATCTTTACCTTGAGAGCCAGTCTCTGCTGTGATGTTCTCCCCTTTACCAGCGTCATTTTGCCCTTGAATGTCAGTGCCGTTACCCACATTGGCATTTTCGACTTGCAATGATGAGTCAACTGATTTGTCATCTTTGACATCCACTTTGGCTGAAATCGACGGTAATTGCGTCACTTCCATTTGTTGACCTGGTAACAAGTCTAATGGCGTATTTTTACCCTCTTTTAGCGTTTGTTCAGTGATAGCTGAACCTTGGTTATCTTGTAGGCTTGCAGCAGAAACCCCCTCCGCTTGCCCGTCAAGTTTATTCACTTTCACTGAATCGAGCTGAGTTTTATTGATACCACCCGCATTTTCGGTGACTTCTAATAAATGTAATGCTAAATCTTCTTCGCTATTAACCCCTTGGTATTTTGACGTGCTAGTACGCGTTTTCCATTTTTTACCGCCTTTATAGCGATAAATCGTGTTTCCATCCTCAAAAATACGACGAACACCTTGCGCTTCTTCGTTGTTTAGTTCATAGCCTGTTAAGATCAGGTTTTGCCCTGCCACAACACGTGAATTTTCATTGTTCAGTTGCTGCCCATCAATCGTCAAATGCTTACCACTGGTGATCAGTGCTGCATCGCGTTTGATAACTTGTGTTTCATAAATAATACGGTCGTAATCATATTCATAAAAATATTTTGTCCAGTTTCCGTATTCAAACATCCGCCAGCGATTGGATTTTTCATAATGAATACCCACTTCTTTATTGAGCGTGCCATCTTCATTAATCGCATAACGAGTTTGATTACCATTTCTTGGTTGCAACTTATAACGGTTACCATTACCCGCATCATACCAATCAAAGTGCTCACGACTGACCTCCACTGCATCGTCAGTTAGTTGCAAATGGATATCTTTGTTTTCAAGTAAATCAGTTTTCAGTGTGAGGTTGCCTGACGCTTCAATATTTGCACTGTGGTTTTTCACACTTTTGGCATGACCAGTGGCTTGTAGTTGGTCATTTAATTGCTTACCGATAACTAAATCACCGTCACTGTAAATCAAACCATGGTCACGGTTTAATAGCTCAGAAACCGCAAGGTTAACCTCTTTACGCCCTGCAATAACGGCCGCTTTATCCCCTTGCTTATCATTCAAGAGGGAATTGACCGCTATTGCTAGGAAATCTCCGTAAATACGCCCTGTGCCTAGATTATCTAAAGAATTCGCAATAATGTGAGTTAATACACCGTCTATAAGCCCAGTATTAAGCACCTGACCGCTGGCTTTAATTCGGGTATTTTGCCCACTGATCTCACCGGAAAGTTGGTTGATAACGGCCGTAGTGGTTAACGCCAGTTCGCCAAGGCTAGAAAATAACCCTTTATTGGTAAAGCCTTGTGCAAAATTCGCGGTTAAGTTCTCGCCAGCTTGAATGCGCCCTGTATTTTCAAATAACTGGTTAAGTGTCAGTGATAATGCTTTTTGTGCAATCACCTTGCCTTCGCCCGTTAATTGGTCCGCAGAAATAGCGGCTGAGCCATTACTAACCATCACCCCTTGTTGGTTCGATAATACTAAGGCTTTACCTTGGGCATTATCAGTTACATTCAACTGAGTTCCCGCTGAGAGCATCCCTTGAATATTATTCAAGCTTTGTGCCACATTCGCTTCAATGGCTTGCCCTGCACGGAGTGCACCGCTTTGGTTATCTAATGTCGTGGTTTTCAGGGTGATATTCTGCCCTTCCAAACCTTTACCTGTTTTAGCTGTATTTTTGTTATCAATAGATTGAGCTGAAATATCGAGGTTTTCATTAGCCTTGATCCAGCCTTGTTGGTTTTCAATTTGCTGTTTTACTGCCAATTCAACATTATTGAGGCCTTGAATAACACCACTCGCATTATTGAGCTGTTGCGTATTCACGTTCAGGTTTTGACCAGACAAAAGCTGCCCTTGCTGGTTTTCAATCCGTTGATGAATATCCAGCGTTGCATTTCCCTGTGACTGAACAACCCCTTGAGTATTATCGAGGTTCTTTCCTGTCACGTTTAACGCCGATTGGCTCAGTAATAACCCTTTTTGATTATCAATCTGCTCAGCATTCACGGTAAGTCCAAGTTTTCCTTGAACAGTACCTTGGGTATTAGTTAAATCCCCTGTATTCAGTTCGAGCTTGCCATTACTCGCTAATGTGCCCTGTTGGTTTAATAACACCTGTTGCTGGGTATTGATATCCATTGACTGACCCGCAAAAATTTGGCCATTCTGGTTTTCAATACCTGTGGTGGTGAGCGATGCCGCTTCCGAACTTTGAATTTGTCCTTGCTGGTTAAGAAGCTTGCCACTGTCAATGGATAAGCCTCCACCACTTAATATGCCACCATTTTTTTGCGTGTGGCTATTATTCACCACTTCACCATGGGAATTCAGAGTCAGCTGATGGCCTGCTTGCAGTCGGCCTTGTTGATTATCCAGCGCTCCCGTATTCGCCGTTAAATCATTGGCGGCAAGAATTTCACCTTCGCTATTATCAACACGCTTTTTCTGGCTATTGAGTGAAATTTGACTAGCTTGAATTTTCCCTTGGCGGTTAATTAACTCTCCAATGGTTAATGCTAAATTTTGGCTAGCAAAAATCCCCTGTTCATCTGTTTTAGCTAGGTTAGTTAAACGCTGTCCTTGGGTATCAATATTAATGGATTGCCCTTTGATCACCCCTTCGCTGTTATCCAATTGTTGGATATTCATTGTCAGCTCGGACTGACTTCCCACCAAACCTTGCTGGTTATTAACCCCTTGGCTGTTCAATGTCAGTGCATTTTTTGCCACAATACGGCCCTGCTCATTATTGAGCTTACCGGTAGTTAGGGTTAAACCCCCTTGCGCATAAATCCCTTTGTCATCACCGCTTTGGGTATTAATCAGTTGCTCACCATGGGTATCAATCAGCATCTCACTGCCTGATTGAATTGAGCCTTGCTGGTTGTCTAGTTGGCCGCTATTTAATACCAGTGTTTGCTGAGCTAACAGTGAGCCCTGTGTATTATCAAACCGCTGGTTATGGGTATTAATATTGATAGCATTGGCTTGTAAGTAGCCCAACTGGTTTTGCAGCGCCTGATTGCGCATCTGTAAAAGGCGTTCTGCGGCAATTAACCCAGCTTGGTTATTGATATTATTAGTAATGTTCAGTTTTGCATTACCATGACGAGCAACCAGCTTACCTTCTCGGTTATCAACGCTATCTGCGCTAATATTCAGGTTATTTTCACCAACAATAGCCCCATGTTGGTTCAATAACTCACTCAGCAAATTAATAGTGAGCTCACCGTTCTTCGCGGTAATAATTTGCCCATCGTTGTTATTCAAAGAATCAGCTTGTAGAGTAAAATTACCGTTACTCCCTATTTCACCCGCTTGATTGTTCAAATAACCTTGTAACGTAATTTCCCCTGCTGTATCGCCAGTTTGCAATAATTTCCCACCTTGGTGGTCAAGGGTATTTGCCGTTATTAAGATTTGTTCAGCCTGAGTGATAGCCTGATTCAGTGAAACAGCACCCGTTTGAATATTCAACGTATTTGCGGCCAGTATTTCGCCTTTATCGCCATCCAGTGACTGGCTGTTTAATGTCACATTCCCCATACTGGCGATCACTTTTCCCGTACGGTTGATCAACGATTGGGCTTCCATAAACACGCCTTGTCGGCCTGTTAGCGTTCCACCTGTGTTATCCAGAGCATGCTGAATTTGTAAGTCTAACTTACCCATTTTTGCGCTGAATATGTGACCTTGTTGATTATCAAGGGTATTGGCTTTGATCAGCCAAGAACCATTACCACTGATATCCCCTGTGTTATTATCAAGATGTTGGGATAGGTTAATAGTACCTTGCTGCTCACCCAGTTGGGTCATCGTCCCTTGTTGATGCGTTAAATTATTCGCTGTCAATTGGATGTGTTGTGCTTGCGTAGTCGCTGCACTTAGGTCAATGTCTTTACCATTAAGTGATAAGTCACCTTGTGCAACCATCTCCCCACGTTGGCCTTGCAGGTTTTCAGTCGAAACCGACATATTGCCTTGTTTACTAATCACTTTCCCATCGGTATTCGTGAACGAGAGCGTGTTGAGCATAAAATTTTGCTCGGCAAACAATGTCCCTTGGGTGTTATCTATGCCCTGCTTTGCATTTAAGATCAAAGCCCCTACTTTTGATGCCACTACCACACCTTGCTGGTTAGAAAGCTTAGCCACATCCAAGCTTAATGTGCCTTGGCTACTAATATTTCCTGATTGGTTATCAAGGTGTTGAGCTAGTTTAATTTCCCCTTTTTCACTACCTGTTTGTAGCATTTGTCCACGTTGATGGGAAAGGCTTTGCCCATCAATTTGGATATTATCGGCTTGTGTCACTGCATCATTGAGGTTCAGGTTATCTCCTGTTAAGGCGAGTTTACCTTTCGAAAGGATTTCCCCTTTCTCACCATCCAGTTGTTTTAACGCCAGATGATTATCACCAAAACTGGCAATAACTTTGCCCGATTGGTTAATTAAATGCTCTACTGCGAGCTGAACCCCCTGATTACCTAATAATATTCCTTGCGTATTATTCAGCGCCTGTTGAATACTCAGTGTCAATTGCCCCTGTTTGGCGGCAATGATTTTCCCCTCTTGGTTATTCAACTCGTTTGCCACAATATCAACTTGACCATTACTGGAGATTTCCCCTTTCTGGTTATCAAATTGATTTTGAATATGCAGCTTGGTTTTTCCTTCCCCTGTTTGCAATAAGGTTGCGCTCTGATGGATGAAGTTATTGGCTAAAATAGAAATTTGATCCGCTTGGGTTAAACCTTGGTTTAAGTTGATATCAGCGCTTTCGATGCCTAATGTGTTTTTCGCAAAAATAGTGCCTTGTGCACCGTCTAAACTATTTGCTGTCAATAAAGCTGCACCCGATAAACTGCTGATTTTACCTTGTTGGTTAATCAGTTTATCCGCTTTGATCATCAAATACTTATCGGTTTGGACAACACCACGGGTGTTATCAAACACCTTTGCAGACGTAACATCTAAGCGATGGTTCGCCCCCGTTAGTAATTTACCGTCTGTATTGTCGACTTTTTCTGCCTGTAAGCGTAAATCACCTTTGGATGTGATACTTCCTTGGTAATTATCAAGCTCATTAGTCACATTAAGCCCCATGGCTTTACTCCCCGTCTGCAACATATTGCCTTGACGGTGAGATAATGTATTCGCTTGTAACGTGATTTGCTCTGCTTGGGTGGTGGCGTTATTTAAATTCACTGATTGTGCGGTTAAATTCAATGCACCATTGGTGAGGATCTCCCCTTTTTGCCCATCTAGTGAATCCGCTTTGATAGTTAGCCCTTGCTTACCAGAGGCTAACAACGTGCCTTGCTGGTTGTTCAGGCTTTGGCTTTGAATATCCATTTTGCCATCACGGCTTAATAACTGACCCGATTGGTTATTCAGCTGTTGCGTGATAACGGAAGTCTCTCCCGCTAGATTGACCTCACCTTGTTGATTACCTAATACCTTAGTGTGTAAGGTATTTTTTGAATTTCCTTTTTGAACGAGCTTACCCTGTTGGTTGTCGATAAACTCGGGAGCAGATAAGGTGAGTTGATGAGCAACAATCTCCCCTTTTTGGTTATCAATGCCGCGTTTAGCAGTCAATGTCGCGTTGTTCGTTGCCAGTAAATGCGCTTCTTGGGTGCGAATATCCGTTGCGGTAGACGTCAGCGCGATATTTTTGGCTTGGGTATTGGAATGGGATAGATCTACCCCGCTGCCTGTTACTGTTAATGAGTCTTTAGCAACAATATCCCCTTGTAATGCTATTTCTTTCTCGCCTTTAACCGTTAATGAACCCGCTGATGTAAGCTTACCTTTACTATCGACCCCCGCGGCTAATAATGCGGTACGGTCACTATTGATTTGCTCAGCACTTAGCGTTGCATCGCGCCCTGCGACGATTTGGCCTTTATCGGTGTTGGTTATTACCTGTTTCGCCTTAAGTTGGATATCATTTTGCGCCAGTACGGTGCCTGTGTTATTGATAGCTTTCTGGCTATTTATTGCAATATTGTGACTGGCGGTGATCACCCCAGAGTTACCCACTTTACCATCAGCAGAAAGTGTAATATCCCCGGCTTCTGCACCAATATGCCCTGCATTTCGTACCCCAACACCATGTTCTGTACCACGCATTTTGATGGTATTGGCATACATCCCCCCTAATGCAGCCACATCTAGAGCAAATTCAGGCTTATCATCAGTAGAGGAGTTATCCGTTTTAAGAATGGTTTTCCCATCCGCCGCAACAGTATTTTTTCCTGTCGTAATCGCTAAATCTTTCGCATGTAATTTGGCATTAATATTCACTGAGCGAGCGATCAACGCTGTGTAGTTAGTCCCATTGCCGTTATAGCCTTTACCGACAATATTGATACTGCCTTTATCAACGTCAAAGCCCTTAATTTTGCCATTTTCAATCAATGTTTTACCGGCAGAAAGTAACGCCTTGTCCGCATTAATAAAACCACAACCATTACAGGTGATCCCTGCTGGGTTGGCGATGATCACATCGGCTTTTTTCCCTGCAACTTCAATAAAGCCATTGAGCTGGCTAGGGTCGCGGCTATTCACCTCATTAAGGATGATCTTAGCTTCCCCTTTGGCGAGCCAATCATTGCCTTGGATCATGCCACCGAGTTGCGTATTGACGTTGGTACTACTGTTGTTGAGGATCGCCCCTTTATGATCAACATCGAATTGGCTGTATTGGTTACGAGATACACCATCGCGATTTGGCGCTTGAATGTTGACTTGTGGCAAACCATTTTGTGTATTCACGACAGTGGGTTGCTGGTTACCCGGCGCTTTACTATCCGCAACAATCGTTGACGAAGAAGCGCTAAAGCTCACCATTCCCAATGTTAGCCATAGGGAAGTGACAATCGGCTTGATTGACCAACGTACGCGATTATTTGCGGTTTTCTCAACACGGTTTTCACTTGAACAGGCAGGGCCCGCACGATGACTGCGCGTAATATCCGCCACCACCATCACCATTTGGCGGGCAGTATTAAAAATTAAGCGATAAAATAACTTGTTCATCCTGAGAGTCCTTAATAATTCCAGTTAACCGAAAACGCAAATGTAGCAGGGTCTGTTTTAAAACCATCGGGTTTAGAGAATGGGGTGCCAATTGAAAGGTCATAGCTTAAGTTGGCAGGGTTGATTGCACCACGTAGGCCAATCGCGCCGCCTGCAAGGTGTGTACCTAAATTAATGTCAGTTCCACGCCCGCTAATTTTGCCATAATCGACGCCCACATATAGCTCTTGAGCGGGGACAGGTAATGCCCATGATAATGTGTTACGTAGCGTCCAGCCTTCATCCGCACTGAGAGTACGTTCGCCATCAAACCCACGGACTGTCCAACGGTTACCAATACTGAATTGGTCTTGGGGGGTCAGCGGCCGGTCACTCCGTTGGCGTAAATATTGCGTATCAAAACGCAAGGTTTGGTCAGCTACGCTGAAAGGCACGCTCGCTGAGGCTGAAAACTGCATAATAATGGCCAGTGCCGTCGCATAATCTTGGGAGTCTTTACTGCGAAACTCTTCAAAAGCAGGCATCGCACCAAACCAACGCGTACCGTGTTGATAACTCGCCCCTAAATTAATAGTTGATTGCCCCACATATTGGCGGTGATTTAAGCCCAATTTCCATGCGGTAGTGCGGCGCTTTTGGTTTTCAATTTCGGTGTTTTGTACAAAGTTACGGGTTTCACGCAAATTCACATCATAGGTGGCGGTCGTTTTAGCCGTCGCATCACGGTACAGCACATTACTCAGTTGCAGGTTCAGGCTTTTGCTTTTACCGCGATATTCAATATCACTGTTTGCACCAGCGATGGTTTGGGTGTATTCATAATCACTTGCGGTAGTGGCAAATTGCCAATACCCAAAGGGTACCGAATAATGAGCGCTGTAGTTGGCAGTATCTTTATCGCTGGAAAAACTTAAATCCCGCGTTGCCGTAATGTAGAAAAGGTCACTAAGCGAAGTCGGGTTATCCAGTGCCAACATCACCCCTGCTTGGTTTTTACCGGTACTTTTTGAGCCGGTATTGTCCACCCACGCACCTGCATGCCAATAGCGTGACTGCTGCCGATTAATTACGATTTGGGTTTCCCCTGGGCCATCCCCCGGCACCATTTCCATTGAGGCTTGCACAGTAGGTAAACGTTGTAGATTTTCTAAACCTTGCTCGATATCACGCAAATCTAATAAATTACCTGAATGTGCTGGCATCGCGGTATACAGCGTACTGTATTGTGATGAGTCATCCGTAAATATGACTTTTTGCACTTTTCCGGGCATCACAACCAACTGGAGAACGCCAGTCGATAAATCTTGTTCGGGAACCAATACGCGACTGGTGATCCAGCCATGGCTAATTAATCTATTTTGGACATCTGTCACTAATAAATTAATGCCATCAATACCAATACAGTGACCCACTGCCTGATTCGCTAGCCTTTCAATAGGCACCCAATGGGGAAACGCCTCTTGCCCACTGACAGCAACTCGTTCAATTAAGAAACAGGGATTCTCTTGCGGAAATTTTAACCGTGTTTTTGCTATAGCCGCGGATAAATTTACATCAGGGGATTTCGCATCAAACTGTTGTTGTAAAGTTTGTTGTTGATGCGTTTGGCGATTGAATAAGTTATCGGTGTTATCCGGCTTCAATAACTGTTCTTTTGCTAAAACAGGAAAACAAAAGGTAGAAAAAAGAGTTCCGAGTAGTAAGGTACGTACATTAATCATTAGCTTTTTTTAATTATTTACATTTAAGTTAAGTCAATATACGTAACTTTACATTTTTTTGTTTAAATGACAATCCTAATGTTTATTATTTAATGTTAATTATTTAATTAAAATGTAAATACAGAATTTTCTTACAAAGATAAATTTATCAAATGGATAGCAAATACAATATCCATGATAGTTGTATTCAATATAAATTTTCGGCTTAGTTAACCCCAAGTAAATGCACTTAGAATGAAAATTTAAGTAAATTAGAATCAAATAGTTGCAAGGTACACTCAATTAGAGGGTAAAGAGAATCTAATTAATTACATTTAAAATAGTTTGTTACACTTTTTTATCAGGAAGGAGGAAAAAACTTATTCGAGTTTTTAAAACCCTCTTTTCTCCCCTCGAACTAAAAAGACGAAGGTTTCAGAGGGCTTTTTGATGAATATAGATGAGATAAACCAGTTAGCTATTACTGATATTGATTTTTAATGCCGCAGCAATCGCTAAAGGGGAAAAAGTGATACTCGCAGCGAATAAAGCCGCTAAAATAGCAAAATAGCCATCTAATGGCATTTTAAAACTATGGGCTTCCATCGTCCCTGTCGCATAAATAAGTACTGGGATATATAAAGGAAGAACTAGCAGGCTCACTAAAACACCGCCCTTCTTCAATGAAACCGTTAATGCGGCCCCAATCGCCCCAATAAAACTCAGCACTGGTGTCCCTAATAGTAACGTCCCCACAAGCACTAAAAGTGTATCAGCACTGAAAGACAGCATTAATGCGGCAATGGGAGATAACAGGATCAACGGCAGACCAGTCACTAACCAATGGGCGATAACTTTAGCGAATACGCTAATAAATAAGGGGTGTGGTGCGAGTAACAACTGTTCAAGGGAACCATCAAGATAGTCGTCTTTGAATAAGCGTTCTAATGATAAGAGTGACGATAAAATTGCAGCCACCCAAAACACCCCTACGGAGATACGCGCTAATAACTGGGGCTCAGGCCCGATACTTAGCGGAAATAATGTGATAACAATTAAGAAAAACCACAACGGGTTCATCAGTTCAGAAAAACCACGAAATGCAATTTTGAGTTCTCTATTAATTAATAACCAAAACATGATTCAACCCCACCAGTCAGTTTTAGTGACCCAAATTGCCCCGACATGGCTTGATGAGAGGTAAATAAAATGATGCCCCCCTGTTTTGCATGTTGATGAAAACGCTCTGTTAAGCGTTCCACACCAGCTACATCAATCGCAGTAAACGGCTCATCTAATACCCATAATGGTGCATCACTTAGCCATAACCTAGCTAAGTTCACTCGGCGCTGTTGCCCTGCTGACAGTTGGCTAACAGGGATATCTTCATAACCAATTAAAGAAACTTCCTCTAAAGCAGACCAAATCTGCTCTCCAGCATCCCCTTTATGATGCATTTGATGATAAAACTTTAGGTTTTCGTAAGGGGTCAATAAGGATTTAACTGCCGGTTTATGCCCTAAATAAAGTAGGTGACGGGTAAACTCCTCTTTAAGTTTATCAATCGGCTGATTATTCCAACAAATAGCCCCCTCATCAGGTTTTAATAGCCCAGCCACCATGCGTAAAAGGGTGGTTTTCCCCGCCCCATTTGGCCCTTCGACCTGTAAAATTTCACTGGGCTGCACCGTAAAATCTAGCTGGTGAAATAACACTCTATTTTGCCGATGGCAACTCACCTGTTGAGCACTTAGCATGAAGCAGAATTCCTGTTTTGATTTAGAGGTTAGCTTTTTGCAACTTTATTCAACAGCATATCACTAATCGAGTCATTGGATATTGCGTCACCGCAAAGCACTTGCATCAAAACTTCAGAGCCTAGAGTCGATAATGAAAACAGCATATCCGGCTTCAATAAACGAACTTTATCCATATTGTTTTCTTGGTTGATCAAAACCACAGTTTTAACTGGGTTATCACTCCCTGCTAACTCTTTCACGCCCAATAAAGCAAATGTACTGAGTGAATCACTGTCTGTCATAATCAGCACACACTTAGCATGCTTTACATTGGCTGCAGCGAGTAATTCACTACTCGTTGGGTCCCCAGTTACAATGTTATCTTTTTCTGGATAGTGACTTCGATGGTTTTCTTGGCAAATAACTGCAACAGGTAATTCACGTTTTTTCAGGCTTTGGTAAACATTCACAGCCATTGGGGTACTGCCAATCACCACATAATGATTTTTCATATAAGAAAACCTCTTACGCACAATTTCTTTTGTGCCTTTCGCTAATACCCCAACGATATAAACCACTGAAGTGGTAAAAATCGTGATCCCTAAAAGAATGACTGTCACTGTAAATATCCGTGCATCCACGGTGACTGGGACAATGTCGCCGAAACCGACTGTTGTCATACAAACCAAAGCAAAATAAAAAGCGGTCGTGCCATCTTTAACGACAGGTAAAAATTCATCACCAATATACAAAGTACCAAAAATTGAATAGAGCAATAATGCAATGATACAGGTAATGGCCACGAACCCTGCACTGGTTAAGCTATGGTGATGATATAGCTTCCAAAATACGCAAAGTGCCACTAACAAAGCGAGGGAGAAATAGCCTTGGTGAATATTTTCTTGCACTAATTTTAGATCAACAAATGAAATGATCCCGAGTAAAAACAACGAAAACACCCAGGCGATCCGCGCACCATTGACCATAAATAACGAAAGGAAAATCAATGAAATCCCCAATAGGAAACGCGGGATATCCAGTAATTTCATAAAGCCTAATGATTTTAACCACTGTGTTAGCCCGGATTCACGCCAATCAATGTAGTCTGTATAAGCGCTTAAAACAGGTTTTAAAATCATTGCACCATCAATAATAATCAGTAAAGAAAGTAATACCCTGATTGATAAGGATGATTTCAGAAAAGCCACAAATGAGTTGTCTAACATGAGTTGCTCTCACCCTTTATTGATAAAATTTGCAAATTTTTGATATACCATAAATATATCAAAGGATAATATCAATTCGCTAAATGCGATAACACATAATTATCCGTCATCATAGTATTTCTATAATAACCTATAAAACATCGTCTATAATTGAATGTCACCTTATTTGGCTATTTGCTAACATGAAAAAAACAAAGAAAAATTAAGAAATCCTTATTGATAGATAACATATTTTTGAACTTAATTTACACCTTTTTATCTAAACACCGATTTCCCAATTATTTTTCAATGTGACTTAACGATAATAGAAAACAAGAGTTTACAAAACTATGGTTAACACTACACGCTCTGCAAGATTTAGCTGGATCTCTTTGTTCTGGTTATTAATCTACTTTTGGTATTTTTCGTCATTATTACAGCTATATGTGCTTGTTACTGGGCAAAGCAACTCTATCGGCTTAAGGGACTCATTACTTTACAGCTCCCTTTGGCTAATCCCCGCCTTACTTTTTCCAAAAAAAATTAAGCTGGTTGCAGGGCTGATAGGTATCGTCCTGTGGCTATCTTCTGTGGTTGCTCTCGCCTATTTTGTTGTTTATGGGCACCAAATATCACAAAGTGTTATGTTTGTGATGTTTGAAACCAACACCAATGAAGCTGGGGAGTTTCTTAAACAATATTTTAGTTTCAAAGTGGTTGGTGTAATACTGGCTTATACTGTCGTTGCTATTTTTCTTTGGACACGCCTAAAACCAGTTACACTTCCAAAATCAGGGCGAATCGGTATCTCATTACTGATTTTAATTATTCTGTTTGGTATCCCTTATTATAATAAAGGAATTAAGCAAGACCGCCCAATAGCCAATGTCGCCTCTTATGTGAATAGTAAACTGGCATACGCAGCTCCATGGCAGTTTGTGAGTGGTTACTTATTATATAAGAACCAACTTGCGAATATGGAAGAGCTCATTCGCGATAATAGCAAGATCCCACCATTAGAAAACTTCGTCGATGCGAATGGTAACACTCCTCGGACATTTGTGTTGGTTATCGGTGAATCCACCAGCCGTGATAGAATGAGTTTATACGGCTACACACGCCCAACAACGCCTGAATTAGATGAGCTCGCTAGGGATTACCCAACAAATTTGTCAGTATTTAATGATGTCGTGACATCGCGTCCTTACACCATTGAAGCATTACAACAAATTCTCACCTTTGCAACTCAAACAGAACCGGAGCTATTTAATTCCCGCCCTTCCATCATGAACATGATGAAACAAGCAGGTTTTAAAACGTTCTGGATCACCAATCAGCAAACGATGACCGAGCGTAATACGTTACTTACAGCGTTCTCTCGCCAAACGGATAAACAGTATTACCTCAATAATGATATGGCACAAAGCTCGCGTATATACGATGACGTGGTCTTTGCTCCGTTTAAAGAAGCGCTCGCTGACCCTGCTGAGAAAAAATTCATTGTTGTACACCTATTAGGGACGCATATGCGCTATGAATTCCGCTATCCGGAAGAAAAAGCCATATTTAAAGGGAAAGACGATGTTGTCCCCAAAAACCTTAATGAAGATGAAGTAAACGATTATAACGCTTATGATAATGCACAACATTATAATGATTATGTTGTTTCAACATTAATTAAAGACTTTGATTCTTCAAAAGAAAATGGCTTTTTAGTCTTTTTCTCCGACCACGGTGAAGATGTCTACGATACACCGCCACACAAAATGCTAGGGCGTAGTGAAGGCAAACCAAGTAAAGTCATTTACAATGTTCCTTTCCTTGTTTGGCAGTCCCCTGAGTGGTTGAATACCCATCAATTTGATTTAAATGATAAAACAACTCGCCCATTTAGTACTATGGATTTTATCTATGCATGGTCTGACTTAGCTGGGTTAAATTATACTGGGTTTGAATCTCAAAAAAGCTTATTTAACAATGAGTTTAAACCGCAACCCCGTTATATAGGCGACCCTGAAAATAAATCATCACTGATGCTTTATGATGATTTGAAGAAATAATATGAGGGTAAGTAGATGAGGTTTGCTTCATCTACTTACTTGCTTTATGCAATAATTTTTAATTCATGGCTATTTTTACGGTTTATCTTACCATCTCGTAAAATAAAACTAACTTCTCCGCGCCAAAATTCAGCTAAGAAAATATCATCGACAGAAGCAATTCCTTGTAATTCAATTTGCTGCATTAGCCATTCTTCATCCCTTTCAATAGAATCTAACTCGCTATTTCTAACTATGCCATCTTTCATCAAGATCACCGAAGGCATATTTTTTTCATCACAAATAACCGTTAGCTGCCCATCAGGCTCTATTTGTGCATAATAAATTTCTTGAAATGAGTGAATACCTTGGGCGTGTATCCGTGAAGAAATATTAATAATGTCGATTTTATTTCCTTTTTTTAAGATATTTTCCATAATGAACTGCCCTTTTTTGATGATTGGTATGGGATTACCAATTGCAACATTACGAAAAAAATTAAACTTTTTTGTTAGAAAATTCAAAGAGCTAATAAATAAAACACCAATTATTAAAATAGTAATATACTGATAAAGAGGGATAGTATCACTATAAATGACCCCACCAATTATTCCCCCAAGCACAAAATTGCCAATAAAATCAATTGGTGTCATCTGGGAAAGCTGAGTCTTTCCTGATAAATTCATATGTGTGATAACAATAGCGAAACCAATAATAAACTTCAAAATGATAAACGAATAATAGTACGTCATATTGCTATCCCTCTATTATCTCAATTAAAAATATATTTTTATCGTTTGTAAACCGACAGCTATTCATCATTTTAGCTGGTTTGCTTACTTATATGTCTACATGACCGACTTAACCATTAAAATATTTTATTTGCCTTTCAACCAAGTCGGCCATCAAGTCTCTTTATCTACCCTAATTTATATTAACCTTTCAAAAAATCATTAATTTTTTTTATAACAATTTTACTTTCAACTATATTTAAATATGAGCATTATGATTAATGCATTTGCATGATTTCAATCACCCCTTTAATACTAAGGATATGTTTATGAATACGAAAGTTATCGCCTCACTATTTTTTGCTGGCATTATGACGGCCATAGCAGGCTGTGATGACGCATCCAAAGGGAATGATACGGTTAAGCAAGCTGAAGAAAAAGCCCAACAGCTAAAAGAAGATGGTCAGCAAAAAGCAAATGAACTCTCTGAAGATGTAAAAAATAAGACCGAGGAATTAAAGCAAAACACGGCTGAGTTTGGCCAAGAAGTCAAAACAGATGCTATCAATAAAGCGGATGAAATGGCCACCGATGTGAAAGAGAAAACGGAGTCACTCAAAGCCGAAAACGATGCTAAAACAGATGAGAAATAAGTTTTAGTAACGCTAAAAACAGGAATAAGCTTAGATTAATCAATAAATCAAACGCCTATACTCTCACCTTATCTGCAACCTTAAATGCAGGCTTAATGCCTGCATTTCCCATTTTTTATTTTTCGTAACAATAAAAGTACTAAAACCTTCCTTACTTAATGGTTATCTCGTTATATAGTGGGGTTTCTTTTATAACGTCGATATCAGGATTTTTCATGCAAATTAAATATAGCCTTGGACATGCAAGCCCCAAACTCGTGGAAGATGCATTTGACCTACGCCAACAAGTCTTTACCCACGAACAAGGCTTCCCTGCTGACATCGATGTTGATGAATATGATGATACTGCCTTGCATGTCGTTTTGTACCTTAATCAACACCCAGCAGCAGTGTTACGTTGCATTCTGTTTGAAGAGACCGGGTTAGTCAAAGTGGGCCGTGTTGCGGTACAAAAACAGCATAGAGGAAAAGGGCTAGGCCGCGAACTCATGAAATTTGTTGAGCATTACGCACAACAACATCATTTCAAAAAAATAGGCCTTTCTGCACAACATACTGCCATCGAGTTTTATCACTCTTTAAAGTACCAAACAGAGGGGGAAATGTACGATGAAGACGGAGTGGACCACATCTATATGACTCGCTCTTTAGAGCAATAATTGACCTTGAATTTAATTTTCTCGCCTCTATATTAATATTAGGTCAATAATTAAACAAACCGAGGTTTCTTATGGCGAATGGCTGGGCAAATGAAAATGCCGTTCAAGAACAAATTGATGCAACATTAGATGACGCAATCACCAAAGCTCGTAGCCAGTTACATTCAGGTGAAAGTGCTGAGATTTGTGAAGAGTGCGGCGAAACCATCCCTGAAGCCCGTCGTTTAGCCTTACCAGGGGTCAGGTTGTGTATCAGCTGCCAAAATGAATTGGATAAAAAAAATGCTGCGTATAGCGGCTATAACCGCCGTGGAAGTAAAGACAGCCAGCTACGATAATTCTGTTAATCTCACTGCTAACTTATCGTTTTTACGTAAAAAACCGCTTGTTTTATCTATTTCGATTAACTTCTCCATAAAGAATGTAAATATTACATTATAACTTATTAATAATATGATAATTAACATGATATTTTTATTACATCCTTATTTTATTTCCCGCTGTTGTTGATCATTTATCCATATCGTGGCAGTATGTCCGCCTGATTTTTTACACTAAAGAGGGTTCAAGGCTCAAAATTAATCACTACTTTTAGCCGTTTTTACTGCTATTAACACGATGTATTTATTGTTCTTTCTACTTTGTTTCCTTAGGAAACCTTTCACAATTATCCATTGTTTCATTAAGAAGGACAGCAGGTTGCATACTTTGTCTCTATTGGTATGCCAAAAATAAAATAAAACAAAAGAAGGTTGTTATGAGTCAAATAAATGATGATTCTAAAAAAGTTCGCTCCAAAATTAGTCCCCCAGTATTTTATAGCTCCGCAATTGTTATTTTGGTCATTGTTGGCTTTGCTGCCTTAATGCCCCAAGTTGCAGAATCTCATCTAAGTCATCTTCAACAAAATTTATTTAATAACGCCAGCTGGTTCTATATCCTTGCTGTTGCGATTGTTCTATTGAGTGTGACTTATCTGGGACTCTCTCGTTATGGGCAAATAAAATTAGGACCGGATCACGCACAGCCAAATTTTAGCTATGTTTCATGGTTTGCCATGCTATTTTCCGCTGGTATGGGTATTGGTTTGATGTTCTTTGGTGTTGCTGAACCAGTAATGCATTATCTGAACCCACCTATTGGTGATCCCCAAACCGTTGAAGCCGCTAAAGATGCCATGCGATTAACCTTTTTCCATTGGGGGTTACACGCTTGGGCGATTTACGCCATAGTTGCATTAATTTTAGCCTTTTTTAGCTATCGCCATGGGCTTCCTCTTACTTTACGCTCCGCTCTTTATCCTATTATTGGCGAGCGTATTTATGGCCCAATTGGTCACGCTGTCGATGTTTTTGCGGTTGTCGGTACCGTATTTGGTGTCGCCACATCGCTCGGTTTTGGTGTTTTACAAGTCAATGCGGGGATGAACCACTTATTTGGTCTGCCCGTTAATGAAATGGTGCAAGTTGGGTTAATTATTGCTTTTACAGGCTTAGCGACTATCTCGGTGGTCTCAGGGTTAGATAAAGGTATCCGTATTTTATCTGAACTCAACCTTGGTTTAGCCTTCCTATTGTTGCTCCTTGTTCTTATTTTAGGGCCAACAGTATTACTGTTGAAATCGTTTGTTGAGAACACAGGTGGCTACCTATCAGAGATCGTCACTAAAACCTTTAATCTTTACGCTTATGAACCCAAATCAAGTAGTTGGTTAGGGGGATGGACTCTCTTGTATTGGGGTTGGTGGTTATCATGGTCTCCATTTGTAGGGATGTTTATCGCTCGTATTTCTCGTGGGCGTACTATCCGTGAATTTGTTACTGGAGTACTGTTTGTTCCTGCCGGTTTCACTTTAATGTGGATGACGTTCTTTGGTAATACTGCGATTGATTTAATTAAAAATCAGGGAGCTACTAAGTTAGCGGAAACAGTACAATCTGATGTTTCTCTCGCCTTATTTGAATTTTTAACTTACTTTCCTTTTTCTACTGTATTGTCATTTTGCGCCATGCTGATGGTCATTGTGTTCTTTGTGACTTCGGCGGACTCAGGTGCAATGGTTGTTGATACCCTTGCCTCAGGTGGTGATTCAAATACCCCTATTTGGCAGCGTATCTTCTGGGCAGCCCTGATGGGTATTGTTGCTATCACTATGCTACTCGCTGGTGGTTTACAAGCCTTGCAAACGCTGACGATTGCGAGTGCATTACCATTTGCTATGGTCTTGTTAGTCTCTATTTATGGTTTGTTTAAAGCATTGCGTGTCGATGCCTACAAACGCGATAGCCAACAGCTCGCAACGATCGCTCCTACAGCAAGCCGTAATCCTATACCGTGGCAGCGTCGCTTACGTAATATCGTTTATTTCCCTAAGCGTTCACATGTTAAGCGTTTTATCGAGGAATCCGTGAAACCTTCAATGGAAATGGTATCAGAGGAACTCGAGAAGCAAGGGACGGTTTGCCATATCCACACCGACAGAGATGACCGGATCGGGTTTGAAGTGGATTTAGGTAATGATATGAACTTTTTATATGAAGTTCGCCTTCGTTACTATATTCAACCGTCTTTTGCCTTAGCAGGTATGGGGGATGAAATTGATGAAGAGAAAAATGAAGAACAACGTTACTACCGTGCTGAAATCCATCTAAAAGAAGGTGGGCAAGATTATGATGTGATGGGTTGGGCTAAAGAACAAATCATTCACGATATTCTTGACCAATATGAAAAACATATTCATTTCTTACACTTATTGGGTAAGTAGCATTAAAAAAGAACTTAGTCATTAGAGACTAAAGTTTATACCGCAGTAACCGCCATCTTTACGTAAAGATGGCGGTTATTTATAATACTTTCCTAACTTTAATCATGGTACATACGAGGAAAATATTCACTAATTTTGTCGTTATCGAATAACTGGTCTACAGTGAAATCAATGGTATCAGATACCGCAATTCCATGGCGCAACTCTTTGGGAAAGTCTTCAACTGAAGCATAAATAGTCGGCATCAAATAACGGAAATAATCTCCCATCTTAGTTTCACCATCATAGCCGACAGGGTAATCATCTCCAGGGTTATTGCCTTCTATAGCTTGATAAATAAAAAAGCCTTTATTGACTGACAGATTAGTATCACTGTAATGCCCCGAAGTCATTAACTCGCTTTCTATGCACTCTTCAACTTCTTTTTTCGAAGATAGATGTCGATAAAGACATGATGAATATAAATCTAAAATAGCTAAGCCACCTTTATCAAGGGGATAGTTTACAAAAGTTGCTGATTCTTCCCACATAAATTCATTTAAATTATTCAATAGTTCTGTAACATTACTAATCGCCAGTAACGATTTAGGTAAATCACCAAAACCATTATTAATCATGACTGCGATTTTTCCATTTTTATCCATGGCAAACCAAGTAAAAACCGAACCAAAGCTAGGTTTCCAATTAATATCTAACATACTCATTTATCTACTCCTGTTGGCCATGTAACTAAGCAATTATCACATGTTTCTTTTATTGCTTTTAGCGGAATTGTATCTTTTCCCCAAACCTCTCTTGGCCTGACTGCTTGGGTAAATCGGATATTTTCTGGCTTAACTCCTTGGCGAATCAACGAGTCCGCGGCTGATACCTCAGCACAAGAGCCAACTGTATTTTTACAAAATGTTGTATATTCACCTATTTTAACACCGAGTTGGTTCTCAACATAAATTACAGTGTCCTTATTCAGCATTTCAGCTGAAATTTTACCATCGCTATATCCAATAGCTATCTTCCCCGTCACAGGATCATACGCACCTATCATGGTGGCTGTATTTGCAGCCTGAGTCTTAGACGGGAGTCTATTAATCTCTGCGATCAGTTTGTTAGTCGCAGAGGCGTGCAACTGCTCTTTTTCTATGATGGGGGTTAATTTCGAGATATTAAGCTTACCTGAAGTCAATAGCTCTTTTGAGGTGGTTGGTATTATATTTTTTAATGATTTAAGTGCCTCTTCAGAATTCACTACGACTTTATAGCCCGCTCCTCCAATTGCGGTTGTCGATATAGCAGCTTCAGGTGCTGCTATATCGGCTGCTACCAAGCCTAGCTTAGTCGCGCAGAAACTGACGCTAGCTTTACATCCAGCAAAACCTAATTTTAACCCTTCCGCAATTTGTGGAGTCGCGGCAACAACTATTTCACCTCCGAGTATGATGACAACCCCGCCGACGGCAACTAAACCCACTACTCCAGCTGCTTGTTCTCTTGCAGCAACTCTTTGTGCGGCAGCTTTATCTCCTTTAGCTGCTGCCATCATATCCAGATTGTTCTCTATAATTATTTGCTGTAGTTGATGCTCTGTATAATTGTACGTATAAACCAGCTCAGCAGAATTAGCGGCAGAAAAAGCCCCTTCTGGCTTATGGGTAATTAATGCCCCTGCAAATCCACCTAATACTTTAGTGAATTGAGTTTTGGCATCATTCCCCTTAATAGCATCTTGTAGTAATGCGAGTTGTCTTTCTTGCTCATTGATATATTTTGGCTCAAACAATTTACTGTTTAATGTTATTGCAGCCAACTCTGCTGCTAGTGCACCAACAACTGCACCTTTCGCATCTCCACCAGCAATTTCAGCACTTACACCCGAAACAACAGAGTGACTTAATAGTTTTCCTGTATGGCCTAGAATCTCCCCATTGTCGCCAATAAGTCGAGCACCCTCAGCATTAATCTGATTTCCAATATTACTGAGTAAGGCAGTCTTAAAGTTAACGGTAAAAATTATTGTTATATGCTGACAATCAATCGATTGATTTTATTGATAGTGATTTTACTGATGAGTTTGGCACTAGTAAGTAGAGCCATCGAGGTAATTTCACAATTGCAAAAAAGAACATGACAGTGAGGAATTGACTACCTATCTAATAAGTATCAGTGAAGTTCGACTTCAGTGAATCTACAGGGAAAGTGAATCATTTAAGTATCTAAATAATTCAAATTGCAGGAAGGTGGCAATTGAGAATAGTTTAGGGAGAATATATCAGTATGTGACCCAAATAGCCGAAAGAAGCCAACACAGCTAGAGCTCGAAATATAACGAATACAAATTAATTTTCTAAATAGTTCGAACTCTAGCAAGGTGGCAATTGAGAATAGTTTAGGGAGAATATATCAGTATGTGACCCAAATAGCCGAAAGAAGCCAACACAGCTAGAGCTCAAAATATAACGAGTACAAATTAATTTTCTAAATAGTTCGAACTCTAGCAAGGTGGCAATTGAGGATAGTTTGGGGAGAATATATCAGTATGTGACCCAAATAGCCGAAAGAAGCCAACACAGCTAGAGCTCGAAATATAACGAATACAAATTAATTTTCTAACTAGTTCGAACTCTAGCAAGGCGGCGATTGAGGATAGTTTGGGGAGAATATATCAGTATGTGACCCAAATAGCCGAAAGAAGCCAACACAGCTAGAGCTCAAAATATAACGAGTACAAATTAATTTTCTAAATAGTTCGAACTCTAGCAAGGCGGCAATTGAGGATAGTTTGGGGAGAATATATCAGTATGTGACCCAAATAGCCGAAAGAAGCCAACACAGCTAGAGCTCGAAATATAACGAGTACAAATTAATTTTCTAAATAGTTCGAACTCTAGCAAGGCGGCGATTGAGGATAGTTTGGGGAGCATACATTAGTATGTGACCCAAATAGCCGAAAGAAGCCAACACAGCTAGAGCTCGAAATATGACGAAAATTTAGGCGCTCTTTCTCTTATCAGCAGAAATATTACTATAATCTGGGCTCTCTAATGCAATTAGCTCATCTAATAGCTCGGTTAAACGTTGCATTTTTTCCTGAGAAAAGGCCTGCTCTATTTTTTGATAACCCTCTTCCACTTCTTGGCGCGCTTTGTCATATAACTCTTGCCCTGCGGGCGTCAAAGAGACATACAATTTACGTTGGTCATTCAACGGTTTTAAGCGGAAAATTAAGCCCTCACGTTCCATACGGGTTAAGATCCCCGTTAAACTTGGACGAAGAATACAGGTTTGGACTGATAATTCATGAAAATCAATTGAACGTTTATCAGCTAAAACCCGAATGATACGCCATTGCTGTTCAGTCAAATTATACGACTTCAATATTGGCCGAAAGAACCCCATTGCGGTTTCCCTTGCCTGCAACAATGCAATTGTCAATGATTCATGCATAAGCTTAAAACTCACCACTCAATTAAAGTTATTTAATCCAATTTAGGTGCTTCACGGTGACTACCATTTTGCTGTATTGGACGTTATTTTGTTCAATCGCACACTGTCTATACTGACTTTTACACGACCAATTTACTTATTACCAAGAGTAGCACGGTCAAATAACAATCTCAAAGAAAAACCCTAAAATATTAATGAGTAAATAATTTAAAAAACAACATACAAGTTAAATATTTGTAAACCATAAAAAATAGCAAAAATAATAAACCATACAATAACAATGGGTTGCATCATTGCTATCTGATTATGTTAATACGATCACAATTAAAATTAACATTTCCATAAACCTATTGCTAATTTTAAAATTATACTTTATTAATATATTAATAATTACTCGAAAGTTAAATTCTTTTCATAAGGAGTTGTCAATGAAAGGCACTGTTTTTGCCGTTGCCCTCAACCACCAAAGCCAGCTTAATCACTGGCTAGAGGCATTCCAGCAAGCCCCTTATAAAACCCCACCTAAAACACCAGTGTGGTTTATTAAGCCGCGTAATACGCGTATTAACTCAGGTGAGCCAATCATCCATCCTATTGGAGAAGAAGTTCAAAGTGGTGCAACGCTAGCGCTAGTCATTGGTAAAGAAGCACGTAAAGTGAGTAAAACCGATGCACATCAGTTTATTGCAGGGTTTGCACTAGCAAACGAAGTGAGCTTGCCAGAAGACACCTTCTATCGTCCTGCCATTAAAGCTAAATGTCGCGACACCTTTTGCCCAATAGGTGAAATGGCGACAACTTCGCTAAATGCTCCTGTCGATATCATCACTCAAGTAAATGGTAAGGAAGTGGATCGTTGGTCAACAAAAGATCTGATCCGCGATGCTAGCGAGTTAGTGGCAGCACTAAGCGACTTTGCCACCCTAAAACAAGGGGACGTGATCCTAATAGGCACGCCACAACAACGTGTCACTATCAAACCGGGTGACGAAGTGGTCATCCTAGCAGAAGGCTTCCCTAGCCTGAAAAACACCGTTGTGGCAGCAGGAGGAAAATAATGTCTACTATCACTAAACGCGCAAAAGTTCTGTTTAAAGGCACTGAATATTCCGTCACTGTTGGCGACAACGAAGAAATAACCTTACCAAACGGGGATGTTATTGCTGGTGATTCTTCCGATATCGTGTGGTTACCTCCTGCACAAGGGACTTTATTTGCCCTAGGCTTGAATTATGCGGATCACGCAACAGAATTAGAGTTTAAGCCACCTGAAGAGCCGCTAATTTTTATTAAAGCTGAAAATAGCTTAACGGGCCACCGCCAAGTCTCAGTCCGTCCAGATAATGTTGAATATATGCATTATGAGTCTGAATTAGTGGTCGTAATTGGTAAAGCTGCCCATAAAGTATCGAAAGAAGACGCGATGGATTATGTCGCAGGTTACACCGTGTGTAATGACTATGCGATCCGCGACTATCTTGAAAACTATTATCGCCCAAATTTACGTGTTAAAAGCCGCGATACCTTAACACCAATTGGTCCTTGGATTGTCGATAAAAGCGCAGTTAAAGACCCTCATAACCTAGCTTTATATACCTATGTTAATGGTGAACTTCGCCAAAAAGGGACAACTGCTGACCTAATTTTCGATATTCCATTTTTAATTGCTTACCTCAGTGACTTTATGACACTGCAACCGGGTGACATGATTGCCACAGGGACACCAAAAGGGCTGTCTGATGTGGTACCGGGCGACGAAGTCATTGTTGAAGTTGAAGGTGTTGGCAGACTAGTCAATACCATTATCAGCGAAAAAGAATATGAGGAACGAGTGTAATGACTAAGATTAACCATTGGATCAACGGAAAAAACGTTGCTAGCAAAGACTATTTTCAAACCACCAACCCAGCAACTGGCGAAGTATTGGCTGAAGTCGCGGCTGGTGGGCAAGATGAAATCAACCAAGCCGTTGCTGCTGCAAAAGATGCCTTTCCTAAATGGGCCAATACCCCGATGAAAGAGCGCGCTCGCTTAATGCGTCGCCTTGGTGAACTCATTGATGAAAACGTCCCTCAAATAGCGGAAATGGAAACCCAAGATACTGGTTTACCTATTCATCAAACTAAAAATGTGTTGATCCCTCGTGCCTCACATAACTTTGAATTCTTTGCCGAAATTTGCCAGCAAATGAATGGTCGTACCTACCCAGTTGACGACAAAATGATGAACTATACCTTAGTTCAACCTGTTGGTGTTTGCGCACTGATTTCCCCATGGAACGTCCCATTTATGACGGCAACATGGAAAACAGCCCCTTGTTTAGCGCTGGGTAATACCGCTGTGTTGAAAATGTCTGAATTATCACCATTGTCCGCTAACCGCCTTGGGGAACTGGCACTTGAAGCAGGTATCCCTGCGGGTGTTCTTAACGTGGTTCAAGGTTACGGTAGTACTGCCGGTGACGCGTTAGTTAAACACCATGATGTACGCGCGGTTTCCTTCACAGGGGGTACCGCCACTGGCCGCACCATCATGCAAAATGCAGGCTTGAAAAAATACTCAATGGAATTGGGCGGAAAATCCCCGGTTCTGATTTTTGAAGATGCAGACATTGAACGCGCATTAGATGCCGCACTGTTCACTATTTTCTCAATAAATGGTGAACGTTGTACCGCAGGTTCTCGGATCTTCATTCAAGAAAGCATTTACCCTGAGTTTGTAAAACGCTTTGCTGAACGTGCAAACCGCCTCATCGTCGGCGACCCGAACGATCCAAAAACACAAGTCGGTGCATTAATCAGCGAACAACATTGGAACAAAGTATCTGGTTACATTCGCTTAGGTATGGAAGAAGGTGCGACCCTATTAGCTGGTGGCCCAGATAAACCAACTGACTTACCTGCACACCTAAGAAACGGTAACTTCTTACGCCCAACTGTTCTGGCCGATGTTGATAACAGCATGCGTGTCGCACAGGAAGAAATTTTTGGTCCAGTTGCTTGCTTAATTCCGTTTAAGTCAGAAGAAGACGGTTTACGCATGGCAAATGATATCGAATACGGTTTAGCTTCCTATATTTGGACACAAGATGTGAGCAAAATCTTACGTTTATCTCGTAATATCGAAGCCGGTATGGTGTTTGTTAATACCCAAAACGTACGTGACCTACGTCAGCCATTTGGTGGTGTTAAAGCATCCGGTGTTGGCCGTGAAGGTGGCGAGTATAGCTTCGAAGTCTTCGCGGAAATGAAGAACGTCTGTATCTCCTACGGAGACCATAACATCCCTCGCTGGGGTGTGTAATAAAAAGCAAAATTATTCAGTAGCAAGCTACACCATTCTTTATTCTAAGTAATTTTGAATCAATGATAATTAATTTGGCTACTTATCCTAAATAATTCGTATTGTAGCTAGGCGGCAAGTGAAGTTATCCCTAGGAGCATACTGAAGTATGTGACTAGGGTAACTTTATGAAGCCAACAACGCTACGGCGCGAAGTATGACGGATAAGCGAAGGAGGAAGGAAATGGGTAAGTTGGCACTCGCCGCAAAAATAACACACGTCCCATCCATGTACCTATCAGAACTACCGGGTAAAAATCATGGATGCCGCCAAGCCGCTATCGATGGTCATAAAGAAATTAGCCGTCGTTGTCGCGAATTAGGCGTTGATACCATCATTGTTTTTGACACGCACTGGCTGGTCAATAGTGCTTACCACATCAACTGCGCCGATCATTTTAAAGGTATATATACCAGTAATGAACTCCCTCATTTTATTCGTGATATGGAATATGAATATGATGGAAACTCAGTCCTAGGCCAAATGATCGGCGAAGAAGCGCGCAAATTAGGTGTTCGAGCTCAAGCTCATGAAATTCCAAGCTTAACTCTCGAATATGCGACTTTAGTTCCTATGCGCTATATGAATAGCGACCGCCACTTTAAAGTGATTTCTATCTCCGCATTCTGTACTTCTCACAGCTTTGAAGACAGCCGGAAATTAGGCGAAGCCGTACTGACCGCGATCGAAAAATACGATGGCACCGTGGCTGTATTGGCTAGTGGTTCTTTATCACACCGTTTTATTGATGACCAAAAAGCCGAAGATGGTATGAATAGTTACACCCGCGAATTTGATGAGCAAATGGACAAACGTGTTGTGAAACTATGGCGTGAAGGTCGTTTCCAAGAGTTTTGCAAAATGCTGCCTGAATATGCTGATTATTGCTATGGCGAAGGGCATATGCACGATACGGTAATGCTATTAGGCATGCTGGGTTGGGATAAATACGCGGAAAAAGTGGAAGTGTTAACGGATTTATTCGCCAGCTCGGGGACAGGGCAAATTAACGCCGTATTCCCTCTTCCAAGTTATATTATTGAAAAACAAACTGCTACTGTATAAGGAATTGTTATGCCTCATTTTTATGCAGAATGCACAGAAAACATTCGTGATGAAGCCGAGCTCCCAGCGTTATTCGCTAAAGTGAATGATGCCCTTGCTGAGACGGGTATTTTCCCACTAGCTGGAATTCGTAGTCGCGCTATTTGGCTAGATACTTGGCAAATGGCCGATGGTAAGCACGACTATGCGTTTGTCCATATGACGTTAAAAATTGGTGCTGGTCGTTCCCTTGAAGATAAGCAAAAAACAGGGGAAATGATTTTCGACCTCATCAAAAACCATTTTGCTGATTTAATGGCAAAACGCTACTTAGCACTATCTTTCACCATGGAAGAGCTAGACCCTGTATTAAATTACAAACAAAACAATGTGCACGCCCTATTTAAAGGGTGAGGGTTTAGGCAGTAACTAATCGTTGTATTGAGAGGGCAAGATGGTTAAAAGTTTCGATAAACACATACCGCACTACCTAATCCCATTATTGGGGTCATTAGTGGCATTCGGCCCATTGTCTATCGATATGTATCTTCCTGCCCTACCTCAGATGGGGGTTGCTCTTCAAGCCTCTCAGGGGCAAATGCAGTACACACTAGGCGCTTTTTTTGCTGGCTTTTGTGTCGGGATGCTGTTTTACGGGCCACTGAGCGATTTGCTGGGCCGCCGTAAAATGTTGTTAAGTGGCTTGGCAATCTTTACCGTAGCAAGCTTATTATGTGCTCAAGCCTCTGATGCCAATACGTTAATTATTTTCAGGGCGCTACAAGCTTTTGGCAGCGGTGCTGCAATCGTGATGGCGAGGGCAATTGCTAGGGATGTGTATCCCGCAAATGAATTACCTAAAGTATTGTCATTAATGACACTCGTCACCATGATTGCTCCATTACTTGCCCCATTACTAGGTGGTTTTCTACTTATCCACTTTCAGTGGCAAGCTATTTTTTATTTGTTGGCGCTGATTGGCCTATCTTCCGTGGCGGCAATTTTTTTCTTGCTCCCTGAAACATTACGCCACCAGCGGGGCACTGAGAATATTATTTGCGTTGCTTTTAAAAACTACGCTCAGGTGCTCAGCGACAAAGAAGCACTGAGTATTATCGGTACCATGGCGTTCTCTTTCGCAGGGATGTTCGCCTTTATTAGTGGCTCACCATTTGTTTACATCAGCTATTTTGGTGTTTCTGAACAGCATTATGGCCTGTTATTCGGCTGCAACATCTTGGGGATGATTGTCATGCTGTTACTCAATGTTAAGTTGCTAAAAACCTATAGTTTGACGCGTATATTGACCATGCAAAGCGGTTTTCAACTTGCGTTTGGCTTATTGTTGTTACTTTTTTATCAACAAAGCCTCTCCATAATTGTTATTCTGGTGGTACTGTTCCTATCGATGGTAAATGCTATCGGCACTAACAGTTTGTCACTGTTACTGCAACATCGCGGAAAAATTGCAGGTAGCGCCAGTGCACTCGCAATTTCAATTCAATTTGCATTGGCTGCTCTGGCTAGTGTTGCAGTTTCTGTATTACAGGATGAATCCCCATTTGCTATGACACTCGTTATGGCTATCTGTGCTGGGTTAAGTTTCACAAGCCAATATTTATCGGCTAAAAATCCCCACTCACAGGTGCAATCAGTGTCTTCGGAGAAAAACGAAAAATGAGCATAAATACCAATTCTACATTATTCCGCCAACAGGCTTATATCAACGGTCAATGGGTTGACGCACAAAACAACAACGTGTTTGAAGTGACAAACCCTGCGAATAACCACGTTATCGCCAAAGTGAGTAATGTAGGGGCGTTAGAAACCCAGCAGGCTATTGAAGCTGCTGAAAAAGCCCTCCCAGCATGGAGAGCTAAAACTGCGAAAGAACGTAGCCAGATTTTAAATAAATGGTTCCATTTGATGATGGAAAACCAAACAGAATTAGCGCAATTGCTCAGTGCAGAACAAGGCAAGTCGATAACCGAATCGATGGGAGAAATTGCCTACGGAGCCAGTTTTATTGAATGGTTTGCTGAAGAAGGTAAACGCATTTACGGTGAAACTATTCCGTCACCACTCCCAGGTCGCCGCCTTGTAACAATAAAACAACCTGTCGGTGTGGTTGCGGCAATTACGCCTTGGAACTTCCCTAATGCGATGATCACCCGCAAAGTCGGTCCAGCTCTAGCAGCCGGTTGTACAATGGTACTAAAACCCGCCGCAGAAACACCACTCTCTGCGCTTGCACTCGCGGCATTAGGTGAACAAGCAGGTATCCCTGCTGGCGTATTTAACATCGTCCCAGGCACAGATGCCCAAGCCATTGGCGGGGTAATGACCTCCAGCCCTATTGTCCGTAAATTGACTTTCACAGGTTCTACCCGTGTTGGCAAATTATTGATGGAACAATGCGCTAATACTGTGAAAAAAATGTCCCTTGAGTTAGGTGGTAATGCGCCATTTATTGTCTTTGATGATGCGGATTTAGACGCAGCAGTACAAGGGGCTTTAGCCGCAAAATTCCGTAACAGCGGGCAAACCTGTGTATGCGCTAACCGCATCTTAGTTCAAGAAGGTGTCTATGATGAATTCGCCGCTCGCTTAGCAAAAGCTGTAAATGAACTAAAAATTGGCCCATCAACCCAAGCAGATTCACAGCAAGGCCCGCTGATTAACCAAGCCGCTGTCGATAAAGTGACAGAGCACATTGCTGATGCTGTTTCTCATGGTGCGAAAGTGATTGCAGGTGGTAAACCAGCGTCGTTGGGTGGTTTGTTCTTTGAACCTACAGTGATCACCGGTGTAACCGAATCCATGAAAGTCGCTAAAGAGGAAACATTCGGTCCACTCGCGCCTTTATTCAAATTCCGTGATGAGCAAGAAGCCATTGCACTAGCGAATGACACTGAGTTCGGCTTGGCATCCTATTTCTATTCAAAAGATATCGGTCGAATCTACCGTGTTGCTGAGGCTTTAGAAAGCGGAATGGTCGGTATTAATGAAGGCATTATTTCAAATGAAGTGGCCCCATTTGGTGGCATTAAGCAGTCTGGTCTGGGGCGTGAAGGCTCACGCTACGGAATTGAAGATTATCTGGAAGTGAAATACCTCTGTTTCGGTGGTCTTTCTAATTAGAAAGACACATTAACTGGCGGTATTCGCTTTTAAAATCTTAGCTCTAAATAATTCGAGTTAGAACAAGGCGGCAAATGAGACTAATCCCTTAGGAGCATACCCGTGTGACTAGGGGATAGGCGCAAGCCTATCGTGAAGCTAACGCAGTTATAGCTCGAAGTATGACGAGCTGAGGTGCAAAAGGAGAATAAGATGTTACAAAAAGATGTCATATTGCAAATAGCCCAACGCCTTAATCAGGCTGAAAAATCACGTGAGCAGATCCGCCAGATTTCGTTGGATCACCCAGAGATGACGATTGACGATGCTTATGCCATCCAAAAAGAATGGGTTGGTTTGAAAATTGCTGAAGGACGTATACTCAAAGGCCATAAAATTGGGCTAACCTCCAAAGCAATGCAAGCAAGCTCACAAATAGATGAACCTGATTATGGCGCGCTACTTGACGATATGTTTTTTGATGACGGTTGTGATATTCCCACTGACCGCTTTATTGTCCCTCGTATTGAAGTAGAGCTTGCTTTTGTTCTCGCAAAACCCTTACGCGGCCCCAACTGCACCATCTTTGATGTCTATAACGCAACTGATTATGTGATCCCTGCTCTTGAGCTAATTGACGCACGTTGCCATAACATAGACCCAGACACTAACCGTCCCCGTAAAGTATTCGACACAATTTCGGATAATGCGGCTAATGGTGCAGTAATTTTAGGCGGCAGACCTATCAAACCACGCGACTTAGATATGCGTTGGATTAGCGCACTGTTATATCGCAATGGCGTGATTGAAGAGTCTGGTGTCGCTGCCGCAGTTCTCAATCATCCCGCTAACGGTGTTGCTTGGTTAGCCAATAAATTAGCGCCGCATAATGTCCAACTTGAACCGGGCCAAATCATTCTTGGTGGTTCATTTACCCGACCTGTTCCTGCACGTAAAGGCGATGTGTTCCACGTCGACTACGGCAATATGGGTTCTATTAGCTGCCGTTTTGTATAAGGAAATACTATGGATCTGTTAGAAAATAAATTTAAAAAAGCCTTAAAAAGTGGTCAACCGCAAATTGGGTTATGGCTTGGGTTATGTAGCCCATACAGTGCTGAACTTGTTGCTGGTGCTGGCTTCGATTGGCTATTGATTGACGGTGAACATGCACCGAATAATGTACAAACTATATTATCTCAATTACAAGCAATAGCCCCTTATCCATCACAGCCAGTCGTCCGCCCACCGTGGAATGACCCGGTGATCATCAAACAATTGCTGGATATTGGTGCTCAGACACTTTTATTACCTATGGTGCAAAATGCTGAACAAGCAAAACAAGCCGTCCGTGCGACTCGCTATCCACCAGCGGGAATACGCGGTGTTGGTAGTGCATTAGCGCGTGCGTCACGCTGGAACCGTATCCCCGATTATTTAACTCGTGCAAATGATGAAATGTGCGTAATCGTGCAAGTAGAAACTCGTGAAGCAATGAATAACCTGCCTGAAATTTTAAACGTTGAAGGGGTGGATGGCGTATTTATTGGCCCAGCAGATCTCAGTGCCGATATGGGTTTTTCTGGTAACCCTAATCACCCAGAAGTTAAAGCCGCAATAGAAAAAGCTATTGTACAAATTCGTGAAGCCGGTATCGCCCCTGGGATCTTAATGGCGGCACCAGACGTTGCCGAACACTACCTGAAACTCGGTGCCCTGTTTGTGGCAGTAGGTGTGGATACCACATTACTTGCTCGTACCGCAGAAGCGCTGGCAGCTAAATTTGGCAAAACCGCCTCAGAGGTCACTCCAAGTACACCAAGCGTTTATTAACAATAAGTATCGCTACATAGGTCAATTTTAACCCTACAGACAATTACCCTATTTAGCTAAATAAAAAAGCAATATCACAATATAGGGCAGACAGCACCATGACTGCCTACTAGTCCCTTGTACCTATAAAATCTTCAAAAGAAAGAATTGAGGGCCCTACAATATGAGTAATCAACAACTTGCAAGCACTAACCCTGCTGAGCAACATAAAAATTTAACTGAGCCACAGCAACGGGTAATTAATAAACTATTCAAACGGCTGATAGTATTCTTATTCGTACTATTTGTGTTTTCATTCTTAGACCGGATTAATATCGGCTTTGCCGGCCTAACTATGGGAAAAGATATCGGCCTCACTTCCACCATGTTTGGCTTAGCGGCAACCTTATTTTATGTCACTTATGTTATTTTTGGTATTCCAAGCAATATCATGCTCAGTATTGTGGGGGCTCGCCGTTGGATAGCCACCATCATGGTGCTTTGGGGAATTGCCTCAACCGCAACCATGTTTGCGACCGGGCCAACCAGTTTATACATCTTACGGATGTTAGTTGGGATAGCAGAAGCAGGTTTCCTACCGGGCATTTTAGTGTATTTAACCTACTGGTTCCCCGCTTATTTCCGCGCTCGTGCTAATGCCTTATTTATGATAGCCATGCCAGTTACCATGGCATTTGGTTCACTCGCATCTGGCTATATCCTTGGTTTAGATGGCGTTTTAAACTTAAAAGGCTGGCAGTGGTTGTTCCTACTAGAAGGTTTCCCATCAGTGATCCTTGGGGTACTCGTTTGGTTCTATCTGGATGATTCTCCGAAAAAAGCCAAATGGCTGACCCAAGAAGATAAAGACACGCTTCAAGAAATGATGGACCAAGACCAACTGGAATTAGTGCAACCCCATGGCTCAAAAAGCCATACAGCAATGCAAAATACCAGTTTATGGAAAGAAATATTCACCCCTGTTGTCTTGATGTATACCGTCGCTTATTTCTGTTTAACCAATACATTAAGCGCAATTAACATCTGGACACCTCAGATCATGCAAAGCTTCAATGAAGGCAGTAGTAATGCCATGATCGGCCTGTTAACTGCAATCCCACAATTTTGTACCATCTTAGGGATGATCTACTGGAGTCGGCGGTCAGACCGTTTGCAAGAACGGAAAATGCATACTGCCTTACCGTATTTATTCGCCGCCGCAGGCTGGGTACTTGCTGCCATGACGAGTCACCCAATTATCCAATTGATTGGGATTATCATGGCCTCGACAGGTTCTTTCACTGCCATGGCCGTATTCTGGACGACCCCTGATCAATCCATTAGTTTACGTGCTCGAGCTATCGGTATTGCGGTTATCAATGCAACGGGTAATATAGGCTCAGCCGTCAGTCCACTATTGATAGGTTGGCTAAAAGACCAAACAGGTAGCTTTAATTCAGGCCTCTATTTTGTGGCAGGTTTGCTGGTCGTCGGTGCACTATTAGTTATCGCTATCCCAATGAAGAACTCAAGACCAAGAGCAACACCTTAATATTTTGATGGTTTGAATGATTTGAAGGTTTTGAATGTTTTAATAATTTATGCTGCAAATAATTATTAAAGGGTGTTACCCAAAATAATTTGGTTTGCAGCTAGGCGGCAAGCAAGTTAACCCTTAAGAACATACTGCGGTATGTGACTAGGGTTGGCTTGTGAGGCCAACAACGCTGCGAGCCGAAGAATGAAGGGTAACTCAACTTTAATTACGAATATCGACATCAGTACAGACTACGACGAAACCCAAGGTAACGATGACGTTCACTACCAAACCTTTGGTAACATGGCGGCTTTCTTTGGCCGTGATATGCAAGCCCATCGCCATGACGGTTTTTTCCAATTACACTATTTGGTTACTGGTCATATCACCCTACAACTTGATGAATCTCGTTATTCGGTTCAGGCACCTTTATTTATTCTAACGCCCCCATCTGTCGCCCATGCCTTCTTTACCCAAGAAGACACTGATGGCCACGTACTAACTGTACGGCAAGATTTAATTAGCCCACTATTGGGTTCGCTTTACCCTGCTAACCCTGACTTAGTCAATATTCCAGCAATTTGTTTATCTGTTGCAGACAAACCCGAAGATATTGACACCTTCAATCATTATTGGGCGCTAATGGCTCGTGAATCGGCAAATAACGCTGTAGGGAAAGATCAGGTTTTATCCTCTTTAGCACAGGCTTTTTTTGCTTTTCTACTAAGGTCAATCCCTCTTGATGAGCACCCGACCACAGGTGTTCGAGGGGAGCATCGTTTATTCCAACGCTTTAATCAACTCATTGACTTACATTATCATGAGCACCTAGCAGTACCTGAGTATGCAAAAAAACTCGGGGTCACTGAATCTCGATTGAAAGATATGTGCCGCCGTTTCGCGAATAGGCCGCCTAAACGGCTCATTTTTGATAGGATATTAAGGGAAGCAAAACGTATGCTGCTATTTTCTGATAGCCCAGTCTCTGAAATTGCCTACCAGCTTGGTTTTAAAGACCCCGCTTATTTTGCCCGCTTTTTTAACCGATTAGTGGGTTGTTCCCCAAGTTTATGGCGCGAACAAAATATCCACTAGTACGGGTAGTTTTATCACAAAAATAACACATGTATTGCATATTAAGAATGCAATACATTTTCATGCTTCCTGATAGCCTATCTTTTCCCACCACCACACTTTTATTTTACATTTTAAAAACATTTTGATGTTTTATTGATTTTGTTTCAACATTATCAACAATGTCAAACTGATTAACAAAAAGTGAATGTCAAGATTAAAAAATAACCACCTGAAACCAAAATAATAAATATATATTAATATACAAATAAAGCATAATTAATTGATATGCATTGTTTTTATGTTTAATCTGATAATTACATTAACATCAAAACATCGAAGTGATCACAATTCTTTCATAAAAAACCATTTACAACGAAAAGTACCCGTTAACCTTTAAAAAGTCTCTTTAAAACTTACTCAGAAAGCGATTCAATTAATAAACACAAAAGAAACATAAAATTAACATAATTTAGCTTGCAACCTTTGTACCCCTATCATTGCAAGCCCTCATTGTGAGATAACGAGGTAGACATGAAACCAGAAGATTTTCGTTCAGATGCTAAACGCCCTTTTAATAGCCAGGAATATCTAAAAAGCCTACAAGATGGCCGTGAAATCTATATTTATGGCGAGCGTGTGAAAGATGTCACCACTCACCCTGCTTTTCGTAACTCCGCCGCTTCTATAGGACAATTATATGATGCGCTTCATGATAAAACGACTCATGACCAACTTTGCTGGAACACTGACACCGGTAATGGGGGATACACACATAAGTTCTTTCGTTTCGCCACAAGTGCAGATGAATTGCGCCAACAGCGCGATGCAATCGCAGATTGGTCACGCCAGAGCTATGGATGGATGGGACGCACTCCAGACTATAAGGCGGCATTCGCCAGTTGTTTAGGTGCTAACCCAGAATATTACGGCCAATTTGCTGATAACGCCCGTAACTGGTATAAACGCATTCAAGAAAGTGGGCTTTACTTTAACCATGCTATTGTTAACCCACCTATCGACCGCCATAAACCCGCAGATGAAGTAAAAGATGTTTATATAAAACTAGAAAAAGAAACTGATGCAGGTATTATCGTCAGCGGTGCAAAAGTCGTTGCAACTAACTCTGCGTTAACGCACTACAATTTTATTGGTTTTGGCTCTGCGCAAGTCATGGGTGACAACCCTGATTTCGCACTGATGTTTGTCGCCCCTATGGATGCTGATGGCGTGAAACTGATTTCACGTGCATCTTATGAATTAGTCGCAGGAGCTACTGGCGCACCATTTGATTACCCATTATCAAGCCGTTTCGATGAAAATGACGCAATCCTCGTGATGGATCATGTGTTAATTCCATGGGAAAACGTGTTGATCTACCGCGACTTTGATCGCGCTCGTAACTGGGCAGTACAAGGTGGTTTCGCTCGCCTGTTCCCGTTACAAGCTTGTGTACGTTTAGCGGTGAAACTCGATTTCATCACCGGTCTTCTGCAAAAAAGCTTGGAGTGTACTGGTGTTATCGACTTCCGTGGTGTACAAGCAGACTTAGGTGAAGTGGTTGCATGGCGCAATTTGTTCTGGTCATTAACTGATGCAATGACCTCTGAAGCAAAAGCTTGGGAAGGCGGTGCATTCTTACCTGATACTCAAGCAATTCAAACGTATCGTGTTATGGCACCAATGGCCTACACCAAAATCAAAAATATAATAGAAAGTAACGTCACCAGCGGCCTGATTTATCTACCATCTAGCGTTCGTGACATGAATAACCCAGAGATTGATAAGTATTTAGCAAAATATGTTCGTGGCTCCAACGGTATGGATCATGTTGAACGTATTAAGATCTTAAAACTTATGTGGGATGCAATCGGCAGTGAATTTGGTGGCCGTCATGAGCTGTATGAAATTAACTATGCAGGTAGCCAAGATGAAATTCGCCTGCAATGTCTGCGTCATTCATACGGTTCTGGCAATATGAAAGCCATGACAGATATGGTTGATCGTTGTTTATCCGATTACGATCAGCACGGATGGAAACGTCCACACCTGCATAACAACAATGATATTAATCAGTTAGATTCGCTGCTAAAATAATCGGCAGCAGGAGGTCAAAATGTCTTTAGAAAATGAACATCGCCTGCGTTTCAGAGATGCGATGGCAAGTCTTGGTGCAGCAGTTAACATAGTCACCACGGATGGTACTGAAGGTCGCTGTGGGATCACCGCAACCGCAGTCTGTTCAGTTACAGATACGCCACCAACTTTGATGGTATGTGTCAACCGCAATAGCGCCATGAATGCGGTATTTCAAAAGAATGGCCGCCTGTGTGTAAACGTACTAAGCCATGATCAAGAAGAACTCGCCTGCCACTTCGCAGGTATGAAAGGTTCAACCATGGAAGAGCGTTTTAGTTGGAATGTGTGGGACAACGGTATTTTACAACAACCTTTACTGAAAAATGCCCTTGCCAACCTCGAAGGTGAAATTACGCAAGTCCAAGATATTGGTACTCACTCAGTGTATATGGTTGAAATGAAACAAATCATTGTCAATGACACAGGGCATGGTCTGGTTTACTTTAAACGCAAGTTCCACCCTGTTATGCACCAAATACTTGAACCAACAGCGTAAGTAGCGATACAACTTGAAATATAACGAGTATATCTGACTGAAATAGCCTCTAATTTAAGAGGCTATTTTGTTATATATACTAAACTGTTACAGAAACACTTTACGATATTCCTTTTCTTTTTATATTACATTCCCTTTCACTCTTTTCTGATTGCATAATTAATAAGACTCTTATACGTTTAGCTAAAATCAAATTAAATAAAAACCGCTGACTAAAAGGCATTAATATGACCATCACTCTTATCGTTGTAGCTGTTTTATTATTATTGGCTGTTGGCTGGGGGATATCTATTTATAACCGCTTAATCAATGCGCGTAACCAAGTGAATAACCAATTTGCTAATATCGACGTGGTTTTAAAGCAGCGTGCCGATCAAATTCCACAACTGGTCACTATTACAGAAAAAGCAATGGAACATGAAAAAAGCCTTTTTATCTCATTAAGTGACGCACGCCAAAGCTACTTTAGTGCCCAAAATATGGCGGACAAGATCACCGCTTCAAATAAAATGAACCGCGCACTGGGTAACCTTATAGCTATCGCAGAAAATTACCCTACCCTCATTTCTGGTGAGCAATTCACACAATTACAATTAGCCCTAAGCGATGTTGAAAATAAAATAGCCCAACGCCGTGAAAGTTTTAACGATGCAACAACAGAGTATAATACTGCAATACAAATGTTCCCTGACAACCTGATTGCTAATGCCTTTCGTTTTACACAATTACCATTACTTGATATTTCTGAAGATGATAAAAAATATCATGGTATCCAGTTTAAATAATATCAACGTAAAGGGTATTAGTCTGTGAATATGTATTTTTTACTCGGGGCAGCGATTGGTGCTTTAATTTTATTTATCGATAATAAGTTTTCGATAAATAAAAGAGTAAATTGGGGGATCATCCCTTTTATCAGCATTGCCTGCGGTATGTGGTACTCGCTATCACCTACTCAAGGGGATTACGGCAGTATCATTTATTATATTGTGATATTGACCATTTCCTTTTTTATTATTCGTCATATCGTCAAAGCCAGTAAAGCCGGCTTTCAGCGGTATCAGCGATTACAAAATGAAGGTTCATCAAAGTTTAGCGCTTTTCTTAAAGTACTCGTGGGGACTTTACTAGCAAGTTGCTTATTTGTAGGCTTTTTTATCGACATGCGAGTGTTTTTCATCGCATTTGTCTTAGCCTTCGTATTTAAGTTTATTGAAAATACACCAACCAAGCGCTTCTTAAAATTTCAAAAAAACCTCGCGACATCCAAAATACGCTCAATAGCTATGGGGCTTGTCGAAGTTGAAGGTGAAATAACCACAGGTACTGAAATTAAAAGCCAGTTAGGTAATAAAACCTGCTATGGCTCCTTTTATTTTGAGTATTCCATATCGAAAGATAAAGATGGTAAAAAAAGTTATACATTACAAAATAGTAAAAGCCGTATGGAGAGTTTTATCCTGACCGATGATACAGGGTCAGTAAAGGTAGAATGTGACCCCGATTACTTTGTTTATCCAGGGCTACAAGCGCATATGGATATTGAGCAAGGCAACCGTCGTTATACTGAATATTTGCTTGAACCAAAAACCCGTTATTTACTGATTGGCACCGCTGACGCGAATGAAAAAGGTGAGCCCGTTATTATCCGCAAAGCTCCTCATATGCTATTAGGTGTTTCTCCGGCTGACTATGTTGTACGTTGGAATAAAACCGGGCCGTTACGTCGGAATTTATCCATTACCGCCATTATTGCACTGTTATTGATTGGGGTTATTTTGGTTACCCCGATAAATTACCGTAATGGGCAATTAAATCTGTATTTTGACAAAATATCATTATTCGGTGATAACTAGCATGGAAACGCTTATTTTCTTCATTATTATTGTTATCATTGGCTATATAATCATTCGCTATCTAATTAATATTTATAACAATATTGTCTTTTTGAAAAATAATTGCCTCAAAGCATTTGCCAATATTGATGTGCTATTAATGAAACAAATTGAGTTAATACCAGCGCTGACTCAAGTGGCAGATAAAGCTATCGCGTATGAAAAACAGCTTATTAATGAAATAGTTGAAAGCCGACAGCGCTATTTATCCAATACGTCCATTGAAATCAAAATTGATACTGCAAACCAACTATCGCCAAAAATAAAGCCATTAATTGCTATCGCAGAAAACTATCCCGCGCTTATCAGTAAGGCGGTACTATTGGAATTACAAACACAAGCAAAGCATATTGAAGAGCAAATTGCCGACAGACGAGAATTTTTCAACCAAACGGTCACACTCTACAATACCGATATTCACATCTTTCCAAACCTAATTTTTGCAGCGTTATTTCGCTTTAAAGCTATTCCTCTACTATACGGTAAACAGGAGCCTTCACAATGATCAGCATTCCTTTTTCTTGGTTTGGTTTTACTGATTGGCTTCTTGAACAAGAAGCTGGGTTAGTCATTATGTTTGCCACGTTCGGCACATTGTTTTTATCTATTGCCACCCTTGTCGTACTAAATATACTCGGGTTAAAAAAACTCTCACTCTATATTTCAGGGGCTTTATTTTGCTCAGTTTTTATTAGCATGATTGTGATGATCCCACTATTACTGCTTTTCAGTATTGAAGACTCAATCAAGTTACAACTTATCTGGGTCATTATTGTTGCCAGTTGCCTAATTTCATTTTTAAGTAACCGACATTATTTGGAGATCTATTTTAATTCCATTGAAAATAAAATTGAAAAAGAAACCAAAAAACAAAAATCCAAACGGAAAAACAAAAAATAGAGGACAAATAAAAGTCCTTTTTATGGTTTCAATGCAAAAATCTTACTGTAATTTTTAGGGTTTAAACGTAAATAAAGCAACAATGTCACTAATACAAATGCAATATGCATTGCCCACACCCATGTAAAATTATGGCTGACTTGATGTAACCAAGCTGCACATAGCGGGCCAAATGCGGCAATAATAAAGCCCCCCGCTTGCATTAAAGACGTAAGAGCCCCAGCACTAACAGGGTGCGATATATGGTCTAATGCAGTGATAATACTCAGTGCAAAACACCCACCAAGCCCTAGGCCAAGCAAAGCAACCCATAACAACGGGAAAGCATTCGCGAATAACATTAACCCTAAAAATCCAATTGCTTGGCTACTAAGCGTTACCATTAGCCAAAATCGCCGATCAATATTATGTGAAGCCAGTACAGGGATCATCAATGCAGATAACACTTGAAACACCGTTAATATGGCAACAAAAGAACCGCTTTGTGCAGCACTGATCCCTTGTTGTTGGAAAAATGGCGCCAACCAAGTCACCACAGTGCCATAGCCTGCGTTGATAAGCCCAAACCCAGCCATTAACAACCAAGCTCTGGGTTTACGTAAAAAGCGCCATAAAGAAACCTGCTCGGCTTTTGGCGTACGAGCCGTACGAATGTTCAGAAAAACAGCAACCAAAGCCAACAGCGCAGGGAATGCAAGCCAAGCTAAAGCCGTTTGCCAATGCCCCGTTGCATTTTCTAATAGTGGCGTTAATTGCGCCCCGATCGCACCACCAGCCATTAAGGTTGCAGAATACAGCCCTGTCATCATCGCCATTTTTTGTGGGAAGTTAGCTTTGATAAGCCCCGGAAATACCGACTGAATGTACGCCGCCCCTACACCACATAAAAAGGCCGTGAACAGTAAAGAGGTGCCATCCTCTACAAAATAGCGCCCTAATGAGCCAACGAGCAGCAATAACATCGCTGCACTAATCCCTAACCGTTCTCCTAACTGTTGATTTAAGATAGGTGCAATTAATGCGCCAATGCCCATCAACAACATAGGTAATAAAGTGAGCAAAGAAATACTTTGATAGCTCATCCCTGTCGTTTGCATAATACTATCAATAACGGGCCCTGGGCCGGTCATGAATGGCCGTAAATTGACCCCCACTAACACAATAGTGAGTATCAAGGCAAAAGAGGATGAGGCTGTTTTACCCATTATTTCTGTTGTTCCGACCATAACTGATACAGTGAAGAACAAGCGTCATTATCAGGTTTCAACTGTTCAAAACGCAAACCGGATTGGTGTTCAGGTTCAACCCGCAAAGCCTTGGCAATCCCTTCTGTTGAAAGCCCAAAGGGCTCTGCATCTTGGTTTGAATAAGCGTACACAACCCGGCTAACCCCTGCCATTCGCATAGCGGCAAGGCACATAGGACAAGGTTGCCCACTGGCATAGACCACACAATCTTCCAGTTTAACGCGGTTCAATATTTTCCCTGCTTGTCGCAAAGCCATCAATTCGGCGTGTGCTGTTGGGTCACTTAATTCAAGCATTTGGTTCACACCAGTCGCCACCACTTGCCCGTCACACACCACGACAGCACCAAATGGGCGACCACCAGCCCGTACATTTTCTGCCGCTAAAGTGATAGCTTGCTGTAAAAATTGCCTATCTGACATTATTTAGCTCCTGATTTTTCAAGAATTTCAATAAGGTTACGATACCCTTTACTTTTTGCCAGCGTCAACGGCGATGCACCCGTACTATCCGCTAAATTGACATCCGCGCCACCGTTAATCAATAGTGTCACAATCTGCGCGTACTTATCACTACCATCACCCAAAATAATAGCTTCAATTAGAGCAGTCCATCCTAGGCGATTAACATGGTTAACATCCACACCAGCGTCAATCAACGTCTTAACTGTCTGCACATGCCCCCGCTCTGCCGCTGGGATCAGCGCCGTACCACCATAACGGTTGGTACTCGTTAAATCAGCCCCATTTTGTAAGGTTAATAACAAAATCTCCTGCAAGCCGCGGGCACCTGCATATAAATAAGGGGAATCTTGCATTGCATCCCGTGCATTCACATTTGCACCTTGTTCAATCAGGTAACGAGCAACTGCAATTTGGTTTTTATGTGTTGCTGCCATCAATGGTGTACGCTGACGCAGATCTCGCTGTTCAATATCAGCCCCCTGTTCGACCAAAGATTGCAACTGATGAAGGTCGCCTTGCTCCGCAAGTGCGACAAGTGGACTCTGTTGTGGGTTTGCCATCCCTTTCACCATAAATATCAAAGAAATAGTCAAAATACCCAGTAAAGAAACCAACCACTTAATAGATAAAAAAGTTATTTTCATGATTTATCTCCTATAAGCCCTTTAATCTACTCAAAAAATATGCTATTTAAAAATTAAATAACTTAATGATAGGTATTAAAAAAATGAATCCACTACTCAACTTTGTATTATTAAAAACCTTTGTAACGGTTGCTGAAACAGGGAATTTTACTGTTGCTTCACAGCACCTAAATTCGACGCAGTCAACATTAAGTCAACAAATACAACGTTTAGAGGCACTTGTGGAGCACCCTTTATTTATACGTGGGCATCGAATACTCACACTCACAGAAACAGGGGAGATCCTACTTAGCTACGCTAAAAATATTTTAGCCCTAAATGATACTTTCTTTATGAAAATAACAGGTAATGCCGTCATCCAAACTATTCGGCTAGGTTTCCCTGAAGATTTAGCATCAGGGCAAGTCACTCCCACTTTAGCTGCTTTTATGCAGGCAAACCCGAATGTGCGCTTAGAAGTCACTAGTGGATTAAGCCGCCAATTACACCAACGTTACCAACATGGTGAACTGGATTTGATCATTGTTAAGCAAAAAAAAGGCGAGTTTAAAAGCGACTATCACTGGCCAGAGCCTTTATGTTGGTTAACCAGCAGCCAAGCAAAACGGTTAAATATTGACTCCGTGCCACTGGTGGTTTTCCCTGAAAATGGCCTATACCGCAATGATATGTTTAAATTATTGGATAGTGAACAACGCCCTTGGCACATTACCTATACCTGTTCCAGCCTTGCTGGTATCCAGAGCGCTATTGCTGATGGGTTAGGCGTTAGTTTATTACCTCTACGTGCGAAACTCCCGCAACATCGGGTTTTAACAGAAGAAGAAGGTTTTCCTGTTGCTCAAGAAATGGAAATCGCCATGCATTTTCACACTAATACCTCCGATATAATTAATCAATTAGCCGAAAAACTGGCTCAACAATTAGGGGAGCGCTAGCTATGGAAGCATTATTTAATAAATTAATTGATGTAGAAAAAAAGCTACATCTTTCAGCTAACCGGCAGAATATTAATTTCCTTCGTGAGGTGCTACATGAGGATTTTTTTGAATTTGGACGCTCAGGGGGGACGACAAATAAGACCAATACTTTATCCGTACTTGTTGATGAACAGCCTAAAACAATTTATTCAGAAGATTATCATTGCACGTTATTGAGTAATAATACGCTGCTAATGACCTATACCAGTTTTGAGCGACAACAAAATATTAAAATAAAGTTAACTCATCGCTCATCTATTTGGCTGAAAAACTCAAAAAACCAATGGCAATTAAGGTTTCATCAAGGGACGCCGACGGGCGGTCAATAAAGTGGGAAAATATCTCCCACTTTATGATGAGTACGATATTAGTTCGTTGAGTTATTTCTTATCAAAATACCCTGCTCGAATCGATGCGCCAATTAAATTCACGACAAAACGCCCCGCTGTCACCCCTGTTAATTTCGAGGGTATATCCTTAGCTGGGGTGATTTCGACGATATCCATCCCCACAACTCGGCCTTTTTTCACTAAGCCGTGAATTAAGCTACGCGCTTGTAAGTAAGTCACCCCGCCCGGTGCAGGGCCATCAACCCCCGGCATAATGCTTGGGTCGATACCATCAGCATCAATACTGATATAGTAATTTGAGTTATCTGGAATACGGTCTAAAATTGCCTGCATCCCCACTTCATGCAATTCGTAGGCAGGAATAACATGGGCTCCATGGTCTTTGGCAGCTTGGTAATCTGCGGGACGACCACTTCCTTGAGCACGCAAACCAATTTGGAATATTTCACCAATATGTTTCATTTCAGATGCGCGACGAATAGGGCTCGACAGGCCAGTATCTACCCCATTAACTTCTTCGCGCCAATCTAAATGAGCATCAATATGAACCAAAGTAACAGGGCCTACCTCGTCAAAACCTTGCAAAATAGGCGTGGTAATTCCATGGTCTCCACCTAAAACAATCGGTAGTGCATTTGCTCTTAATAATTGCCGAATAGCTTGTGCTGCTCGTTGGTGATGCTCTCCCAATGGTTTTGATAAGTCAGGGATGACATCACCGCAGTCGACAAATTTGATGTCTTCCCGCCCTTGTAATAATGGTCCGTCAATATCAAAATCATAATGATCTGGGTGTCTCACAATCCTATCACTCATATCACGTAGATATTGTGGAGCCCTCGACTGATCATTGGTAAAAGCATGGGCACTGTAAGCTGAGCTAAATGGCATCCCTAGTATGGCAATATCCGCTTCAATATTGGTCAAGTCAGTCACAAGCTCTGAATATAAAAATGTTTTATGACCAACATGAGGAGGTGTCGTTAATTTTTTCATATAACATAATCCTTATTAAATTTATTTTTATTTCTTAATTAGCTGCCAAATGTATTGGCTAAAAAGACAAATAATGGAACTCCGACAATATCTGTTAATACCGTTCCGGCAATAGGGATAATGATGAAGGCTTTTCGCGAAAACAGCCCATATTTATTACAAATTGCATCCATTACGACTAACCCATTTGGTGTCGCACCTAACCCATGACCAATAAACCCTGCAGACATGACAGCAGCATCATAATTTCGCCCTAATGCACGATAAACAATAAATATAGCAACGAGCACTGTTGCAATAACCTGAGTGATTAATATTATGGTTAATGGCAATGCTAATTCGTAAAGTTCCCAAAGCTTTAATTTCATCATCGCCATAACTAAAAACATTTCTAACGATATTGTTGAAATTAATACCACTGTACTACGCGATATTTTGATAATTGGTTTTCTTTCATTAAATGAATGGAAAATAACACCAACAAATAAACTAAAAATATGTCCTGGAATAGTAAACCCTGTAGCTTCACTGATCCATTTAGCTGTTGGCATACCAATAGCAAGTATTGATAAAATAACGGCCCCTGTGACGATACACTGCTGAGGCGTGACCTTATCTTCCTTACTTTCCTTTTCAGTTAAGTCATCCAAATCAATATGATCGGTTTCAATTTTTAAGTTATTTCTTTTTATCAACCAGTTTCCTACTGGCCCACCTAATATTGAGCCGGCGATCAGCCCAAATGTTGAAGCGGCGAGTCCGACATTCAGTGCTTGGTCGTAGCCAAAAGATTCGATAAGAGGAGCCAAAGAAGCCGCCATACCGTGGCCACCTTGCATGGAGGCTTGACCCGCCATCATCGCAATTAATGGTTCGATATCTAAAACATAAGATAAGCCAAGGCTAACACCATTTTGGGCGAACGCTAGCCCCCAACAAATAACCATATACAATAATAATATCTTACCGCCACTAACAAGTAATTTAACCCCCGTCATCAAACCGATAGTGACGAAAAACACATACATAGATAAATCATATAATGTATTATCAAAACTTAGTTCTACAATATTAAATTGGTATGCTAACCACATAATGACGGAAAATATAAACCCGCCAATAACAGGGCTAGGAATCGAATACTTCATAAAAAATGGAAACTTTTTTATAATTACATTGCTCGCAATTAATAATAAGGCCCCTAATGCTGTAAATGTAATCATATCCAGTTTTATTGTTAACATTTCATCTGTGACCATAAATTAGAATCCTTTTGTATTTATATATATTTGGATTAATTATTATTTTGTGGCGCCACTTTGGTAATAATTTATTAACAACTACAACTTTAAGATATACATATCTGCTAAGAATAAAAGTGATATTTTTGATCCTATGGTTTCATAAAATGAAACCTTTTCTGAAATAAAAAATAATTTTAAAAATTAAAATAAAAACATATCAATTATGTTATTTGTGTCTCAATAGAAAGTAAGTTAAATTAACAATTAGTGATTGATTTCACGTAATAGGTATAAATATGCATAATAAAAAATTAACTGAAAAAGATTTAAAATCATTGCGGGTTTTTATTTCCGTTGCTGAGGCGGGGGGCTTTTCTATCGCAGAGAAAAAACTCAGTATGTCTAAAGCCTCAATAAGCCGTCATATCCGTGAAATTGAAGATAAATTGGGAGTACAGCTCTGTGAAAGGGGCCCTGCAGGCTTTAAACTCACAGAATCGGGTTTGTTAGTGATTGAAAAAGCTAACATGGCCTTGACAGCTTTGGATAATATTAAGACAGAAGTAGATGAGTTACATGGAATTTTATCTGGGACACTTGTGATTGGTGTTATTGAACATATCTTGATTGACCCACTTTGCCACCTTTCATCCACCATTTCTCAATTCACCCAAGCGGCTCCCAACGTTAAATTAGAGCTGATTATACTCAACCATAACCAATTAAACCGAGCACTTAGTGATAGAACTATTCATATTGGTATTAGGGGGCAATATCATGAAAATAGCCGTTTTAATTACCAATTTTTATTTATTGAAAAACATAAGCTGTATATTTCGGCTAAAAGCGCTCCAAATAAGCACAATCTAGCATTAGTCTACCGCCCTCACCCATTCACAGAAAGTATTCTAGCTTCAGGTGAATTTAATAAAGGCCCTGAAGCTGCGGGGCTTGAAGCTGTCGCAACCTTTATTGCATCAGGTCACTATGTCGGAATATTGCCTGAAAATTACGCATCTCAAATTAATTTTCGCCATTCCCTTATAGAAGTGGAACACTCTCCCGTTTTTCATAACCGAATTTGTGCTATCACTGAAGCCAGCAAACCCCTCACACAAAGTGAGTCATTATTTTTAAAATTACTCTCACATTCAGGTGAACAACTTGATTAAACAAATAAAAAACCCCCAATAAGTCACCTTACCGGGGGTTTATTAAAAATTAAATCAGTATCAATTATAGAACATCAATACAGTTTAATTCTTTAAATGCCTGCTCTAAACGAACAACCATTGAATCTTGTGCTTTACGCAGCCATACACGTGGGTCATAGTATTTTTTGTTAGGTTTATCAGCACCCTCAGGGTTACCTAACTGACCTTGTAAATAGCCTTCGTTCTTTTTGTAGTACTGTAAGATACCATCCCAAGTAGCCCATTGGGTATCAGTATCGATGTTCATTTTGATCACACCGTAGCCTACAGCTTCTTTGATTTCTTCAGCGCTTGAACCTGAACCGCCATGGAATACGAAATCTAAACTGTTGTGTGGCAGGTTATATTTCTCAGAAACATAGTCTTGTGAATTACGCAGAATTTTTGGCGTTAACTGTACGTTACCTGGTTTATAAACACCATGGACGTTACCAAATGAAGCCGCAATAGTGAAACGAGGGCTAATTGCGCTCAGTTTCTCATAGGCGTATGCAACATCTTCTGGTTGAGTATACAGTTCTGAGCTATCCATACCAGTGTTATCAACACCGTCTTCTTCACCGCCAGTACAGCCTAATTCGATTTCCAGAGTCATATCGATTTTAGCCATACGCGCTAAGTATTTAGAACAGATTTCAATGTTTTCTTCTAAAGATTCTTCTGATAAGTCAATCATATGGGAAGAAAACAGTGGTTTACCTGTTTTCGCATAGTGTTTTTCACCTGCATCCAGTAAACCATCAATCCATGGCAGTAATTTACGTGCGCAGTGGTCAGTATGCAGAATAACTGGAACACCGTAATGTTCTGCCATTTGATGTACGTGATAAGCACCTGAGATTGCACCTAAAATTGCTGCTTGTTGCCCTTCTGCTTTCAGGCCTTTACCTGCGATAAATGCAGCACCACCATTTGAAAACTGAACGATAACTGGTGCACGTACTTTTGCTGCTGCTTCAAGTACCGCATTAATTGAATCAGTACCAACACAGTTCACTGCTGGCAATGCAAAGTTATTTTCTTTGGCAACTGCGAAAACTTTCTGTACATCATCACCCGTGATAACACCCGGTTTAACAAAATCAAAAATTTTAGACATGTGAAAAGGTCCTGTGGTGAACAGGCAGCCTACGCTGCCTGTTGTGTATGAAAAAATTAATTACGATTTAGCTCGTTCTTCTAGCATCACAACGGCAGGGAGTTTCTTACCTTCAACGAACTCAAGGAAAGCACCACCGCCCGTAGAGATATATGAAATTTTGTCAGCGATACCGAATAAATCGATAGCTGCTAAGGTGTCACCACCTCCTGCGATAGAGAATGCGTCGCTATCTGCGATTGCTCTCGCCACAATTTCAGTTCCTTTGCGGAAATTAGGGAACTCAAACACGCCAACAGGGCCATTCCATAAAATGGTTTTTGCATTTTTGAGGATTTCGGCCAAACGCTCTGCTGACTTATCACCTAAATCCAGAATTTGCTCGTCATCTTTAATTTCAGTGCTTGATTTTAATGTTGCTTCTGCGGTTTCTGAAAACTCGGTTGCAACACGGACATCAGTCGGCACTGGAATTTGGCAGTTAGCCAGTAGTTTTTTCGCCTCTGGGATTAAATCATCTTCATACAAAGAGCGACCAACATTGTTCCCTTCAGCTGCGATGAAGGTATTTGCAATCCCCCCACCTACAATCAGTTGGTCAGCAATTTTAGACAGAGAATCTAATACTGTCAGTTTAGTGGATACTTTAGAGCCACCCACAATCGCCACCATTGGACGTGCAGGGTTATCCAACGCTTTACCCAGCGCTTCCAGTTCATTGCTTAACAGTGGACCCGCACAAGCAACTGGAGAGAATTTTGCAACGCCATGAGTTGACGCTTGCGCACGGTGAGCCGTACCAAATGCATCCATGACATATACATCACATAGTGCTGCATATTGTTTTGATAGCGTTTCATCGTCTTTTTTCTCGCCTTTATTAAAGCGAACGTTTTCCAGAACAACTAATTCGCCATCTGCGATTTCGACGCCGTTTAAGTAGTCTTTAACTAAACGAACAGGGTAATCAATTTTGTCGGCCAGATAGTCAACAACAGGTTGCAGTGAAAACTCTTCGTTGTACTCGCCTTCGGTCGGGCGACCAAGGTGAGAAGTGACCATGACTTTAGCGCCTTGTTTAAGAGCAGCTTCAATGGTTGGTAATGAAGCACGAATACGTGCATCAGAAGTAACTTTGCCATCTTTTACAGGGACGTTTAAGTCAGAACGGATGAAAACACGTTTACCCGCTAAGTCTAAATCGGTCATCTTAATTACAGACATGGTGAATCCTCTTGTTGATTCTCTATAAAGTTGCTATTAACTACTGCGCGGAAGCTATCTAGGATAGTGTCCGTTGTCTGTCAGTAGCCAATTAGTTTAAACCTGTTCGCCGAAACCGACGGCTGCCATCGCTAGTGTAGTATCTAGCATCCGGTTAGCAAACCCCCATTCGTTATCACACCAAACCAGGGTTTTAATTAAATGTTTTCCGCTAACTCGCGTTTGCGTACCATCAATGATAGCACTGTGCGGGTCATGATTAAAATCCATCGACACGAGCGGTAATTCTGTGTAGTCCACTATACCACGAAAATGCCCTTGTGCAGCGCTTCGCAATAGTTGGTTCACTTTTTCGATGCAAACATCGTCATGTACGGTAACACTCAAATCAATCGCTGTCACATTGGTCGTGGGTACACGGACGGAAATCGCTTCAAAGTGATCTTTAAATTTAGGGAAAATACGGGTAATCCCCGCAGCTAATTTGGTGTCAACTGGAATAATCGACTGGCTTGCCGCACGTGTTCTGCGTAAATCTTTATGATAAGCATCGATAACGGGTTGGTCATTCATGGAGGCGTGGATAGTGGTCACAGTGCCCGATTCAATGCCAAAGCTGTCATCCAGTAATTTGATAATCGGGATAATGCAATTTGTCGTACAAGACGCGTTAGAAACAATGTTATCGCTTGCCGTTAAGCTTTCATGATTAACCCCATACACGATCGTGGCATCAAGGTCATCCGTACCGGGGTGTGAAAATAATACTTTTTTTGCCCCTGCGGTTAAATGTTGCAAGCCATCATCTCGCGAGCCATAAACCCCACTACAATCAAGAACGATATCAATGCCTAATTCTTTCCAAGGTAGCTCACCAATATCGGCTTGGTGAAATAAGCGAATGTTGTCATCACCAACCTGTAAAAGTTCACCGCTAAGCCTTACATCCCACGCAAACCGCCCATGACTAGAGTCATACTTTAGCAAGTGCGCAACCCCTTCCGGTTCAGCGAGTTCATTAATTGCGATAACTTGAACTTCGGCTCGGCGGCTAGTTTCATATAACGCCCGTAATACACTGCGACCGATTCGGCCAAAGCCATTAATTGCTACCCTGATAGCCATTGCGTACCTTGTATATAAGCAAAATCATACGGTTGCTAAAGACTGCTGACGCATGTGAGTTTATTTTCAACTTACCCCGTAAACAGACTTTAGTCATGATATTTAAACCTGTGATTTGAAGTCATTAGCTGCTAACTATTTAGTATAAAACATAAGCACTTACTACATTCAAACCTGAAGTGAGTCACTAAAATAACCAGAGAACTTCAGCAGGCCATAAGGATAACTGACTCACATTAACTCTACTGCTCATTTTAACAGTCAAACATCAAAAATGTGCTACAACCGACATTTTTTGAAAAAATTTTCATTCTACGCTACTCAACTGAAACGCTTCAGCTTATCTAGAGTTAGATTAAGGGATATATTTACAGAACGCAATAGAAAAGCAGATATTCATGCACAAAAAAACAACGCCCAACTCATCGTCAGGCGTTGTTAAGTCACATAACCGGAATTAGCCGTAAACCCCTGCTAATTCCTTAACATTTTTATTTCAATAAAGACTTAGCCGCTTCAACCGCTTTTTCTACGGTAATGCCAAACTCTTTGAATAGCTCTTCAGCCGGTGCAGACTCACCAAAAGAATGCATACCGATGATGGCGCCATTTAAGCCTGTATATTTGAACCAGTAATCGGCAATACCAGCTTCAATAGCAACACGTGCGCTAACATTTGCAGGTAATACCGCTTCACGGTAAGCCGCATCTTGTTTATCGAATGCATCGGTAGAAGGCATGGATACAACACGAACTTTACGGCCTTCTGCTGACAGTTGTTCTGCCGCTTTAACCGCTAATTCCACTTCAGAACCTGTCGCAATAAAGATTAGCTCAGGAGTGCCCGCGCAATCTTTCAGGATGTAAGCACCTTTCTCGATATTCGCTAGTTGCTCAGCAGTACGTGGCTGTTGCTCTAAATTCTGACGAGAGAAAATCAGTGCGCTTGGGCCATCTTTACGCTCAATGGCATATTTCCATGCAACCGCAGATTCAACTTGGTCACAAGGACGCCATGTGCTGAGGTTTGGAGTAACGCGCAGGCTAGCTAACTGTTCAACTGGTTGGTGAGTTGGACCGTCTTCCCCCAGACCAATAGAATCATGTGTATAAACGAAGATGCTGCGAATTTTCATTAACGCGGCCATACGAACAGCATTACGTGCGTATTCAACAAACATCAGGAATGTTGCACCGTAAGGGATGAAACCACCATGTAATGCAATACCATTCATGATAGCTGACATACCAAATTCGCGTACACCGTAATGAATGTAGTTACCTGCAAGGTCAACATTCAATGCTTTCGAACCTGACCACATGGTCAAGTTACTTGGCGCTAAGTCCGCAGACCCACCCATAAATTCAGGTAATACTTTACCAAACGCTTCTAAAGCATTTTGTGATGCTTTACGGCTTGCAATGTTCGCTGGGTTTTGTTGTAGGTTTTCAACAAACTGTTTCGCTTCAACATCAAAGTTTGCTGGTAATTCACCGTTCATACGACGAGTAAACTCAGCCGCTAACTCAGGGAACTGAGCGGTATACGCTGCGAATTTTTTATCCCATGCGCTTTGTTTTTCTTTACCTGCAACACGCGCGTCCCAAGCTTCATAAATATCTTTAGGGATTTCGAATGGGCCGTAGTTCCAACCTAATGCTTCACGTGTTGCTGCAATTTCTGCATCACCCAAAGGTGCACCATGGACAGACTCAGAACCCGCTTTATTTGGCGAACCAAAACCAATAATGGTTTTGCACATAATCAGCGTTGGTTTGTCTGTTTGGTTTTTCGCTTCATTAACAGCCGCATTGATTTGCGCTGCATCGTGACCATCAATATCACGGATCACATGCCAGCCATAAGATTCGAAACGTGCTGCTGTATCATCAGTAAACCAACCTTCAACTTCACCATCAATCGAGATGCCGTTGTCGTCATAAAAAGCGATCAGTTTATTTAATTTGAGAGTACCCGCTAAAGAACAGGCTTCATGAGAGATACCTTCCATCATACAGCCATCACCCATGAAAACATAAGTATGGTGATCAACAATATCATGGCTAGGACGGTTGAATTGCGCTGCTAATGTGCGCTCTGCGATAGCAAAACCGACTGCATTTGCAATGCCTTGCCCTAAAGGACCTGTCGTAGTTTCAACACCTGGAGTATAACCATATTCAGGGTGACCCGGTGTTTTTGAATGTAATTGGCGGAAGTTTTTTAACTCTTCAATAGGTAAATCATAACCTGCAAGATGCAACAAGCTATAAATTAACATAGAGCCATGACCATTGGATAATACAAAGCGGTCACGGTTCGCCCAGTGTGGGTCTGCTGGGTTATGATTCATATGGTCACGCCACAGCACTTCAGCAATATCAGCCATGCCCATTGGCGCGCCAGGATGCCCTGATTTTGCTTTTTGAACCGCATCCATACTTAGAAAGCGGATAGCATTAGCAAGGGTTTTACGAGTCGTCATCAGTATACTCCAGGTAGGATAAAAACGTACTTAAACCAATTTTTACAACGCGATATAAATACTTCTACTTCTATTAACACCTACACACCAACCATTCAGTTTATCAATGCATAACAACTTTTTCAGTCTTTTAACTGATACCATTAGCCACAAGAGCTTACACATGACAACTTGAATATTATGAGCAGAGTGATTGAAAGTAACGTAATTCCATTCATACCGCAATATTTGCTATGTTCATGGCAGCAGATCGAAAAAAATTAAACTGCTGCAAAGCTGAATCCATTCCATTGCGCAAAATATCCCTTAGGGCTTACATTTTTGCGCAATTGACTAGTCTTATTAAACCTGAGTTCACGGTCTGGGATCAAGGTGATTTATCCATCTTAAGCATTTAGCTGCCACAATAGTGATAATAGGCAAAGTTTTAGGCAAAAAAAGTATGAAAAACTACCGACTGCTTCCGAGTGTAAACCTAAGCAAGGTTGGCTCCAAAAGGGGTTATATTTCAAATCATAAGAAAAAAGCCAGAGACTGGCTAATCTCTGGCTTATCATTGACCCATACTGAAAAATAGCCCGCTTGATGAGTGGCTTTCTTACTCTACTTAGCCCCTTCGCAGTTACCAATTGAATAATATTTATTAAAAATAACGATATACTTACGGCTTTTCTTTTTCATACTACTATCATGAAACTCTTGCTGAGGTAGTAGATACAGCATTAATGGCACCTCATTTTCATCAACCTCACAGCTTTGATGAATCAATACACGAAAATAAGTATTTCCTGTATTTTTCAATACGCCACTATCACTATTTATTTCATATTTAAAATCAATATTTTTAGGCCTTACCACAAAGTAAGTTTCCAAACTGACTGTTGGATAAAATAAAGATTGTCGGTTTTGCCTGCTATCACTTTGAACATCAAGAGCTGTTTCACTAATCACAATCTTATAGTAACGTTCTTTATTATCTTCTTGACCACGATAAAAAATTTTAAAATATTCCTGTTCTCCTGGTAGTAGGACTTTTTTCAATGGAGTGAAAATAATTTCCCCATCCTTAATCGCGTTTCCTTGTTCTTTTTCGTTTGGTTTATCAATTTGATAAGCACTAAAAGTATATAAATTTACCTTTTTCGTATCATTAACATACGGCTTTGAAAAAAAACTATTATTAGGTTCTAATGAAGAAATATCCGAACTCAAATAAAGCGCATATGCCTTTCCAAAAAATAAAAGCAATAGTAACAACAAGCTACTGAATAATTGTTTTCTACGTACTTTCATTATTATATTAGCAGACAGGAGCATCGACTTAATATTACAAATGTACATCTGGTCCCGTCCAAGTCGCTTTTACAGCCACAGTTCCACTTGCCGATACCGTTCCTAGCCAATCAATACCATCTAACGTAAACAAAGAGTTTGAATCATTCATTGGGAACCGTAAATCTAAGTTGGTACGATAAAAAGAGCCTAAATCTTGATTGGGAATATCCCATGGAGTTTCCGTCCATAATGCATTATCCATAGAGACTTCCGTGCCATCGCAACTTGAACGATAAGACCCCTCAACTCCCGATGCGTTCTTAAACGAAAGGTAAGCTGGAAAAGGGACATGGAACTTATCATCATCCGAACTAAATAAGCAGTAAGCTTGCCCACTCACATTAACCGTAGGCCCCTCTACTCTAGCGGTAATTGAGTCGGCCTGCCTTGGACCACTTGTTGTTACAATATAATTAAACTCAATTGCAGGTTCATTGGCTCCAACTTTACCTGTTTTTGACGGATTTGGAATAAAATCAGAAGGAACAATACTGATACTATAGTCACGAGGCTTAATCACTAACTGATTTGAGGGGGTAAATTCATAATATCCCGATTGTGGCGCTGCAGCTGGGTTAGTAAATGAAAAAGTAAAGAAATCCTGGCTATTAGTAAAATCGACGTTGTTCGTAATTAACTGCTTAAAAAACGTATTAGAAAAAAAGATAGATACGGAATCATTCGAAGTTTTGAAATAAGTGTTTGCTGCGTAAGTAGAATTATAATTCCACCAAATATTTGACCCGTCATCAGGACCTATTTTTATTGATGCGCTCGCAGGCGTAAATGGAATTAACGTTGAGTTAACTTTTAAACTCAATAAGATATTTGCAAAAATATCCCCTGATGTCTCATGCTTAACAACTTGGCATATCAAGCCATTCACATTAGCAACAATGCCAATCCGGCAAAATTGAGCCCCTGGCCCCAAACTTGGATTACCATTGCTATCAATATAAACCTCTTGCATCGCACCTGTTGAGCTCAACTTTATATGCCCTGCCTTCGTCATCGTAAATTCATGAGAAGCAATAATATTTCCACCGACTCCTTGGCAAGTCTCACCCTTAGAAGGGTCATAATCAATATTTGTCATACAGGCACGATAACTATATGTCTCAACCGCACCAACAGGGAGTTTCTGAAAATATTGGTAAGTCGACTCACTAAATATACCTCGAGCATAAATGCCTTCACCTAAGGTGTCAGATTGCACTATCTTATATGCACCGTTTTTTCCAATATATTGAGCTGGCCAATAACCACTATCACGATGACAGTAATTACGCATACAGCGGTTACCAATAAACGGGCTGTCGATGGGGGAGTTTTCAAACCAAATATCTACATTTTGGTTTGCTCTAATGGCAGTATTGGTATACCCCATATAACCTAAGCTCTCCTGTGATTTTGCTGAATAACGGGAAAACTTATTCGCCCCTGTAAATCGTGGGTCTAATGATCTGGGAGTAACAAAGTATTCATCATCTATCCCATTTTCAATAAAAACATAGGAATTACTAAGGGCTATCGCTATGACAGAGGAACTATAAAAGCCACTAAGCAATGCTAACACCGGAAGTAATGTATACATTATTTTATTTATCATAAAATTCTCATTGTCTTAATGCGACGGTTTTCTGTGGATCACAGGTTACATCACCTAACCATAACGCCCCTCTGGCTCCCTCTAAATTCAAATCAGCTTCACAAATTGTTTGCTCATCTTCTTGTAAAAGAGAAATAACGGGGTAACGAATATCGACATCCATTGAAAATTCGCCATTATGATCCGTTTTTGTTCGGCCAATATGATTGCGGATTGATGCATATTTTATAAACTCACCATCAGGGGATTTAAGGCGACCAAATACCGTGACTAATTGCCTGACCTCTGGTTTATAAAAAGCGATATTTCCAGGGTATAAAGTGACAGATTTATTTCGTCCAGAGACAATATCAAAACTATCTTTAGACTTAGCGTCATTCATTAATTGAATGTCATAATCAGAATAAGGTGATAATGGGATAAATGTGTTCGTACCACTAATTGGATAACTTTGCCCATTAACACGAGCTGTCATACTCCCCGCGCCATGTATATCCGAATGGATAATAACACCCGACTTCCCTTGTTGACCGCTCGGCATAACTGTTCCATTGCTATATGCAACAGCACCTCTTGAGGTAAAATTACCATTTATTCTATCGCTGTCAGGTCGGTTAATAGTCACCATGCCCGAGTTATATTTAGTTTCATAAGAGGCATAACCCATGGTTGAGAAATCAGACTCCCCATTATTTTTATCTCTAACCAACTTAGAAACTGAGCCGCCTATATTCGTAATTGCCGAATTTTCAAAATTTTTATTAGCATAAATATTTGCTTTCATGTTGCCATTACTTGATGAAAGCCCAGTGCTTAACCATGTTGATAAAGGTAATGAAAAATCAAGGCTAATAAATTTTTCATTCATACTTTTTTGGTCATCATAGTGGTAACGCTGTACGCCTGTTCTTAAACCAACCGTACCATAGCGGCCTGAAAATAGCGTATTTGCATACTCATAGTTGATAGAATCACCGCCAATACGTTTATCTGTTGTACGACTAATGGTAAATGACCCTGCTCGCTCAAAGACTTTATCAATATTTAATGTTGCACCGTAAGAGTAACTATTTGAGTCATAGATAGGTAATTCGCCTTTTACTACCGCTTTTTCTTTTGATGCCCAAATAGAACCGTAACCATCAGGAATACTTGACGATAGGGTAGCAATATTTCGATGACTACCATGATTCTCAAACATCCCCTGCCAAGACAATGAGATATACTGATTTAAAGAAAGGTTAATGCTACTTTCATTAATCAAAAAATCATCATAGCCGTAATTAGACATCTGAATGTTAACCCCAGATAAGACAGGGAAACTTTTTGCTGCAGAAACCCCGAATAAATAACTTTGCTTGAGCGGCTCACGTTGAGTGTACTTCCCTCTCACATAACGCTTCTTATCAAAATCAACATATCCCCCGTAAATCTCCCAGTTGAGTTTGTCAAAATTGACACCTCTTCCCCCAAAAGATTTATTAATAGTTTGATGTTGAGTTGTCACAATCTTGCCATCCACAACCGTTTCAATAGTAACGTCATAGATACCAAATGGTAGAATACTGGTGTCTACTTCAAAGCTTCCCATTGGGAAATTTTGAATGTTTAATAATTTTCCATCGCGATATATACGTACTTCACCAGGGCTATTCAAAAAGACGTAAATAGGGGTTAACGAATATTTAGAATTGACCACGACACTCGAAGCATTATTACCAACTGAAACTGCATAAATTTTGCTGCTATTTAACGTTGTTAAACTAGCGATAGACTGTAAGTTCCATGTACTCATTAACCCAAGAGCGAAGCGTAACCCATTAAAATCACGCTCATACATTGCTCGATAGAGCTCAGTATTAGAGTTTGACTTTCCAATACTGTACGCCGAACCATTAATATTGATATGATGCTCTGCGATCGCAAATAGGGTATCTAAATTAAAATAACTACTAGATGAATTTTTACCTTTTTTTACCTGACTCTGAAAAACACCTAAGTCATAATTAACAACGGTAGAAAAAGCATCAACAGACGAATCTCCAAGAGAAAATTGGCGTATTTTTTCCTGAGGAGCAAATGCATCACTATCCACATCTAAAGATAAGTTAAATGAGGATACATCAAGTTGTAACCATGCATTTTTATCAACTTCAATATTATTTGACTCATTGAAGAATGACTCTTTCTTACTTTCTAATTTTTCAATTAATAATTGGTTTAATTTTGGTCCTTGACTAGCATCAACTAAATGAATGTTCGCAAGCTTAATCTTTCCTTGTTCTACAACTATAATAGCATCTGCTATCTTATCTTCACTTTGATTCTTCTCTATATCGCTATTTAGACGTAAAAATACTGGGACAGACATACCTTCTTCCAACGCAATAACAAAAGCAGGAGGAATAATATACCCTCCAACTTTAATACGCTTTATGTCACTAGCATAAATAGCATTTGAAAAAATAAAGCTTATTATTGATAACGTAATAATACTTTTATGCATAATTAAGCCCTAACCCTGCTATTTGACAACAATGAAATTCCCTTTGTGCCAAATACCAATACTTGTTTTTTTATTATTTACATTGACTAATTGAAGTTTCACTGCCAAGTTTGGCATCAAGTAATAACGCTCTCGACATATACCTTCAATTCCAAAAGTTATTTTTTCTGTTAAGCAAGGGCCTGATGCAACAACACGGAAAGAAGTATTTCCTAAATTAGCAACTTGGTATTTTTCATATTGATATCGAAAGTTTTCCACCCTAGGAGCGACAACAAGTATCGTGCTTATCGTCGCTGATGTTGTTGCAGAGGCTGATTTTGAACTTTTCGTTATTCCGCTTTCACTTATTGGGTCATCTTTCCAATTTAATCGGTAGTAACGTTCTTGATCATCTTTAGGACCATTATAAATAATTTTAAATATGTCTCTTGCTTTGCCCGGAAGAATAATATTCGCTGGTGTTGACAATATCTCATTAGGGTCATTAACGGGAATAACTTTTCCATTCTCTAAAGGAGAATCTATTTTTTCAATGCTTAAATTTACCAACCTTGCTGCATCGACCGTATTTTCAATTTCCTTTGACAAGGTGTTTTCTTCAGAAGAAATAATTTCTGTTATATTCCCAACATTAACAGCCAAACTATTTTCCAGTGGAATAATTGATAATAAAATGAGCGCAAGAATTGTTTTTTTCATAATAAAACTCAAATAAAAGACGATAAAGATACTATTTCCTTATATTATCTTTATCGTAATAAAGGATTTGTTATTTAATTAGTGAAATAACTTATGGTGTAACAAAAGTTCCTTCCCAATTTGCAGTAAATTGAACTTTTACATCACCATCCCAAACGCCATCAGCAAGATCTTTAAATTCAGCTGCCGCACCTGCAGATTCTGCACTTGCAATAACGAACGTAAATTCGCCACGGTCTGTTGCGCGGTCAGAACCATTATAAACACCATCAGCAGCTAAATTATCTAAACCAGACGTTAAACCACCAGCAACATCAATTAAAGTTGTCTCCGTTGCCGTATCTAAGTCAGTTCCATTCCATTTAACACCCACTTTTAATGTGGAGTTATCAGTAGTTCTTGATAATGTATTAGCAATCACTTTTGAGGTTAATTTAAAATCTGTAGCACCTGACTGCCCTTGAATAGCAACATCAAATGCCCCATTTTGCTGATTAAAACTTTGTTGGCCTTCGGCATAATTAAATGTCAGGCTTTTTAACGGAGTAACAACTAACATACTTGTTGTATCTTTAATTGCGGTTGCTTGCCATGTTGCGGTCGCTTGTGCAGTGCGCGTATCCGCATTCGCAACAGTAGCAAAAGAAGCAGCAATAATCCCAGATAATAGTACAGACGATATTCTTTTATTAAACATTGTTATTCTCTCTAATTAAAATTAAATACATACCAAATAAAAATTACATAGTATAAAAAACACTTTTAGTTGTGTTTTTTATAAAATATAATCTTGACCACTAAAAATGTAATTAAAAAATATTTTTATTATTATTTTTTATTTAAAAAATTATCCATTAAGTAATTACTTAACAAGTAATTTTTTTTATTAGATTCTTCCTTAGCCATTTTTATATCAAAGTCATGTTCATTTTGAACAAACATTATTAGTTCAACCCAATTTTTATCGAGTATATTCAAAAGTTGACTTAGTTGATCTATGGTCAAAGATGTTTTTCCAGTTTCATAGCGTGAAATTTGTTGCTGGCTGACATGCATTAACTTTGCTAGTTGCTTTCCCGTTAGATTTTTTTCTTTTCTGGACTTTCGTAAAAAAACCCCCGCATAATAACTTAAGTTATTTACTTCCATAAGCATTTCCAAAATTTTCCCGATGACAAAATTCAAGTAAAATCATTCAATAAATGATAATCATTAATATATTTATATTTAATAGAATAAATTATTTGATAATAATTTTCTGACTATTAATTTATGCTTAATAATATAAATTGATTAAAAAACGTGTAAAAATGTTTAAACCTATCAATGCTAGAAAATCAATAGATTAACTCTATTTAGGTGTTTTTTATGAACTACATTTCAGTTTTATCACTAGATAAAACACGTAGTCAGAGTAGAAAAATGATAAGTAACTATGTGATAAGTAAATTATTTTTTGATGTGAAAATATTGTTTTTTATATTGGTAAAATAAGTTACGAAAATTATTTTAATTAAAACATAATATATTTAATAGACATTTAAATTAATACTATTTTTCATTTTGTTACAATTTGGCATGTAATGTATAAATAGATTATTACAATAACACATAATATGAGTATTAAGGATTAATCTCTACGAAGAGATCATTATTTAGCGTTAAGATCGAGTACGATATATTTATTGATGTAAATCAAAAATGTATTCAATTAATTTTGCTCTTTTGAAGAATTAAAAAAATAAAATAATAACTAGAATAACAATCGTAACCGAAACAATTCATCAATGATATAAAAAGTACACACCCTCAATTCGTCAAATACAGCGTAAAAATCGACCTAGTTTAGCCCATTAAATTAATAACCAAATAAAATAGTTTCAGTAAAAAATTGATTAACCTACCACAAAATAGGTAACCATTTGCTAAAAAACAGCTCTTATTAATAAACTGATTGTTATCTACTTAGTCATTTAGCCTTTCAATGATACAGCGCAGTTGATAGTGACAGCTCTCCATCCGATTGAACAAAGGTCTAAAATTAAACTTTTTTAGTCTAATATACAGATGGTTAAGCAACTGATAATGAAATAAAACTATTTTGACAAGATGAGATGATGAGACAAAAAAAAGCCCCGAGTTAAAAACTCAGGGCTTTAATATTTGGCGGAACGGACGGGACTCGAACCCGCGACCCCCTGCGTGACAGGCAGGTATTCTAACCAACTGAACTACCGCTCCGGATGTTCCCTTCTGGGAACGCCAAGCATATTACGAATACTTTGCAGCCCCGTCAATACTTTTTCTTGGGAAATCGCGCAGTTGAGCAGTTTTTAGCCTTAAATAGCACACTTAATTTGCATGCCATCATTTGTACCAATACATTCTATATATCAATGTAAATTTTCAGCCTCATCAGAAGACTGCCGCCAAAGACAAGGTTTTCCCCCTTTCTTATCGACAATGTCTAATCGCGCTTCGTGGGCAATGACCTCTTCATCGGAAGCATAGAGTACTTTCAAGCCTGTTGTCGGTCGTTCAATTCTTTGTATTTCATTGGGTTGCTCATTATCGGCGGACTCAGACTCCATCGAAAATGACAACGATGTTTGCCCACCCGTCATTGCTAAATAGACGTCAGATAAAATCTCCGCATCGAGCAATGCCCCGTGTAAAGTACGCTTAGTGTTATCAATTAGATAACGATCGCACAATGCATCTAAGTTGTTTCTCTTTCCGGGGAAAAGGCGACGAGCTAAAACCAAGCTGTCCGTGATCGTACAAAAGTCAGCCGTTGGTGGAATACCTTTATTGAGCTTACGAAATTCATGATCCATAAACCCGATATCGAAGGGGGCATTATGAATGACTAATTCAGCGCCACGAATAAATTCAATAAATTCATCCGCAATATCTGCAAAAACGGGCTTATCTTGCAAAAACTCATCGCTGATCCCATGCACTTCAAATGCTTCAGGGTCCACTAAGCGATCGGGTTTAATATACACATGAAAATTACGCCCTGTGAGTCGGCGGTTAATCACTTCAACTGCACCAATCTCAATTATATTGTGCCCTTCATAATGAACACCGAGTTTATTCATACCGGTTGTTTCAGTATCAAGAACAATTTGTCTGGTTATCACCGTGCTCATAATGTTTTTTTGTGTCAAACTAGAAAGGAACGAATAATATAGAGTGTAACAGAAATGACAAAGCAGGTAGAAATTTTCACGGACGGTTCCTGTTTGGGTAACCCTGGCCCGGGGGGATATGGTGTTGTTCTACGTTATCAACAGCATGAAAAAACGTTGAGTGATGGGTATTTTTTAACCACAAATAACCGGATGGAACTACTTGCGGCTATTGTCGCCCTAGAATCACTGAAACGGCCTTGTGATATCATATTAACCACTGACAGCCAGTACGTCCGCCAAGGGATCACCCAATGGATCCACGGTTGGAAACGCAGACAATGGCGTAAAGCGGATAAGTCTCCCGTTGTCAATGTAGACTTATGGAAGCGCCTCGATGAAGCTATCCAACGTCACACTATCGACTGGCGCTGGGTTAAAGGGCACGCAGGTCACCCAGAAAACGAAAAATGCGATGAGCTTGCTCGCGCGGCGGCGTCATCTCCAACCAAAGAAGATACCGGCTACCAACCTGCACAAGATTAACGATTATGGTTAACTTTAGTGCGTTCACTCAGCTCTTTTGCCGCACCTAAAGCCGTGCCTATTTTAACTTTCGGCTGCTTAAATTTTAACGGCGTTGGCGTGAGCGGATAAGTCCGTTTTCGCGCCACAATAACACTTAGTACCCCTATACCACCGCCATGTTTATTAATCCGTCTGTGTGAATTCATCCAAGGGATAACATGACAATTACGATGATATAAAACTTCATAGTTTAATAAACTTAGCCAATCAAATACCCTTAAAGCAGGAAAAAACCGGCTACAATAAGGTTGCCGTTTACGTAGAACAGGTACTAACTTTGCTAACCCTGCTAAGCTAAAGGGGTTAAACCCTGAAATAACTAGCCACCCATCATCAATTAATACACGGTCGACCTCCCTTAGAAGCCAATGTGGGTCGCTATCATAGGCTAAACAATGAGCCATTAAGCATGCATCAATTGATTTCTCAGTAAAGGGCAACGCCCCCGGTTGAGCAATAAGATTAAACCGCGGGTCATTATTCCCAACATTGAACTGATGAGAAATTAGGCACTCTTGGGTCTGGATTTCAGTACTTAAATGGCCTAACTTAAGGAGATGAAAACCAAATATCTTTGGCCACCAAGGCCTTAATTGGTTTTCTATAGACTGCCGGTATTGCTCTCCAAAAGGAATATCACACCAACTAACGGGCATTTGGAGCTTTTTATCAATACGTGCAGGCTTCATGAAATTCCCCTATTAACAAGTATCGAGGTCGTTATGGAGTTAATTCGAGTCCCAGCTTTAAATGATAACTACATTTGGGTTTTAGCTGATAACCAGCAGTGTATCATTGTTGACCCTGCGGAGGCAGAGCCTGTGCTCGAAATAATTACCGCACAACATTTAACGCCAGTCGCTATCCTCTTAACTCACCACCATAATGACCATACCGGTGGTGTAAAAGGCATTTTAAACAAATTTACATCGCTACCTGTTTTTGGACCTAAAGAAACTGAAAATAAAGGTGCAACAGAATTAGTCGAAGAAGGTGATACTGTCATTATTAACCAATTTAAATTCCAAGTAATTGCTTTATCTGGGCATACCCTTGGGCATATTGGTTTTTACCAAGCGCCTTATTTGTTTTGCGGTGATACTTTATTTTCAGCTGGTTGTGGGCGTATTTTTGAAGGTACACCAGAACAAATGTGGCAATCTATTCAAAAAATTGCAGCGCTCCCAGACGAAACATTAATATGCTGCGCCCATGAATATACCTTGTCGAACCTTAAATTTGCTCACCATATCTGGCCTGAAAATGAAGCGATTACACAATATTTACAAAAAATAACGCAAATGCGTGACAAACATCAAGCAACAGTTCCTACCCTATTGAAAGATGAGAAGAAAATAAATATTTTCTTGCAATGCGACAATCAACAATTACAAAAAAAACTCGAAATTAATATGCAAAATCCCCCTTTGAGAGCAGTTTTTACCCTTTTACGTCAATTAAAAGATCAATTTTAAAGTTTAATGATTGTCATCATGGGGTGGGATAAGTATTATTGTTCGACTTTTAAACATTGCAACGAAGAACAATAGAATAAAATGAAGAAAATCGCGACACTTATCGCCATTGTTCTGCTGGCAGGATGCCAAACCGCCCCAAAAAATGTTAAGCAGAACAAACCTTCAGCCAATCACACAATTGAAACTGTTGCCTCTCACAACCAAGCAGCAAGTAGACAACTTCCAAAGGTAGATTATGACCTTTGGGGTTACATCAGTGATGAGCTAAAAATGGATATACCTGATAACCCACAAATCAGGGAAATGGCTAACAGTTACCTAAACAAACAACGTTTTGTCTACGATGTGGCATTAAGAGCAGAGCCCTATATGTACCTCATCGTAGACGAAATTAACGAACGTAACTTGCCGATGGAATTAGCATTAATTCCGATTATTGAAAGTTCTTTCAACCCTAAAGCAACTTCACCAGCAAAAGCCGCAGGCCTGTGGCAAATCGTTCCAATTACAGCGCGTTCTTATGGGCTAAAACAAACCCAATGGGTTGATGAACGTAGAGATGTTGTTTCATCAACTAAAGCTGCATTTGATTTACTTGAAAACCTAAATATCATGTTTGGCCATGATTGGGAGCTCACGTTAGCTGCGTATAATTGTGGTGAAGGTTGTGTGCTAAATGCTATTAAAAAGAATGAGGCTGCTGGGTTGCCGACTGATTTCTGGTCCCTTTCTTTGCCAAAAGAAACTAAACAATACGTACCCAAAATTCTAGCTCTCAGCCAAGTGCTGAAAACACCAGAAAAGTACCAAGTTAACCTGCCAACCAGTAATAAAAATAGGGCGTTAACTCAAATTGATGTAGGCCAGCAAATTACACTATCCCAAGCCGCTGAGCTAGCAGGGCTTACTGTAGAATCAGTGAAAACCTATAATTCAGGCTATACTCGAGGCATCACATCGCCAACAGGCCCACATTATATTATGTTACCAACAGCAAAAGCGGAGCAATTTAAAACATCGTTATCTGATCAAGACGTTTTAGAAACCATCCGCCTTGCCGCAATACAAAATCAACAAATTAAAACGGCACAACCGACGGCAATTTCAACAGCTCGCCAAAACCGAGCAAAAATTACGACTTATAAAGTACGTAAAGGGGAATCAGTCGCCAGTATTGCTAAAAAGTTTAATACCACAGCCAAAAATATTCAGAAGCTAAATGGGTTAAAAACGGCGAGTGTGATAATGCCAGGGCAAACATTAAAAGTTTCTAGTCCAATATCGGCAGCAAACAATCGTAAAACGAAAACCTATAAAGTCAGAAAAGGCGATTCCTATTATAGTATTGCAAAACGCCATGGTATCAAGCTCAATGATTTAATGACTTGGAACTCAGGCGTAAAAATGGCTGATTTAAAACCAGGGGTAACCTTAAACCTTTACCTCTAAGTTACCTCCATGAAAAACCTCCCCAATTTTGGTCGAGGTTTTTTCTTATTTAATTATCTTATTTCATTGGTAAAATTAAACTATTTAAATACTCTGAATGGAGTAATACTTTTTATAACATCTTTTGTGTAAACATTTCATATTAGCCGTACTAAAATAACCAAATGGTTAAACGTAATTTAAACATTTTATAAAATTGAGTTTAAGTCGAGCATTTATAGCTCTATTTTAGTCACTTACTAATAAAAATGAAAAAAGTAGTTGATTGGTGGTGACTTATGTAATAATAATGCTATTATTATATCGTGGCTAAACTAGTCCAAGCTGCCAGTCCGTGTTCGAATGTCACTTATGTATAATATTAATAATCTTCGAAAACTTAACGAACTAGCAATAACTTTATATTTTTCAATATATTACTGCTTTATATATGTATATTGAACATAGGTGCTTTTAATTAGTTAACGTGACATTATTATTGATATAACAATACACATAGCAAAAGTCAGATTCGCCCGCGGAGGTGATTATGGATGAATACTCACCCAAAAGACATGATATAGCAGAACTAAAATACTTATGTAACAGTCTCAATAGAGACGCTATCTTAAGTTTGCAAAAAACCAACACACATTGGATTAACGATCTAAGCTCTGCACAAAGTGCAGCTCTAAATGAACTCATTGAACATATCGCAGCTTTTGTCTGGCGATTTAAGATCAAATATCCAAAAGAAAATCTCGTTATATCATTAATTGAAGAGTACCTCGATGAGACTTATGACTTATTTGGTAGCCCAGTCATCACATTAAGTGAAATTATAGATTGGGAAACTATGAATCAAAATCTAGTTTCAGTGCTGGATGATGACCTAAAATGTCTGACCAGCAAAACATAAAATCATTATTTATCTTTAATCAAACAATAACATCGTATGTTACTAAGTTATATTCCATATAAAGAAAGGGCGTTATGACCAAATCTGATTATCTGATGCGTTTGAGAAAATGCACAACAATTGAAACACTTGAGCGTGTCATTGAAAAAAACAAGTATGAACTATCTGATGATGAACTAGAGTTATTCTACTCAGCGGCAGATCATCGTCTTGCTGAACTCACTATGAATAAGCTCTACGATAAAATTCCACCTTCTGTATGGAAGTTTGTTAGATAATACTGTATTAACACGCGCAGATAGTGAATGGTTATAGCCGGTAAATCCACTTATCGGCTGAACTTAATACAATTTTATTTTTAGCACTAATATAGTGCTAGTAGGTTTTTTATTTCTAATTTCCCTGCCTTCTGTTTTTTATCACCATTATAATTAACAATTAATGCGATATTTTTAACTTTATTCTATTTTAATATTAGATATTATTTTAAAGAATAAAAATAAACTTCATATTTATAAATACAATTAAATACAGAACACAAAACTAGCCAATTAATTTGATATAAAAATAAGGGGATTTTTTCTAGTTTAGATGAAAGCAGTGGGATAAATTGGGTGGGAGCCCTGCCAGCGACATCCCGGCACACACGACCCCTGCTATGGCTGCTTCCTTCCGGACCTGACCAAGTTAACAAGTTAGCGTTGCGGGAGAACCAACAGAGCCCCCATTGATTGCTTCTTTCAAAGCAGGGGCATTATGCTTGATAGTCACTAAAATAGCAAGAAAGCCACAGCCAAGTGCTGGTTTATTACACAAGAACCAACATAAGAGATAGAATACTGAAAATTAGCTGCCATCAAATTAGTTCGCTGGTACCATCAGCAACTCTACATCTTTAGTTATACCATTATTGATAACTTCAGCATCAGAATCAGCAATGTATAATAGCTTCCCGTCAGCTTTAATCGTCGCATTGACGGTCAGGGTACCCTCTTGTCTAACTTCATTTTTGAGATAAGTTAGCTCAAATGGAATTGTCGGTCGATTATTCAATGAATTGTAATATTTCTGCGATAATATCAATGCAGGCAGATCTACAACAGATGTATCTGCAAGAGTTACCGTGACAATCGCACTTTCTGGTAAAACAGAATCTTGCAAAATCACCACTCGCCCTTCAATTTTCCCTGAATCAACCGTTTGGTTATTGTGGCTACTTTTAGCATTAAGTGTTTTTGCGCTTGGCTTTGTGCTATTCCCTTCACAGCCAATCAACGTCAAAACGACCAATAAGCTAACTATATGGCGAAAGAAACTCATAGATATTACCTGTAAGCCTATGTTTTATTTAAAACATTTATGGTAGAGAAATAAACACATCATTTTTAGATATGGGAATAGGGTGAAGTATAACCAATATAAATAAAATAATAAATTAATATTTCAAAATGTAACATTAAGTGAATTAAAATTTTCTACGCACAATCATCCTACCTATTTAAAGTAAATAATGGGAAAATACCAATATCTAATTATGTCCAAGTGAACCGAAGATAACTATGAGCCCAGAATTAAAGAACTTAATTAGCCTAATTGAGCTTGAAAAGATTGAAGAAGGTATTTTTCGAGGACAAAGTGAAGACCTTGGTTTACCACAAGTTTTTGGCGGACAAGTTGTCGGACAAGCTATGTATGCTGCGAAGCAAACCATACCAGAAGATAGAGCTATTAACTCTTTCCATAGCTATTTTCTACGCCCTGGTGATAGCTCGCGCCCTATTATCTACGATGTTGAGATACTGCGTGATGGTGGAAGCTTCAGCGCCCGACGTGTCAGTGCTATCCAAAATGGAAAACCAATCTTCTTTATGACTGCCTCATTCCAGTCTGAGGAAACAGGCTATAATCATCAAAACCTAATGCCAGACGTTCCACCACCAGAAAAATTAATTTCTCAAGACGATATTATACAGCGCTTAGCGGATCAACTCCCCGAATCAGTTAAGAAATACGCCCTTCGCCCAACGCCTTTTGAGTTCCGTCCAGTGGAATTTTATAGCCCATTTGATGCACCACCTCAGGAGCCATTTCGCTATATTTGGTTTAAAGCCAAAGGGCAATTGCCCGACTTACCCTCTCTACATAGCTATTTACTTGGCTATGCTTCTGACTATAACTTTTTACCTGCCGCTTTACAGCCACACGGTCGAGGGTTTATGGAACGCGACTTACAAGTAGCGACTATCGACCACTCAATGTGGTTTCATCGCCCATTTAAGATTGATGATTGGTTGTTATATGCCGTAGAAAGCCCTTCGGCATCAGGTGGGAGAGGTTTTGTAAAAGGCCAAATCTATAGTCCCCAAGGGGAGCTAGTCGCAACAGCGGTTCAAGAAGGTGTGATACGTCACAGGCAACCTCGTTAATCCGCAGTAAAAAAGTAAGTGAATACTTACAGACTAAAAAAGAAAAGGTAATGGCAGCAAACAATAAACTGCCATTATCAATTCGAATAGAACACAGTATTTATCCTGTTTTCAGCATTATCATATCGTGCCGTACTTGTTTAATTGTAAGCACTTTCACCATGAGAAGTTATATCTAAACCTTCCCTTTCTTTCTCTACTGTAATTCTTAGACCGAATGTTTTAGCTGCTATCTTAAAAGCAATAAAGGCAACAATCGCAGTCCAAACCACACAGACTAAAATGCTAACAGCTTGAATACCAACTTGTTTCATCATAGTAATTCCTTCTGCATAACCACTTCCGCCTAATGTGCTGGCAGTAAATACCCCTGTCAACAAGCACCCTAAGATACCGCAGACCCCATGAACACCAAAAACATCACAAACATCATCTACTTTTAACCAACGTTTAAGAATGACCACGCCCCATAAGCCGGCGATCCCAGAAAGCAAACCGATGATTAGCGCCCCACCAACCCCGACAGTTCCTGCGGCAGGAGTCACACCAACCAACCCCGCTAAGCAACCAGAGCAAGCACCTAACAATGAGGGCTTATCCCTAAAAATCCACTCGGCAAATGTCCAAGACAGGATTGCTCCAGCCGCTGCCGCAATCGTATTGATAAATGCCAGAGCAGCAATACCATCTGCACTTCCCGCCGACCCTGCATTGAAGCCAAACCACCCAACAAATAAAATAGATGTCCCCATAAATACCATCGGTAAGTTATGAGGTTTAATTGCTTCCTTTCCTAATCCTGTTCGATGCCCAAGTAAGTAAGCACCAACTAAACCTGCAACAGCGGCATTAATGTGTACAACAGTGCCCCCTGCAAAATCAAGCGCACCATCTTGAGAAAGAATACCGCCTCCCCAGACCATGTGAGCCATAGGTAAGTAAGCAAATGTAGTCCAAATAACGGTAAAAATGAGAATGGCAGAAAATTTAATGCGTTCTCCTAATGCGCCAACAACTAATGCAACAGTTAAACATGCAAATGCACCTTGAAACGCCACATGCACAAACTGGGGAATTGAACCGGATAAACTTTCTACTGAAATGTTTTTAAGTAACACTTGGTTAAAACCACCAAAAAAAGCATTTCCTTCACTAAAAGCCAAACTATAACCATAAACAATCCAAATAACAGATACCAATGCAAAGATCACCGTTGTTTGCGCCATTAAAGAAAGCACATTTTTACTTCTTAATAACCCACCATAAAACAGTGCAATACCCGGTACAATCATAAAAATAACCAATGCAGTAGCTATCATCATAAAAGCATTATCGGCTTTATCGACTTCTTTTGGCGAAGCAAACACACTCATTGGAAAACCCATTAATACCCATATATATACGACTAGGAACCATTTACGCATCGTCATTCTCCTACAGTGCTTCATCTTGTTTTTCACCCGTACGGATCCGTACAGCTTGCTCTAGAGGCAAAACAAATATTTTTCCGTCCCCTACCTGTCCGGTACAAGCAACACCCTCAATGGTCTCAATGACCTGCTCTAACTGTTCATCTAACACCGCTATTTCCATTCGTACTTTGGGCAAAAAATCAACAGTATATTCAGCTCCTCTATATAACTCTGCGTGCCCTTTTTGCCGCCCAAACCCCCTAACTTCAGTAATGGTAAGCCCTTGAATACCAACATCAGATAGCGCTTCTCGAACCTCATCTAATTTAAATGGCTTAATAATTGCGATGATGTATTTCATATTTACTCCTATAAGTCATACCAATAACCCACTCAATTTAGCGAGCAGTACTGACGTCAGAGCAAAACTTATGCCAAAATGTTTTTTTGCTTAAAAATCAAAAAGAAAAGACAAAATAAAAAACCACTCGGCTGAGTGGTTTTAAGGTGTGCATTATAATGGTGCAGAATAATTAACTGGTTACAACTTCCTTTTCAGCATCACTGAGGGCATTCAACGACTCCCCAACTTGTTGTAACTGGTACATTTGATAATAACGCCCTTTTTGTTGTAAAAGTTGTAGATGTTGACCTTGCTCAACAATTGCACCACGATGTAACACAACAACTTGGTCGGCATCAACTATCGTTGATAAACGATGGGCAATCACCACCAGTGTTGTATGTTGACGGATCACTCGAAGCGCTTTTTGTATCGCTTGCTCTGTCCCTGAATCTATATTTGCAGTTGCTTCATCTAGGATTAAAATTTTCGGGGTCACCACCAGCACCCTAGCCATCGCTAATAACTGCCTTTGACCTACAGATAAGGTATTTCCTTGTTCACCTAATACTGTGTCTAACCCCTCAGGTAAAGTGCGAACTAACTCTGCAAGTTGAACAATTTCAAGAACATCCCAGACTTTCTCTTGATTAATATCACGCCCAAGCGCCACATTGTCAAAAAATGAAGCTGCAAGTACGACAGGGTCTTGCTGTACCATCGCAATACCATTTCTTAATACATGGTGAGACAATGAATTTAAATCTCGCCCATCTAATAGGATCTCACCTTTTTGCCATGGGTAATAACCCATAATTAAATTAGCAATAGTACTTTTACCACTTCCTGTGTGACCAACTAAAGCTATAAAATTATTATCAGGTACGTGTAAGTTGATATCTTGCAACACTATTTTGTCATTACGATAGGCAAAAGATAGGTGGTTAATGGTAATTGAGCCACCTTGCAATGGGACAAGGCTTTCGCCATAACCCTGTTGTGGGCTATCCATTAATTCAAAAACTCGCTCACCTGATACAACCGCTTGCTGTAGCATGGATTGTTGAGAGGTTAATTCAATTAATGGTTCGTTTAATCGCCCCAAATAATTAATAAATGCATATAAAACACCAACACCAATCGTCGTTGTTCCTTCAAACCCAAACAGTAGTAACAACCCACACAATACTGATGCAGAAAATAAACTCAGTAATGGTCTTAGTAACAAACCATCTAATTTTAAAGCTTTCATCCGTGCAAAATAGTGGTCTTGGTTGACCTCTTGCATTTTTGCCCCGAACCTTGCTTGCTGTAGAAACTGCTGAATAACGGTCATTCCATTAATCACTTCATTAAAACCGTTGTTAATATCAGCAAGGTAAGACCTAACACGACGTACTATCGGTGTGCTCAACCTCTGATAAACAATCATCACCACAAATACAGCAGGGAAAATCATCACAGCAATAGATGCCATTCTCCATTCTAATGAAAACATCGCAACTAACATGGCACAAATCAGTGCTAAACTGCGAAAAACCGTTGGCACGACCATGACAAACAGGTCTTTAATCACCTCGGTATCATTAGTCACTCGTGAAATTAGCTGGCCAACAGGCTGTTTATCAAATGCACTTAGTGGCTGTCGCAAGGCAGCATTCATCACATCAGTTCGTAATGTTTGCACAACCCCCACTGATGCTTTGTTAAATAAAATAATCTGATAATAATGTAATAACGCAGCAATAACTTGAAGCAATATAAAGCCAATAGCCATATATAACGTCAATGGCATAATGATTTGCTTTTTCGCGACCATATTATCAATAAAATAACTGATCAATAGCGGCCCACTGACTTCTGCAATCGCGGCTAACCATAGCATAGCAATGGCAATTCCCATTGTACCCCGGTATGCTTTGCCATAAGATAATAAGCGCTTCAATGCTGGCCAAAGTGGTTTTTTCTGGCTCATAAATCACCATCCAAAGCAGCTTCAATTTGTTGATAATGATACATATCTTTATACCAACCAGTCTGGCTAATTAACGCCTCATGCCTACCTTGAATAACCATAGCTCCTTGGGATAACACTATAATATTGTCGGCTTCAACCAATGCAGATAAGCGATGAGCACTAATAATTAAGGTTCGCCCTTGTCGCCAGCGGCTTAAATTTTGCAAAATAGTAAACTCTGTTTGCCCATCTACTGCTGAAAGCGCATCATCCAATATAAGTATTTCTGCATTTTGTAAGATAGCCCGTGCTATTGAGATCCGTTGCTTTTGCCCTCCAGAAAGCATCACTCCACGCTCACCGACTTGGGTTAAGTACCCCTCAGGCAGACGTAAAATATCATCATGTACACAAGCAATCCGAGCCGCCTGCTCTATTTCTTCTTGGCTAGCTTCTGGTCTTCCTAGAGCAATATTCCCTGCGACAGTTTCTGAAAATAAAAATGGAGATTGGTTTACTACCGATAGCCTTGCGCGCCATTCATCTAGTAATACTTCAGACAAGGGCTGCCCTTGATAACAAATAGCCCCTTCAGTGATATCAAACTGACGTTGTAATAATGCCAGCAATGTTGATTTCCCCGCCCCCGTTGGCCCACAGATACCTAAAAACTGCCCTGGTTGCAGGTTAAATTGAATATCATGTAATGCGACTCGCGTTGTTTCTGGGTAACTAAACCTTATTATGTTCACATCCAACGGCCCTTTTTCAGGCTGTAATGAATGGGAACCATCTTGAATAACGAGAGGCTCATTTAATAAACTTAAGATACGGCTGTAAGCCGCACTTCCTCGTTCGACAATGTTAAACATCCAAGCAAGGGCTAACATTGGCCAAATCATCAACCCTAAATACATCACGAAACTAGTTAACTCACCTAAAGTCAAAGTGCCATTTAGCACCATCCAACTTCCGCCACCAATAGCGAGCAAATTTGCCATGCCTATCGCTAAAAAAATTGTTGGATCAAAACGAGCATCGACTTTCGCAACATGCATATTACGACGCCCCGCTTCCGTTGCCACTTGTTCAAATTGATTCGACTGATGATCTTCAAGGCCAAACGCTTTGATCATACGAATACTGGTTAAGCTCTCTTGTGCGTGATTGTTCAAAGATGAAAACGCACCTTGAGCGTGCTTGAAACGATGATGGAGCTGATCGCCGTAACGCTTAATAACCATTGCCATGATCGGCATCGGAATAAGCGCAAGCAATGTGAGCTGCCAACTAATTTCAACGCTCATCATGATTAATACTGCACACCCCATAACCAATGAGTCTACTAGCGTTAAAACACCCTCTCCAGCAGCAAATACCACACGATCCACATCATTTGTTGTACGAGCGATTAGATCCCCAGTTCGATATTTAAGATAAAACTGTTGATTTTGTAAGCTTAATTGTCGATAAAATTTTTGGCGCAATTGAACTGCCAGCTTATAAGATGCCCCAAATAGCCATAGTCGCCAAACGTACCTCAGGCCATAAACAACCAATGCAATAAGCAGCATTAATAAGATATATGTCACCAACTGTTTTTTAGGCATAGTATCTTTACTTACGCCATCAACCACGACACCCACGATGCGCGGCGGAACCAGTTGTAGAATTGCAATAATAATTAAAAAGCAAACTGCGCCAAAATAGCGCTTCCATTCGCTCAAAAAATACCAACTTAGTTGTGAAAATAATCGCACGTATTACTGCCTTGGATAATGTTAATTTATTTATACATAACTGAAACGCTCGTGTCGTTTACCAACAAAATTGCGCTAATCGGGGATTGGCAGCACCGTAGTATATTTAATTTTTTCCATCGCAAAGCTGGACGTTACATCAATTAAGCCATGTACCCCATTAACCAGTTTTTTGTAAAACAAATCGTAGGATTTCATATCGTGAACTTCTACCTGCATAAGATAGTCATATTCACCAGCCATGCGATAAAACATTAGCACTTCAGGAAGTTGACTCACGAAAGACACAAACTGTTCATACCATTCACTATTATGGTGCTGTGTTTTAATTGTTACGATGACAGTTAAACCTAACCCAAGTTTCTCACCATCTAATAACGTTACTCTACCCCGAATATAACCATCATCTTCGAGTCGTTTTAGTCTTTTCCAGCATGGTGTAGAGGTTAAATTGACAGCTTCTGCCAGGGTATTTAAAGATAGACTACTGTCATTTTGTAATAAAAAAAGCAGTTTTTTGTCTATTTTATCTAACATAATTGCCCTCATGGCTTAGGTGGAAATGCTCTTTTATCTTTCTATTATTTGAATTACCAATATTAAGCAAAATCTCATCATTTAAAAACAATAAAAATGTTACCAATTGACATTATTATAGAAGAATTTTACCCAGATAACCAAATAAGAGTACAAATAGCACGCTAATCAATGGAAATTTATAAAAATAGAACTGTTAATTAAATTACAGTGTCGCTAACATGAAAGCAGAGAATTAATACTCTTTTTAAGCAACGTGATATCACCAAGGAGTCCCTATGAAACGTGCAGTGGTGGTCTTTAGCGGAGGGCAAGACTCAACAACCTGCCTCATTCAGGCCTTACAAAACTATGACGAAGTGCATTGTGTTACCTTTGATTACGGGCAGCGTCATCGCTTTGAAATCGAAGTTGCACAAAAGTTAAGTGTATCACTTGGTGCCAATGCTCATAAGGTTTTAGATGTGACCTTACTCAATGAGTTAGCGATCAGTAGTTTAACTCGGGATAATATCCCTGTGCCTGATTTTACAGAAAGCGAATCGAGCAGTCTGCCAAGTACTTTTGTACCCGGTCGTAATATTTTATTTCTCACATTAGCGGCAATATATGCTTACCAAGTACAAGCTGAAGCCGTCATTACTGGTGTTTGTGAAACTGACTTTTCCGGTTACCCTGATTGCCGAGATGAGTTTGTCAAAGCCCTTAACCACGCGGTTGACCTTGGGCTCGCTAAAAATATACGTTTTGAAACCCCATTAATGTGGCTGAATAAAGCCCAAACATGGGCTCTTGCCGACAGTTATGGCCACCTTGAGACCATTAGGAAGCAAACACTCACTTGCTATAATGGGATTCAAGGTGACGGATGTGGTGAATGTGCTGCATGCCACCTACGAAGCAAAGGCTTACATGAATATTTAGATGACAAAGAAGCTGTCATGCTCTCTCTAAAACAGCAGCAACAAAAAACAAACTAAACCGAACAGAGATACGCCTGCCTAACCACTTTTTAGGTAGGCTAGTTCTGAATGAAATCATCAGTCCCTGATTTGAACGATGCTAGTTTTTCACGTAACTCATCATCTATAACAATGGCTTTATTAGTTATATTATCGATAAAAACAAACGTAACATAAGCGTCAGATACCACTTCTGCTCCCCCCGCGTTATTACGGATAATTTGCTGATAGCACACCGCACTCTTAGAGCCTATTTTATCCATACGCGTTACAACAGTAAGCTCATCACCTAACAGTACTCCTTGGATATAATTTACGTTAATATTCACCGCAGCCATAGTTAGATTATTTTTTATCGCCCAATTAATGAAATTACGCTTATTCATCCATTCCCAACGGTCTGCTTCGTAAAATTCCAAATAACGTGCATTATTAACATGTTGGAAAACATCAATATGGTAACCATGGATCTTGACATGTGTTGTCATTCTAACTACTCCGACCAGTTTAATTTTAGATAACATAAAAATAACAAATGTACGGAAAATATGCTGAATGAATACCAGAAATAAGATCTAGCTCCCAAATTATTTACAATAAATTAATATTACAGCTCAATTACCCACCATTAAAATGGTATCCCCATACAATTGAATGAACCACAATGTATGGGGAATATTCAACTACAGTACAATTTTATCTTTATTTTTCTCTAAAAATGCGGGCCCTATCCCCTGAACTTCTAGAATATTTTCAATTGAATTAAAAGCCCCATACTTTTGCCTATATTCAACAATTGCTTTCGCTTTTTGCTTGCCGATGCCACTCAGCTTTTGTGCTAGCTCATCTACACTTGCTGAATTAATATTGACTTTGTCTGATTGCTCTGAAGATATGAGTTGTGAGTTTTCATTTGACGCTTTTTTTTGCACAAGTGCTGTTGTGGTTTTTTCCGCTTCAATCTTTTTCGCTAAAGAAAAAGAAGTAAAAGCCCCTAATAGAGAAAGAAGAAGTACGGTATTAGCCCCATGTTTCATCACTGTATTCCATAACATAATGATTCTCCTGTGTGTGTTGAGGAGTAACAATGACAAAGAAAAACAATGAAATCTTTCAGAGGGTTATTTAAATGCGAAAGGCCACCCAAAGGTGACCTTTCATTTATAATGTTGCAAATTAAATTGCGAAGCTTCTCGCAATTATTCCATATTCAACACTTCAATTTTTGCATTTTCACGTAAGTTAAGCATCAGAGCTTCGTTAACCGCAGAGCTCATCGCCCCTTGGTATTCACGTGACAGCTGTTTTAACTCATCTTCCGTTGGTTGGCCTAAAGTGACTTTATCTAACTGAATAATCACATAATTATCAGATTCATCACGTGCAATGGCATAGTTTGGTTTACCTTCAGCCGGTTCAGCCATTTCCATTGATGCATTGATAATCGCAGTCTGTGGCATCAAACGTGAAACTGTTTGAACATCCGTAAATTTAATGCCTGCTGCATTCAGAGCTTCTTCGCCTTTACCTGCTTTCAGCTCAGCCAGTAGTTTCTCACTCGTTGCTTTAAGTTCTGCTTCTGCTTTTTGACGTTTAACTAAAGCTTCTATTTCAGGCTTAACAGTGTCAAAAGGTTCAATGTTTTCAGGCTTATACTCTGTAACACGTACAACAAATGCACGGTCACCTTCTACGTTAATAACGTCTGAGTTAATACCTTTAGAACCATTTTTATCAACTAAGCGATCACTAAATACCTCGTTAATCACTTTCGGGAAGTTAAGTGCCGCCGGAGGATTATTGCGGTCAAACCAATCCGTTGTGATTGATTTCAAACCTGAAACAGATTCAACTGAAACTAATGATTCCATATCATTTGTTGCTGCTTCACTAACCTTTTGTTGTAAGTCATAGAACTGTTTGATGTTTTTATCTTGCAGTAAACTGTTTTTGATACTTTCTTTAACTTGTTCAAAAGGCTTAGTTAATTCTGGCTTAATATCATCTAAGCGGAAAATAATATAGTTATTTTGTGACTTGATTGGGGCAGAAAGTTGGCCTTTCTCAGTTAATTTTGCATCAGCAATCTCACTTGGTGTTGATGATGCTTCCATCCAACCAATAAGACCTTTTTGTTTAGCGCTGAATATATCCGTCGACTTTTCAGCTACAATGGCAGCAAAATCAGCCCCTGCTTTTAGTTCATTTAGGATATCATTTGCTTCTTTTTCTGAAGCTACTTGGATCATACTATATTGTTTTTGCTCAGCCTGAGTATAGTTTTTCAGGTTTTGCTCATAATATGCTTTCACATCTTCATCAGATACTGTTGCTGCTGGCATAGATGCCGCATCCATTTCAACATAGCTTACTTTCACTTTTTCAGGTGAAATAAAGCTATCTTGGTTAGCATCGTAATAAGCTTTTAATTCATCGTCTGAAACGGTTTGTTTACCTTGAACATCAGCTAAAGGTAACGTTGCCGTACGAATTTCACGTTCTTGCATATACAGTTGTGCATATGCTTTAACCTCAGATGGCAAAGCAAAATCTGTACCGGTAAAGGTTTTACCTAACTGTGCGCGTGTAAGGTCTTGGCGAATTTGTGCTGCAAAGCTATCTGCATTGATATTGTAACGCTGTAAAATCTCACGGTACTTTTCGCTATCAAATCGACCATCTGTTTGGAAAATTTGCATTGAGAATATAGATTGCTCAATTTGCTGATCGCTTGCTGACAGGTTTAGTTCATTAGCATATTGATTAATCAATTCATTGTTAATCAAGTTATCAAGTGCTTGGCGGCGCAGCAAATTCATGCTTTCTTCGTTACTAGCCACTTCTGAGAATTTATCTCCCAGATATTCTTGCAATGACTGACGTTCCTGCTGAAAGGCCTGCTGCAACTGTTCCCTGCTAATTGGCTGACCGTTAACTTCGGCTGCATTATTTGCACTATTGCCTCCGATGCCGCCCATCATAACGCCACCTAACACAAATGAAAGGATTATCAGCGCTAGTATTATTTTGAGCAAAGGACTATTTGCCTTTGTGCGTAAATTTTCCATCATAAAAAGGCTTAACTCCGCTTTGTTGAATTCAATTTCCTGATAATACGCTAATCTTAACTCAGAAAGAAAAAAAAGCGCACCATTTACATGGTGCGCTTATATATTAGCTGATTAAAGACATTCCGTCAGTTTGAGTTTTCGCAAAAATGCAAGAAAGACAAACTTAAATACCTAATTAGCTATTAACAGCGTCTTTAAGACCCTTGCCTGGACGGAAAGCTGGAACTTTCGCCGCAGCGATTTTAATTTCTTTACCCGTTTGAGGGTTACGGCCTGTACGTGCTGCACGCTCACGAACAGAAAAAGTACCAAAGCCAACTAGAGCAACATCGTCCCCTTTACTAAGAGAGCCCGTTACAGTAGCGACGAACGCGTCAACAACACGACCTGCTGCAGCTTTAGAAATATTCGCATCAGAAGCGATTTGATCAATCAGTTGAGCTTTATTCACTCTTATCATCCCCATATTAGTTGGACTATAAATCTCTTAATTAACTCTAACGGTTATTAGTATAGTTAATTAATGATGCAGTCGTTATATCAATCCTGATTACCAATGGCAAGAGAACAGATTACATACAAACAATTATCAGAATCATCGCTAAAGTAGCTATGAAAAAAAAGGCTGACAAGCCCTAAATTAGCTATCAGCCTTAATTTTATACAAACTTCTTGATTCAGCTCACTCTTTTAGCTTTATTTTTTACAACTTCAGCCCCAAATGGAGGGTTAACTAAAGCCAAAGAAAGCACTTCTTCAATAGTTTTTACTGGATGAATTTCCAGATCAGCGATCACATTTTGAGGAATTTCTTCTAAATCACGTTCGTTTTCTTTAGGGATTAATACGGTTTTAATCCCTCCACGGTGTGCCGCCAATAGTTTCTCTTTTAAGCCACCGATTGGGAAAACTAACCCTCTTAATGTAATTTCCCCTGTCATAGCCACGTCTGCTCTAACAGGATTACCCGTTAAGCAAGATACCAATGCCGTTGACATGGCAATCCCCGCACTTGGACCATCTTTCGGTGTCGCGCCTTCAGGAACATGGACATGAATATCGCGTTTTTCATAAAAATCGCTATTAATACCCAATTTTTCTGCACGAGCTCTAACTACGGTTAATGCCGTTTGGATAGATTCTTGCATCACTTCACCTAAAGAACCGGTATAAGTTAACTTACCTTTACCTGGAACACAGGCGGTCTCAATGGTAAGTAAGTCACCACCAACCTCAGTCCAAGCAAGACCAGTAACTTGCCCTACACGGTTTTCAGTATCTGCTTGGCCATAATCAAAGCGACGAACGCCCAGATAGTCTTTCAGGTTGTCTGCATTAATTTCAATATGCTTAAGCTTTTTATCCATTAATAAAGCTTTAACTGCCTTACGGCACAGTTTTGAAATTTCACGCTCTAAACCACGTACACCAGCTTCGCGAGTATAGTAACGAATGATGCTCATTAGGGCGCTATCATCAATAGTAAGCTCACCCTTTTTCAAAGCATTACGTTCTATTTGCTTAGACAATAGATGTTTTTTCGCTATGTTCAGTTTTTCATCTTCTGTATAACCAGAAAGACGAATAACTTCCATACGGTCTAATAATGGCGCCGGAATATTCATCGAGTTAGACGTCGCAACAAACATAACATCGGACAGATCATAATCGACTTCTAAATAGTGATCATTAAATGCAATATTTTGTTCTGGATCAAGGACCTCTAACAATGCAGAAGCAGGGTCGCCACGCATGTCAGATGACATCTTGTCAATTTCATCCAATAGGAATAGCGGGTTTTTCACCCCAACTTTAGCCATTTTTTGGATAAGTTTGCCCGGCATAGAACCAATATAAGTACGGCGGTGACCACGAATTTCTGCTTCATCACGTACCCCACCTAAAGCCATACGAGTGTACTGACGGCCTGTTGCCTTCGCAATGGATTGGCCCAATGACGTTTTACCAACGCCCGGAGGCCCAACTAAGCAAAGAATTGGCCCTTTAATTTTGCTAACACGGCTCTGTACTGCCAGATATTCTAAAATCCGATCTTTCACGCGCTCTAAGCCGTAGTGATCGGTATCTAGCACTTCTTGCGCTTTAACTAAATCTTTTTTAACTTTACTACGCTTATTCCATGGTACTTGTACCATCCAATCAATATAGCTACGAACAACTGTAGCTTCTGCAGACATCGGAGACATCATTTTCAGCTTCTGCAACTCAGCTTCGGCTTTTTCTTGTGCCTCTTTTGGCATTTTCGCTTCTTCAATCTTACGTTTTAGCGATTCATACTCGTCTGGCGCATCGTCCATTTCACCAAGCTCTTTCTGAATAGCTTTCATTTGCTCATTCAGATAGTACTCACGCTGGCTTTTTTCCATCTGTTTTTTAACGCGATTGCGGATACGTTTTTCTACTTGCAGCAATTCAGTTTCTGATTCCATCATTGCCATCAAGAATTCAACGCGTTCAGCAATATTTGCCATTTCCAAAACACGCTGCTTATCAGCTAATTTCAATGGCATGTGAGACGCAATGGTATCCGCTAGTTTATCTAGCTGATCTTGCTCTATCGCATGCAATGCCGTTAGTACTTCAGGTGGTATTTTCTTATTTAGTTTTATGTAGCTTTCAAACTGACTAACAATAGTACGATATAAAACTTCGTTTTCTTTTTCATCAAGTACACTTGATGACTGAGAGCCCGCGGTTGTTTCGTCATAAACTACGTTTTCAGCTTGTGTATCTTGTTCTGGGGCTAAATATTCCGCTTGTGCTAAGAAATATTCGCCATTATCAGTCAAGCTCGTAATACGTGCGCGTTTTAGCCCTTCAACGAGGACTTTAACGGTGCCATCAGGTAGTTTCAGCATCTGAATAACGGATGCAACAGTACCTACAGCAAATAAATCATTCACCCCTGGCTCATCAGTCGAGGCTTCTTTTTGCGCAACCAGCATCACTTGCTTGTCATGATCCATCGCTGCTTCCAGACTGTGAATGGATTTTTCACGTCCAACAAACAGTGGGATCACCATATGTGGGTATACCACTACATCACGCAGAGGCAATACTGGTATTTCAATGCGTTCGGAACGCTCAGGATTCATAAAGCTCTCTCTTCGTTTAGCTCACGCTAGTTTAAGGGTTTCTGTTTCTTATTCTAAAATTACTTTCTAAAACAAGGAAACCACACCTCAGAATATAAACTATATGGGGACAAGATTTTAGCATTCAATAGCTAGTTGAACATAAAAAACAAAATGAGGGAAACCCCTCATTTTGTTTGATTAATTATTGAACGTTTATTAAGGATTAGTTATCGCCAGAAGCTTGAGCCTCAGGTTTACTGTAAATCAACAAAGGTTCAGACTGTTCGTTAATTACATTTTCATCGACAACAACTTTCTCAACATCACTCATTGAAGGAAGGTCATACATAGTATTCAGCAATGCCGCTTCAACAATAGAACGTAAACCACGTGCACCCGTTTTACGTGCCATTGCTTTTTTCGCAATTGCCTTTAATGCTTCTTCACGAAACTCGAGTTCAGTCCCTTCAAGGCTAAATAACGCTTGGTATTGCTTGGTTAAGGCATTTTTTGGTTCTTGCAGAATCTGAATTAATGCTTCTTCGCTTAGTTCTGTCAGCGTTGCAACAACTGGCAGACGGCCAATAAATTCAGGAATTAAGCCAAACTTAATTAAGTCTTCTGGCTCTGCTTGAGTCAGCAATTCACCTTCCGTTGCTTTCTCTGATTCACCTTTAACTTCCGCAGCAAAGCCAATACCAGAACGCGTGTTTAAACGTTGCCCAATGACTTTGTCTAAACCGGCAAATGCACCACCACAGATAAACAGGATTTTTGATGTATCAACTTGCAAAAACTCTTGTTGAGGGTGCTTACGACCACCTTGTGGTGGTACCGCCGCAACCGTCCCTTCAATAAGTTTCAGTAACGCTTGCTGCACACCTTCACCGGAAACATCACGAGTAATTGATGGATTATCTGATTTACGTGAAATTTTATCAATTTCATCTATATATACAATTCCACGCTGTGCTTTTTCAACATCATAGTCACATTTTTGCAAAAGCTTTTGAATGATGTTTTCAACGTCTTCACCAACATAACCAGCTTCAGTTAATGTTGTTGCATCAGCCATTGTAAACGGTACATCCAAGTAACGAGCTAATGTCTCAGCTAAGAGAGTTTTACCGCTACCTGTTGGCCCTATAAGCAAAATGTTACTTTTACCTAGTTCAACACCATCACTGGTTTTATCGCCATTACGTAGGCGCTTGTAGTGATTATATACCGCAACAGCTAAGACTTTTTTTGCCTTTTCTTGGCCAATAACATAGTCATCAAGATGTTGCCTAATTTCATGTGGAGTCGGCAATTCACTACGCTCGCGATGCGGTGCAAGTTCCTTGATCTCTTCACGGATGATGTCGAGACATAAATCTACACATTCATCACAAATATAGACTGACGGACCGGCAATCAGCTTACGAACTTCATGCTGACTTTTTCCGCAGAAAGAACAGTAAAGCAGTTTGCCTGTCCCCTCTTTGCGTTTCTCTGTCATCAGTTGACCTCACTTTTATCTATACCGCTTTGTTTTTCTTAATTAAAGCTAAAAACAAAGCCGCAATTTCTTAAAATAGTTTATGGTATAAACTAATTATACCAAAAGTTGACCCATTAACGGCTACTATAAATTTGGTCGACTAAACCATATTCTTTTGCTTCATTAGCCGATAAGAAACGGTCACGCTCCGTGTCACGGTTAATTTCTTCAATAGATTTCCCAGTATGTTGAGCCATTAGCTCATTCATACGTGCTTTCACTTTGAGGATTTCTTGAGCATGAATTTCAATATCTGTCGCTTGGCCTTGGTAGCCACCCAATGGTTGGTGGATCATGACTCGTGAGTTAGGTAAACAAAAACGTTTACCTTTCGTACCTGCTGTCAATAAGAAAGCCCCCATGGAACATGCTTGCCCCATACAAATAGTACTCACATCAGGCTTGATAAATTGCATTGTGTCATAAATTGACATTCCTGCTGTAATCACACCACCAGGTGAATTAATATACAGATGAATATCTTTTTCAGGGTTTTCTGCTTCAAGAAATAACATTTGAGCGACGATTAAGTTCGCCATATGGTCTTCCACTTGACCTGTCAGGAAGATAATCCGTTCTTTTAATAGACGTGAGTAAATATCATATGAGCGCTCACCACGGGAGGTTTGCTCTACGACCATTGGCACAAGTGCCATTTGGGATGCTAATTGTTCCTGACTGCCAAAATGTGACATCGAAATCTCCTATTAAAAACGTTCTGGTGCTTGCGCCTAATTTGCTTTCTGTCCGCTATATAGAGCAGAGATCGTGCCACAAACAACTGTCTTTAAAACATCTGCCTTAAAAAAAGACCGTGCCTGCAACCTGTTGCGATCTTCTTATTTTTAGTTTAGCTAAAATTTAACCGCGTCACAGATAAAAATTAAGAAGAAAATGCAGCTAAATATGCTGCAGTAAACAAGACGCTGTTGAAAATAGTTTAACACAAGTTAATTAGGTTACACGGATTATCCCATTAGAAAACCTTACCTGATTTTCAAAATTTGCGAAATAACCCGTTAGGCTGATATCAGCACTTTCTTCAATGTTAAGCTATTTAAAATAAATCAAATCTCAATTAAAGCTTTTCGCAAATCAAAAACTATACTCTAAATCATTCACGTGGTAGCTAGACCACAAGCCAATCAGCCTCTTAGAGTGCACATTTGTATGTAACTAGTATGTATAAACATAATCAACCACATTACAGCTTGAAGTATAGTGAGCACATTCATGCTACTTGAAGTATAGATAATATAATTAGGGTTTAAATGTGATTTTCAAGGCTAACCTAGCTAAATTCACAAAAGTGTTAATTTAACGGCTTTAATTGACAAAAAACCCGCAGTAACACACTACGGGTTTTTTATTTTCTACAGCAAGAAAAAAATTAACCAGCTTGAACTTGGTTCATCAGCTCAGTAAAGTTAGTTTCTTTTTCTGTCACTTTAGCAACCGCCAGTACAGTTTCAACGGCTTGTTCTTCTAAAGCTAAGTTACGAACGCTGTTCATTAACTCTTCGTTTTTGCTATAGTATTCGATAACTTCAGCTGGATCTTCGTATGCAGATGCCATCTCTTCGATTAGCGCTTTAACGCGATCTTCGTCAGCTTTCAGCTCATTTTTGTTGATCACTTCGCCTAACAGCAGGCCGATAACAACGCGACGTTTAGCTTGTTCTTCGAACAGTTCACGTGGTAATTCCATCGCTTGTTTTTCATCACCACCAAAACGCTGTGCAGCTTGGCGACGCAGAACATCGATTTCACCATCAACAACCGCTGCTGGAACTTCGATGTCATTAGCTTTGATCAGACCTTCTAATACTTGAGCCTTCACACGGTTACGAACTGCATTTTTCAGTTCACGTTCCATGTTTTTACGAACTTCTGCACGCAGACCATCTAAAGAACCATCAGCGATACCGAAACGCTTAATGAATTCTTCAGTGAATTCAGGTAATTCGCGCTGTTCTACTTTCTTCAGAACGATAGCAAATTTTGCTGCTTTACCTTTCAGGTTTTCAGCGTGGTAATCTTCAGGGAAGTTAACTTCAATCTCAAACTCTTCGCCAGCTTTGTGGCCAACAACGCCTTCTTCAAAGCCTGGGATCATGCGACCTTCACCCATAACTAATGCGAAGTCTTCTGCTTTACCACCTTCAAACTCTTCACCATCGATAGAACCAGTGAAGTTGATAGTGATACGAGAATCAGCTTCTGCTGCTGCTTCAACTTCTTTCCACTCCGCTTGTTGCTTACGCAGAGTTTCTAACATGCTTTCCAGATCTTCATCTTTTACAGATACAGCCGGTTTTTCAACTTCAATCGTTTCTAAACCTGTTAATTCGATTTCTGGGTAAACTTCGAATTCAACTGAATAGACAAAATCTTTACCGTCTTCGAGTTGCTCTGGTTTGTAACTAGGCGCACCCGCTGGGTTGATTTTTTGCTCAATAATAGCGTTAATGAAGTTGCGTTGCATAACATCGCCCAGAACGTCTTGCATAACTGACGCACCGTAACGTTGTTTAACAATGTTCATTGGTACTTTCCCTTTACGGAAACCATCAATACGCACTTTTTTAGCAACGCTGACTAGCTCGCTATTTACTGCTTTTTCAATATCAGTGGCAGGAACGGTGATTGTTACACGACGCCCAAGGCCTTGAGTCGTTTCAACAGAAACTTGCATCTTCTTACCTCAAAATAAATCTTAGTGATCGGTCTACTCCAGAGTTATGCCATTAAATCATATTGGCTGTCTCCCTTCCAGAACCGGGGGCGTTACTTTCATAACGGTCATCCCTGATATCAGAAGCGTCCCGAAACCTTACTGAAAATTAGACGCAGCATTATACCGATGCATGCGCCCTGAGTCGAGAAAAGCTGAGAAAAGAAGCGATTTTTCCTCTTTATTTGTGACTTTTCTGACTAAATTTTTTATTTCCCTTCAAAATTTGAAGAAAAAATACTCATCAAACCCATCATAGGAATGATAAATTATCAAAAGAATAGTTTCAGTCTATTAACTGAAACTAAAAATTACCGGTTTACTCCACCAACACCACGACAGGCTGGCGATTTTAATGCCGTATTGGCAAGCTCATCCCATTCTTTTTGTGTATAAGTGTGCAAAGCAAGAGCATGGATGCCCCCCGCTAATTCATCGGCTAAAATAGCATAAATTTCACGATGACGAGCAAGCATTCGTTTATTCTCAAATTTATCGCTGACTAAAACTACCTTAAAATGGCTTTCTGAACCCGGTAATACATTGTGTTGATGACTTTCGTTGATCACATCTAAATGTGAAGGTTCAAAAGCAGTTTGTAATTTTTGGCTCACTCGATCTTGCATACTTTGCAATGCATTAGCGACCATAAAATACTCCTTAAATTGTGATTCTCTCTAGTATTGGTAAGTTCAGTAAACTATATTGCACATCTTAATTAATGTTGTCTTCTTATTATAGAAATACCCGATTATGATTTGGCAATGTTATGATAGCGATACGTTAGTGCGAATTTTTTTTAAAAATGTTGTCTAACCGTTCAGGGAAAATAAACCACAACATTCTATATTGTATAACGGCTACCCGCACCATAACGAAACATTTTCAATTAGGAAAGATGAACTGGGAAAAATTATGTTAAAAAAACTGTGTTTTCCACTTGTTGCGTTGTTCCTGCTCGCTGGATGTGCAACTAGCAGCAACACGCTATCACTTGAACCGAAAATTGCTTTACCTGCTAAAAACCCGACATTAAATGCAACATCGATTAGTGTCAGTAGTGTTGATAACCGCACTAATAAGTCCTTAGCAGAAGTGAATCGTAATGGTAGCTTAGTCGTGCTTAACCCATCGCGTGACCCGCGTTACCTCATGCAAGAAGCAGTAGAAAAACAAATGGCAGCGCGCGGCTTCATGGTGACATCGCCTGCAAATGTGAATTTAGTGGTTCAATTGAATAAATTAGAGACTAAAGTTGCTGAAGGCAGTTTACGCCACAATATTACCGTCAACTCTAGCGTTAGTATTATAGCTACAGCACCGAATGGTTCGACCAAAACGCGTTCATTCACGCGCAACTTTAATACGCAAGAATTGTTGGCTGCGAGTAATGCCAAAATAGAAACTGCTATCAATAGTGCATTAGCTGATTTAATTGCAGATATGGCTACAGACCAAGAAATCACCGATTTTATCAGACAGAATTCACGCTATTAATCGGGCAATCTACACTATAACGTATTAAGCTATCCAAGTTTTAATCACCATGACTTGGGTAGCCTAGCGCGGCGACTAGCTCCGCAGTGCAATGTCTCCCCAGTCAATGTATTGCAGCAATATAACATTAGGCCTAGAGGGGATTATGCCTCGTTTTACACTACCCAATAATATTACTTTAATTCTTTTAGGCTTTGTCTCAGGGCTGCCTTTAGCACTTACTGCGGGTACTTTACAGGCTTGGTTAACTGTTGAAAATGTTGATATCAGAACCATTGGTTTCTTTTCATTAGTCGGTCAAGCTTATGTATTGAAGTTTCTGTGGTCCCCTATGATGGATCGCTATACCCCGCCATTCCTCGGCCGACGCCGTGGGTGGTTATTAACAACTCAGATTTTGTTAATTATCAGTATTGCCGCGATGGGTTTCATGAATCCTTCTGAACACTTATGGTATCTTGCTGCGTTAGCTGTCACTGTTGCATTTTGCTCTGCCTCCCAAGATATTGTTTTTGACGCATATAAAACCGATTTACTCAGTGCAGAAGAACGTGGAATTGGCGCTGCGACCTCTGTGATGGGCTATCGGATCAGCATGCTCGTTTCTGGTGGGCTTGCACTTTGGTTAGCCGATAAGTTTTTAACCTGGAAACAACTCTACCTACTGATGGCAGGGTTAATGGTTATTGGTGTTATCGCAACACTGCTAGCCAAAGAACCTGAAGAAGATACTGCTCCTCCCACATCCCTAAAAAAAGCCATCTACGAACCCTTAGCTGAATTCTTTAGCCGCAACAATGCTTGGCTGATTTTATTACTGTTAGTGTTTTATAAACTCGGCGATGCCTTTGTAATGGCGTTGAATACTAACTTTTTATTGAATGCATTAGGCTTTAGCTTAAGTGAGGTTGGCACTGTCAATAAAACGGTTGGGATGGCAGCAACCATTATTGGGGCGCTTTTAGGTGGGTACCTAATGAAAAACATGAGCTTATTTAAGGCTCTGTTTCTTTTTGGGTTACTGCAAGGCGGGTCAAATATAGGGTATTGGTTTTTAGCAATCACACCTCCACACATTCTCACCATGGGTTCAATTATTTTTCTTGAAAATATTTTCTCTGGTATGGGAACAGCTGCATTTGTTGCCCTGTTAATGACATTGTGTAATAAATCATTGTCAGCAACGCAATTTGCACTGCTTTCAGCGCTTTCTGCTGTAGGGCGTGTATATATTGGGCCAATTGCTAGTATTTTTGTCAGTAATTATGGCTGGCCGCTTTTCTACCTAATTTCAATTGGTGTGGCTGTTCCTGGGGTTTTACTATTATTAGCTTGCCGAACCTCTTTGGTTTACACACAGACTACAGGCTTATTTCAGCGCCGTGAGTTATATGCCAAAGGTTATCGCTTTGCCGTATATGCTCTAATTACTGCGGTCAGTTTTCTATCTATTTGGCTGCTTTCGCTACTTGTGTTCTCATTTAGTGGCATGAAACTGTATTTATTTACAACACAAATTGAGTTTTGGTTGGCTCTCCCTAGTTATCAAAATCTAATATTTAATACAGGTATTAGTATTGGCGCTATCAGTTTAATTATAGGTGGTAGCTTAGATTTTCTAGCTGTCCGTAAAACGTCTCAATCCTAGTCCTTCATTAAATCCCCCTCATCCATTAAATCAATTCCCTAAATAGAACTTATTAGTTTAGGGAATCTGATCTGTTGATTAAATTAGACCCAAATAGCAAATTTAACTAAATCCAATTCAATATCGTGATTACGATCACCATAACACTGAAATATATTTCTTAATTGCAATTTTAAAGACTAATATATCACAAGTTAAAGGCGGACTGTCTAATGCGTTAACAGATAGCGTACAACCCAACCTTATTAATCATTAAACGAAAATAATCTATTATGAAAAAAATCATTTGCATAGCAACCTTAGCATCTATAGCCGGAACGGCATATTCTGACGATTTTATTGGCTATCAAAATGGCTTTGCTGATATCAATGTAAACTATTTAGATTGGTCACATCGTACTGAAACAAAAACAGAAACGACTACGCGTAAAAAAGACTTTGCTTATATTGAATTAGAGGGAGGAGCTAATTTTAATTGGGGTGAATTATATGGTTTTTTTGATCTAGAAAACCCGTTCCACTCTCAGCACACCGATTCCGGACGTAATCGCCGCTATACCATTAAAACAACTGGTCGTTACTATTTAGGTGATACGGGTTTTAATTTGTATGGTCATGTTTATGGAACTTGGTCATTGCCGGGAGCTAAATATGGTGGCAACTTCCATGACGTCAATACGCTATATGGTATCGGTTATAACACCGCATTTGGTGACTTGTGGTTTAAACCGTTTATCGCATTGAATTATACAGACCAAACATTCTATTCCGGAAATAATGGCTATGTCGCAGGTTGGGTTGCCGGTTATAATTTCAACGTGTTAGAAGAAAACTTTATGATCACCAACTGGCACGAAATGGAATTTGCAAGAAATAAACGCTATAACGGTGGCAAACGCGATGGCATAAATGGGGCGGTCGCTTTTTGGTGGAATGCAACCAAGCACTTATCTGCGGGTGTGCAATATCGCTATGCTGACAATAAGTTAGGGGATACTTTTTACCAAGATGCAATCATTTATACATTAAAGTATACATTCTAACGCGCTCCAGAAAATTGCATTAGCATTTAATTATTTTTCTTTTTTTATCAGTAAAGTAATAATTTTTCTTTACTGTTTTGCTGATAAAACCATAAAAATGGTTTTATCAGCAATAAAAACCGTAACTTCCCTTAGCATTTTACTTATCATTCATATCAGTTCGCTTGATTTTATGCTTCTTTTGTATATATTTTTCTTTGAATAATTACTAAGATAATTTAGTATTAGCGGGCTTTTATCAATATATACTTATAATACGTATCAATTTTAACTTTTTCTTTATAAGTTCTTTACATGTGATCATATTAACATAAAGAGCTAACAATTCCGTTTCTTTGCCTTACAATCATTTACACTCGCATAACCTTACCGTAAAATGCCCGCACTGATGAAACGACAATTAGAATCTTTGTCATTTGGGGTCGTGGATGAGACTTATGAACTACAAAAAAAGTATCGGAGCAATCTCACTCGTTGTAGCTGCCTTATTATTAGGTGGGTGCGATATGGTGTTGATGGATCCAAAAGGCGCCGTTGGCGTTAAACAAAAAGAGCTAATTCTTATTGCAATTGGCTTAATGCTTCTTGTTGTTATTCCTGTTATTTTCATGACGATCATCTTCGCTATGAAATATCGTGAATCCAACAAGTCAGCTACGTACCGTCCAAACTGGGCTCACTCAAATAAAATAGAGTTAGTCTGCTGGACTGTTCCTATCATCATTATCATTATTCTAGGTACTATTACTTGGAAAACAACACATGAGCTGGACCCATATCAGCCATTAGTTAGTGATCAGGAACCTGTCACAATCGAAGTTATTTCGGCTGACTGGAAATGGATATTTATTTATCCAGAGCAAGGTATTGCTACAGTTAACGAAATTGCATTCCCTACGGGTGTGCCAGTCAACTTCAAAATCACGTCAGATTCGGTGATGAACTCTTTCTTCATTCCATCATTAGGTGGCCAAATCTACGCGATGGCGGGTATGCAAACTAAGCTTCACTTAATCGCTAATGAACCAGGTACTTATAAAGGCTTCTCTGCAAGCTATAGTGGCCATGGCTTCTCTGATATGAAGTTTAATGCTATTGCAACTCCTGACCGCCAAGGTTTTGATGAGTGGGTACAAAAGGTAAAAGCTTCTCCTAAAACAATGGATACCATGCAGGCGTTCGACGAAGTCGCTAAGCCAAGCATGAACGTTCCTGTTACCTACTTCTCAAGCGTGAAACCTAAACTTTATGAAGATATCGTTCTGAAGTTTGGTCATGAGCACCATAAAGGTCACGCTCCTGTAGAAAATGAAGGTCATTCAATGACTGATCATAAAGAAACTACAGGCAATTCAATGCAAATGAGCCACAGTGCTCATGCAGCAGGCGCTGAGGAATAAGGGCATGTTCGGAAAATTAACACTAGATGCAGTTCCGCTCCATGAGCCAATTATCGTTGTCACACTGATTGGTATTGTCCTTGGTGGACTCGCACTGGTCGGTGCGATTACATACTTTGGTAAGTGGAAATGGTTGTGGAAAGAATGGTTGACTTCTGTTGACCATAAAAAAATTGGTGTCATGTACATCATTGTCGCTATGGTCATGTTGTTCCGTGGCTTTGCGGATGCGATTATGATGCGGGGTCAGCAAGTACTTGCTTCTGCTGGCCAAGAGGGCTTCTTAAACCCTCATCACTATGACCAAATCTTTACCGCACACGGCGTTATCATGATTTTCTTCATGGCAACTCCATTTGTTGTCGGTCTGATGAACCTCGTTGTACCTCTGCAAATTGGTGCACGCGACGTTGCCTTCCCATTCCTTAACTCATTGAGCTTCTGGTTCTTTGTAGTCGGTGTTGTTCTTATCAACATCTCTTTAGGGGTAGGTGAATTCGCACAAACAGGTTGGTTAGCTTATCCGCCACTATCTGGCTTGGAGTACAATCCGGGGGTCGGGGTCGATTATTGGCTCTGGAGTCTCCAGATATCCGGTATTGGTACACTATTAACAGGGGTTAACTTCATCGCAACTATTATCCGTATGCGTACGCCGGGTATGTCGATGATGAAAATGCCTGTATTCAGCTGGGCTGCGTTATGTACTAACGTATTGATTGTTGCTGCATTCCCTATCTTAACTGTGACGCTGACTCTTCTGACGTTAGACCGTTATTTAGGTACCCATTTCTTCACCAACGATATGGGCGGCAACATGATGATGTACATCAACCTGATTTGGGCATGGGGTCACCCTGAGGTGTATATCCTAGTTCTGCCTGTGTTCGGTGTATTCTCTGAAGTTGCAGCAACTTTCTCGAAAAAACGTTTATTCGGTTATACCTCATTAGTTTGGGCAACAATCGTTATCACCGTTATGTCCTTTATCGTTTGGTTGCACCACTTCTTTACGATGGGTTCAGGCGCGAACGTTAACGCCTTCTTCGGTATCGCCACGATGATTATCGCAATCCCAACAGGGGTTAAGATCTTCAACTGGCTGTTTACTATGTACCAAGGCCGTATCGAATATAAATCTCCAATGCTGTGGACTATCGGTTTCATCATCACCTTCTCTGTAGGTGGTATGACCGGCGTTCTGTTAGCCGTACCTGGTGCAAACTTCGTTCTGCACAACAGCTTATTCCTGATTGCCCACTTCCATAACGTTATCATTGGTGGTGTAGTATTCGGGTGCTTCGCAGGTATGACTTACTGGTTCCCGAAAGCTTACGGCTTCACGCTGAATGAGAAATGGGGTGTTCGTGCCTTCTGGTTCTGGATCATCGGTTTCTTCTTAGCCTTTATGCCGTTATACATTCTGGGCTTTATGGGTATGACCCGTCGCTTAAGCCAGAATATTGACCCGACTTATCATACAATGTTAGTCGTTGCCGCAGGCGGTGCTGCTTTAATCGCACTCGGTATTGCATGTCAAGTTATCCAAATCATTGTGAGTATCCGTGACCGCCATGAAAACCGTGATCTAACTGGTGACCCATGGGGTGGACGTACTCTTGAGTGGGCAACCTCTTCTCCACCACCATTCTATAACTTCGCGATTGAGCCACATGTTCAAACTCGTGATGCTTGGTGGGATCTAAAAGAAAAAGGTCTTGCTCATAAGAAACCAACTTCATATGAAGAAATTCATATGCCGAAAAATACAGGCGCAGGCGTTATTATCGCCGCATTTAGCTTGATTTTAGGTTTCGCAATGATTTGGCACATCTGGTGGATGGCAATCATTGGTTTCGGTGGAATGATCGTAACTTGGATTGCAAAAAGCTTCGACGAAGATGTTGATTACTACGTACCTGTGGCTGAAATCGAAGAAATCGAGAATAAGCACTTTGAAGAATTACGTAAGGCAGGTGTGAACGATGTCAACTAATACAATGACTAACCAAAATATCGCCCATGCTGAGCATGGGCACCACGATGCAGGTGGAACAAAAGTATTCGGTTTCTGGCTCTATATCATGAGCGACTTGATTCTGTTTGCTTGTTTGTTTGCTACCTATGTTGTTTTGGCCGATGGAACTGCTGGCGGTCCAGCTGGTAAAGATATCTTCAGTCTGAAGTTCGTATTAGGCGAAACTTTCTTACTCTTGGTAAGTAGTATCACTTACGGCTTCGCAATGATTGCGATGCATAAAGGTAAGATTGCTGCCGTTAACTTATGGCTGTTTGCAACGTTTTTGTTAGGTCTTGGCTTCGTTATCATGGAAGTTTATGAATTCCATGAGCTGATTGCTGAAGGTTTTGGTCCTGACCGTAGCGGTTTCTTATCTGGCTTCTTTGCACTAGTTGCAACGCATGGTTTACACGTAACTGCGGGTCTCATTTGGATTATTATCATGATGATCCAAGTTACTCGTCGTGGACTGACTGATGTAAACAAAACACGTTTGAATTGTCTAAGCCTGTTCTGGCACTTCTTAGACGTGGTTTGGATTTGTGTATTTACCGTTGTTTATCTTCTGGGGGCTATTTAAATGAGTCATGCAAAAGATGCTCACACTGGAGCAAGCCACGGTAGCGTTAAAACATACCTGATTGGCTTTATTCTATCAGTTATCCTGACCGTCATTCCGTTCTGGATGGTGATGGAAGGCACGGCGTCAACATCAACAATCCTCTGGACTGTTGTTGGCATGGCAGTTGTGCAAATACTGGTTCACTTAGTATGTTTCTTACATATGAATACCTCATCAGATGAGCGTTGGAACCTGGTTGCATTTCTGTTCACCATGCTAATTGTCGGCATTGTTGTTGTCGGCTCGCTGTGGATTATGTACAACCTGAACATCAATATGATGCTCGACTAAAGAGTTGCCGATATGTTTAAGCAATACCTGCAAGTGACCAAACCAGGAATTATATTCGGAAACTTGATTTCTGTGATCGGCGGTTTTTTATTAGCCTCTAAAGGCTCGATAGATTACCCGCTGTTCGTTGCGACTTTGCTGGGTGTATCACTGGTCGTGGCTTCTGGTTGTGTTTTTAACAACTACATCGACCGTGATATCGACCGTATCATGGAAAGAACAAAGAATCGCCCGTTAGTTAAAGGGCTGATTGACCCGAAAGTTAGCCTGATTTACGCAACTGTATTAGGTATTGCGGGTATGCTGCTACTACTTGTAGCAGCCAATGCTTTGGCAATGCTACTTGCAGTTATCGGTTTCATTGTTTATGTAGGCGTTTATAGCCTCTATATGAAACGTAAATCAGTTTATGGCACGTTGATTGGTAGTCTATCTGGTGCAGCACCACCAGTTATCGGCTACTGCGCTGTCACAAATGAATTTGATACAGGTGCATTGATCCTGCTATTAATTTTCAGCTTGTGGCAGATGCCTCACTCTTATGCCATTGCTATTTTCCGCTTCAAGGATTATAAAGCCGCAAACATTCCTGTGTTACCGGTTATCAAGGGGATATCTGTCGCTAAGACACATATTTTCCTATATATCCTAGCATTCATGGTCGCAACACTAATGTTAGCTATCAGTGGATATGCGGGCTATAAGTATTTAATCGTAGGTGCAGCAGTTAGCCTGTGGTGGCTCGGTATGGCTATTTCCGGTTTTAAAACCGAAAATGACGACCGTGTTTGGGCTAGAAAATTATTCATCTTCTCAATCGTAGCTATAACCTCATTGAGCGTGATGATGTCTGTTGATCCTATTGTTTCAAGCGATACTGTTATAGCTCTCGTCAGATAACTTTTCTAGTTACTGATGATAACTATGCCTAAACGGCGGGGTTTCCCCCGCCGTTTTCATTTACCATTCCTTGCGTTAATGACCCATTTTTACTTATTCTGCCTACCCTTATGACGCAATTTTATGGTTAAATAGCCCCTTGCTATTATAAGCTAGATATAAAACGCACTATTAAAAGCTATAATCCATTGATTTTATACATTAAAAATATCAGTTCTACTTATAAAGATTCAAAATAGATTGAATTATAGAAAAGCGACACACGAAGATATCCTTGAGAACGTACATCAATATGTGACCTAGGTAGCTAAGAGATGCCAGCACCGCTACAACTCGAAATATGAAGAATATTATTGCAAGGCGGCAAACGAGGATATCTTAGGGAGCATACATCAGTATGTGACCTAAGGAGCCGAGAGAAGCCAACACCGCTACAGCTAACATACTGATAGTTTGGTTTAAATTATTTTGCTACAACATCACTTTTTTATTCAAAATAGTTCGTGTTGTAGCAAGGCGGCAAACGAGGATATCTTAGGGAGCATACATCAGTATGTGACCTAAGAAGCCGAGAAAAGCCAACACCGCTACAGCTAACATACTGATAGTTTGGTTTAAATTATTTTGCTACAACATCACTTTTTTATTCAAAATAGTTCGTGTTGTAGCAAGGCGGCAAACGAGGATATCTTAGGGAGCATACATCAGTATGTGACCTAAGAAGCCGAGAAAAGCCAACACCGCTACAGCTAACATACTGATAGTTTGGTTTAAATTATTTTGCTACAACATCACTTTTTTATTCAAAATAGTTCGTGTTGTAGCAAGGCGGCAAACGAGGATATCTTAGGGAGCATACATCAGTATGTGACCTAAGAAGCCGAGAAAAGCCAACACCGCTACAGCTAACATACTGATAGTTTGGTTTAAATTATTTTGCTACAACATCACTTTTTTATTCAAAATAGTTCGTGTTGTAGCAAGGCGGCAAACGAGGATATCTTAGGGAGCATACATCAGTATGTGACCTAAGGAGCCGAGAGAAGCCAACACCGCTACAGCACGAAATATGAAGAATAAAAATGAATGATAATAAAATGACATCCACAGAGCTTAGATCCACTTGGGGGTTAGGTTCTGTTTTTTCCTTGCGCATGCTTGGAATGTTTATGGTTTTACCCATTTTGACCAGCTATGGGATGCATTTACAGGGCGCTAGCGAATTTTTAGTTGGTGTTGCTATCGGTATTTACGGCCTTAGCCAAGCCATTTTCCAAGTTCCTTTTGGCTTAATGTCAGACAAAATAGGCCGTAAGCCACTCATTATTATTGGGTTAGTGATCTTTATTCTCGGTAGCATTATTGCTGCATTAAGTGATTCTATTTGGGGAATTATTATCGGTCGGGCCCTTCAGGGAGCTGGGGCGATTTCTGCGGCTGTAATGGCATTACTTTCTGACTTAACCCGCGAACAAAATCGAACCAAGGCTATGGCATTTCTAGGCATTAGCTTTGGCTTAACATTTGCCATCGCATTAGTTTTGGGCCCTATTATTACCCATATGATTGGGTTAAATGGCCTATTCTGGGGGATCGCACTTCTCGCTGTCGGCGCTATCGCACTCACTATTTTTGTTGTTCCAGACACCAATACCCATGTTTTAAACCGTGAGTCAGCCTTTGTTCAAGGTAACTTAAAAACCGTTCTTGCTCAGCCACAATTACTGAAATTGAATATAGGTATTTTATGTTTACATACCTTGTTAATGTCGAGTTTTGTTGCCTTGCCACTCATTATGACAAAAGCTGGTTTTTTAGCCCCCGATCATTGGAAAGCCTACCTAGTTACCATGCTAATTGCCTTTGTAACAGTACTGCCTTTCATTATTTATGCTGAAAAATACCGCAAGATGAAGCAAGTCTTTCTATTTTGCATCGTACTGCTCGCTGCTGCTGAAGTGACATTATGGCTTTCAGGTAATCACTTATGGGTTATTTTCTTAGGTATTCAACTGTTTTTTATTGCCTTTAATATTATGGAAGCCATTTTACCATCACTGATTAGTAAGGAAGCTCCCGCTGGTTACAAAGGAACCGCAATGGGTGTTTACTCCACTAGCCAATTTTTAGGTGTCGCTATCGGTGGTATTGTCGGTGGGTGGTTATACAATTTTGAAGGGGCAAGCACTGTCTTTATTGGTGGCTTAATTTTAACGGTTATCTGGTTTGTTATTAGCTTAACAATGCAACAACCGCCTTATGTCAGCAGTATTCGCATCGAATTACCAAAACACATTGAAGATAGTCGCGCTCTTGAGCAAAAATTACAGGCACAAAATGGAGTCATGGAAGCGCTCGTTGTAGATGAAGAGTTAAGTGCTTACGTTAAAGTTGATAGAAAGATTATTAACAGGGAACAACTCGAAGCGATTATCAACTCACAATAAGCAATAAATAGTTAGCCCATAATAAATGGGCTAACTATTTAACATGTAAGTTTCACAATAATTAATCGCGAAAATTATTAAACTGGAAAGGTTGACCTAAATTACCACCACGCACGAGCGCCATAACCGATTGTAAGTCATCGCGAGCTTTACCTGTCACACGAACTTGGTCGCCTTGAATTTGCGCTTGTACTTTTAGCTTGCTGTCTTTGATCAATTTTATTATCTTCTTAGCAATAGCAGCATCTATCCCTTGTTTGAATGTCACTTCAACACTATAGGTTTTCCCGCTATGTACAATATCATCTGGTACATTTAATACCGCACCATCAATACCGCGTTTTGCCATTTTTTCTCTTAAAATATCGACTAACTGAAGTACTTGGAAATCAGACTCACTGGTGATTTTCACTGACTCATTTTTGTCATTTAGTTCAAAGCTGGCTTCAACATTTTTGAAATCCCAACGGCTTGTTAGCTCACGCTGTGCATTTTCCACTGCGTTGCGCACTTCATTCATTTCAACTTCAGATACAATATCAAACGATGGCATAACTAAAACCTCGACTAATTATTTTTTAGGTTGCCCGCATAATACCGTCTTTGCTCCCCCTACTTCAAGTTATCAAGGACCACTAGATTTCGTTTACTACAACTCAACGTATTAACAGTATATACTAAGAAAAAATCACTTCCGCCTTACCTTATAAGACGTTAGAGATCCGATATGAAAGGGGAAACAATGAAAATAACCCTAATTGGTTGTGGTGCAATAGGTAAATTGTGGCTTTCCTCACTAACCTTGCAAGGGCACGAAACACAAGGTTGGTTACGTGTTGCTCAGTCTGATTTATTTGTCGATGTTAATGACCCCAGTGGGCGTACTTTCCGAGAACTTATTCCTTGCAATAATATTAACCATCTGCAAACAAGTGAGCTTGTTATCGTGTGTTTAAAAGCATGGCAAGTTTCCGATGCCCTACTCCCCTTACTTGGTAATATCCCTGAGAATACGCCAATTTTATTGCTCCACAATGGAATGGGGACAATCGAAGAACTCGCCCCTATACGCCACCCAATTTTAGCGGGTGTCACAACACACGCTGCTTGGCAAAAAAATAACCAAGTATTCCATGTCGCTCATGGTATTACGCATATCGGTGCAATTAATTCACAAGCACAAGCTTACTACCCAATTGCAGATATTTTACATGAAGCTTTACCAGACGTCGCTTGGCATAACCATATTCAAACAACCTGTTGGCGCAAACTTATCGCAAACTGCGTGATTAACCCGCTTACGGTTGAATATGACTGTAAAAATGGGCAGCTAATTGATTACCCAAAACAAATTTCACAAATCATAGATGAAATCTGCGCTGTTATGGAAGCAGAAGGGCTACATACCGATAAATCAGAGCTAACTGAGTATATATACAGCATTATTTATAATACTTCGGCTAACTATTCTTCTATGCTGCAAGATGTGCGCAATAACCGCCGTACCGAAATTGATTACATTACGGGTTTTTTAATCAAACAAGCGCGAGCTCATGGGCTTAGTACTCCTGAAAATGACCGCCTTTATCATTTAGTCAAAAATAGAGAACAACAATATGACGATTTCCGTTCTAATTTGCATCGCTCATGGTAGTGAAGAAATAGAAACCGTGACTAGCGCAGATTTATTAGTCAGAGCCGGTATTAATGTTACTTTAGCCAGTGTAACTGAGGATAGCTCCTTACAGGTTACTGCTTCTAGAGGAATGAAAATTGTCGCAGACACACCATTAATTAAAGTCGCAGATGAACCTTTTGACGCAATCGTACTTCCAGGAGGGCTTGCTGGCGCTGAGACTTTCCGTGATAGCCCTCTGGTTGTCGAAAAGGTTCGCCGCATGCATCTTGATGGCAAAATTGTCGCAGCTATTTGTGCAGCGCCAGCCATTGTATTGGAGTACCATCAACTATTCCCACTTGGCAATATGACGGGTTATCCTGCCATGAAAGATAAAATTTCAGCCAATAAATGGGTTGACCGCCGAGTTTATTTTGATGAGCGAGTTAATTTGCTAACGAGCCAAGGTCCCGCAACATCTTTTGATTTCGCCTTAAAATTAATCGAACTCTTAGTTGGTCGTGAAATTGCAGGGAATGTTGCCAGCCAGCTAGTTTTGCCGAATGGGATCAACGATTATTTAGAAGATTAAATGGAAATTTATAACATCGCATAATAGGTTATCAGCTAACATTAACCCACTGAATAATAATGATTATCAAATAAAATCATCAGTAAAAAGACTTCGTTTATAGCCCTTTTTTGCTATTATCATAGTGGGTGCTTGGATCATTTTGGTTCAAGCATTTGCTAAAGCCAAAAAGACGAAAGCCCCGAATTTAGATGTTAATCTTAATCCGAGGCAGTTTCCAAATCACACAATTTGATTCTGTCTCCTTTTAGAAAAGGAGTCAAGAGGAATGGCCAAAATTGCCCTTCTGGGGCTAGTTACCGTGTGTCTTACGGTGTTGTGTTTTTCATTGTTAATGCAAGAAAGGCTATGCTCTTTCAGTATCAGCAGCGGAAGCACGCTGGTTCAAGCGACGTTATCTTGCGATAACTAGTCTTGTGGGGGAATTTCCCCCACATTTCTCTCTAATTGTGCGTTGGTGATACAAGCACCCTGTTTTGAATCTACACTCTTTGCCATTCTTACTTCAGTTCAATCAATAATCATAATAATACCAATGATATCAAAATCATTATAACCAATTGAATTTAAATATTTTTATTATAAAAACTGACTGTAAATAGATTTATTTCGAGTGGATCTTTGCTATGATTGCCGTGGGTGCTTGGATCATTTTGGTTCAAGCATTTGCCAAAGCCAAAAAGACGAAAGCCCCGAATTTAGATGTTAATCTTAATCCGAGGCAGTCTCAAACCCTCACAATTTGATTCTGTCTCCTTTTAGAAAAGGAGTCAAGAGGAATGGCCAAAATTGCCCTTCTGGGGCTAGTTACCGTGTGTCTTACGGTGTTGTG